>DASVSP010000069.1:0-2632 GCA_036388065.1 Allosphingosinicella sp.
CCGATCCTTGGAACCTCGCCCGACGCCATCGACCTGGCCGAGGACCGCGAGCGCTTTGCCGCGCTGGTGCACAAGCTCGGCCTGAGGCAGCCCGAGAACGGGATCGCCCGCTCGCGCGAGGAGGCGATCGCGGTGGCCGAACGGATCGGCTATCCGGTCCTGACGAGGCCGAGCTACGTGCTCGGCGGCCGGGCGATGGAGATCGTCGACGGCCCCGCCCAGCTCGAAGATTATATCGTCACCGCCGTCCAGGTCTCGGGCGACAGCCCGGTCCTCATCGACAAATATCTTCGAGACGCGATCGAGGTCGACGTCGACGCGATCTGCGACGGAAGGGACGTCGCCATCGCCGGGGTGATGCAGCATATCGAGGAGGCGGGGGTCCATAGCGGAGACAGCGCCTGCTCGCTTCCGCCCTACAGCCTCGAGCCCGCGATCGTCGCCGAGATCGAGCGCCAGACCCGGGCGCTCGCCCTTGCGCTCGGGGTGCACGGGCTGATGAACGTCCAGTTCGCGGTCAAGGACGGAGCCGTCTATCTGATCGAGGTCAACCCGCGCGCCAGCCGAACCGTGCCCTTCGTCGCCAAGACGCTCGGGACTCCGATCGCCAAGATCGCGGCCCGGGTGATGGCGGGGGAACCGCTGATGAACTTCCTTCCGCTTCGAACCAGGGTCGACCATATCGCCGTCAAGGAGGCCGTCTTCCCCTTCGCGCGCTTCCCGGGGATCGACCCAGTGCTCTCGCCGGAAATGAAGTCCACCGGCGAAGTCATGGGAATCGACACGGATTTCGCCAAGGCCTTTCTCAAATCGCAGCTTGGCGCCGGGCTGGATCTTCCGCTTTCCGGAACCCTGTTCGTCTCCGTCAAGGACAGCGACAAGGGCGCGATCACCGCGCCGGTGAGGGCGCTGTGCGAACTGGGCTTCGACGTGATCGCCACCGCGGGAACGGCCTCTTGGCTCGGCGAGCAGGGGATCGCGGTCAGCCAGGTCAACAAGGTGGCGCAGGGGCGCCCGCACATCGTCGACCGGATCAAGGACGGCGAAGTCGACATCATCTTCAACACCACCGAAGGCTGGCAGAGCCACAAGGATTCCGCTTCGATCCGGGCCTCCGCGCTGATGGCCAAGGTCCCCTACTTCACCACCGCGGCGTCGAGCGCGGCCGTGGTCCGGGCGATCGCGGTGCTCGGGGAGCACAGCCTTGAAGTGAAGTCCCTGCAGGACTATTATTCAGCCTCCAAAGCGTGATCCTGAACAACTGAACACGCAATCAGGGCGTCCTCCCACCCGGGAAGGCGCCCGAAATAGGTTTTTTTGACGAAAGGTGAGTGGCGATGGCGACGGTCGACAAGATGCCGATGCTGGCCGAGGGCTATGAGAAGCTTCAGACCGAGGTCCGGCACCTGAAGACGGTGGAACGCCCTTCGGTGATCGAGGCGATCGAGGTCGCCCGCGGCCACGGCGATCTGTCCGAGAACGCGGAATATCACGCCGCCAAGGAGCGCCAGGGCCAGGTCGAGGCGACGATCGCCGACATCGAGGACCGGCTGAGCCGGGCGATGGTCATCGACCCCAAGACCCTGTCGGGCGACAAGGTCGTGTTCGGAGCCACGGTCCATCTGCTCGACGAGGACGACAAGCCGGTCACCTATCAGATCGTCGGCCAGACCGAGGCTGATGCCCGGGTCGGACGGATCTCCTACAATTCCCCGCTCGGAAGGGCGCTCATCGGGCGAACGATCGGCGAGGAAGTTGAGGTCACCACCCCGTCGGGCGACCGTTATTATTCGATCGAGAAAGTCGAGTTCATTTAAGGACGGCCATGCGCCTGCCCGACGACCTGCGCTCGGCGCCGGTCACCCTCGCAATCGCGATCCTGACCGCCGCAGCCTGGCTGATCGCCTGGATGGGCGGCTGGCAGGAGGTCGCCGTGATGAGCGGCGGCTTCATCCCGGCACGGATCGGAGGCGCTCCGGTCGGCCCGGAGGTCGTTCCGGCGTTGCTCACCCCGCTGACCTCGGCGCTTGTCCATTCCGGCTTCGCGCATCTTTTCCTGAACCTGATCATCCTGCTCTTCTGCGGACGTTCGGTGGAGCGGGTATTGGGCGGGCAGGGGATCGGCGTCCTCTATCTGGTCGGAGCCTATGCGGCGGCGGCGGCGCAATATGCGGTGGGCACCGGCGAAACCGTGCCGATGGTCGGGGCGAGCGGCGCCATTTCCGCCATCCTGGGCGCCTTCGCCCTGCTGTTCGGCCGCAACAAGGTGAAGGTCGCACATCCCGGCCTTGCAAGCCTGCTCCACGCTTTGTGGCTTGCCGCGGCCTGGATCGGGATTCAGATACTGATCGGCTTCACCTTCGAGACCAGCGGGCTGAGAATCGCCGTGTTCGCCCACATCGGCGGCTTCGTCGCGGGTCTGCTGCTCGCGAGACCCCTGCTCCTGCTCAAGTGGCGCGGCGCCTAGGCCCTGTCGGAGGCGGGTAGGCCTGCCGAAGCCGTCATCCCGGACTTGACCCGGGATCCATGAACACGAAGCTCGCCGAGAGAAACCGGTCGCCGTGGCCCGACAACTGCATCGGCATCGGCATCGGCATCGACATCGGCATCCGGCGCCCCTCCCTCGCCGGCC
>DASVSP010000070.1:0-37467 GCA_036388065.1 Allosphingosinicella sp.
GGCAAGTCGACCTTCTACGCGCTCGCGCCGGTTCCGCATCTCGGCAAGGCCCCGCTCGACTGGGACAAGGCCGGCCCCGCTTATGCGAAGCGGATCCTCAAGCTCCTCGAGGAGCGGGCGCTGCCAGGCCTTTCGGAGCGGCTGGAAATCAATTTCCACTTCGGCCCGGCCGATTTCGAGAGCGAGCTCAATTCCCACCTCGGCTCCGCCTTCAGCCTCGAGCCGCTCCTCACCCAGAGCGCCTGGTTCCGGGTGCACAATCGCGACGACAGGATCCCGAACCTCTATTTCGTCGGAGCCGGCACCCATCCCGGCGCCGGAATCCCCGGAGTCGTCGGAAGCGCCAAAGCGACGGCCGGGCTGATGATCGAGGATCTCCTGCGATGAACCGGGCCGCTCTAGTGGCCACCGCCGGGGAGACGATCCGGCACGGGTCGAAATCCTTCCACATGGCGAGCCGGCTCTTCGACCGAACGACCCGCGAGCGCGCCTGGCTTCTCTATTGCTGGTGCCGCCATTGCGACGACGTCTGCGACGGCCAGGCGCTGGGCTTCAGGACGGATCGGGCCCAGGATACGGTCGCGGCGACCGAGTTCCTCACCGGCCGGGTCCTCGCCGGCGAGGAGGTGGGGCTCCTGCCCTTCGACGCCCTTGGGGCCCTGCTCGCCGAATGTCCGATCCCGCATTGTTACATCCACGATCACCTGGAGGGTTTCGCTCTCGACGCTCGAGGCTGGCGCCCGGACGACGAGACCGACCTGCTTCGCTACTGCTACCATGTCGCCGGCGCCGTCGGCTGCATGATGGCGGTCGTGATGGGCGTCGATCCGGACGACCGGGAGACCCTGGCCCGGGCGTCCGATCTCGGAATCGCCTTCCAGCTCTCGAACATCGCCCGCGACCTTCGCGACGATCACGAGGCGGGCCGCTGCTACGTTCCGGCCGAATGGATCGAGCTTCACGGCCTCGACCGCGGCGACCCCCTTCGGGCGGACCGCAGGGAAGCGCTGGTCGCGGTCGCCGGGCGGCTGACCGGCCTTGCACTGCGCTTCGAGGCCTCGGCCCATGCCGGGGTTGCAAGGCTGCCCTTCAGGGCGCGCTGGGCGGTGCTTGCGGCGTCCCGGGTCTATGGCGCGATCGGCCGCCGGGTGGCCACGCTCGGCGCGTCCGCCTGGGAGACCCGGGTGGTCGTCCCCCGCCGAAAGAAGCTCTCCTTCCTTCTTCCCACCCTGGTCGAAGCGATCAGGACCCGCTGAGCCGGTGGCGCATTTCGCGATCGTCGCCCCGCCTCTGCGGGGCCATTACCGGCCGCTTTCCAATCTCGCCGAGGCGCTGATCGCCCGGGGCCACCGGGCGACCTTCGTCCACCATGCGGACGCCGCGCCCCTGGTGGAGGCGCAGGGCGCGGGCTTCGAGCCGATCGGCCGGGGCGCTCCTCCGGTCGAGGGCTGGACCGGTCCGATGGCCCGGATCCGCGGCCTGCTCGGCATCGGCGGAGTGATGGACGGAATGGTCCGCTTCACCGACATGTTCTGCAGCGAAGCCCCCGAGGCGCTCCGCCGGATCGGCGCCGACGCGATGATCGTCGACCAGCTGGAGGCGGGCGGCGGCCTCGTCGCCGAGCATCTCGGCCTCCCCTTCGCGAGCATCGCCGTCACCGTCCCGATCAACCGCGAGCCGGGCATACCCCCGCCTTATCTCGGCTGGCGCTTCGATCCCAGCGGGAAGGGCCTGAGACGCAACCTCGGCGGCTGGCGGGTGAGCGATCTCCTGATGCGCGCGGTGGGCGATTCGATCGAGCGCAACGCCCTTCGGCTCGGCCTTCCGCCCCGCCGCGGGCTCGACGATTGCCTGTCGCCCATCCTGCAGATCTCGCAGATGGTCCCGAGCCTCGACTTCCCGCGCGAGGCTCTCCCGCCCGGCTTCCACTATACCGGCCCCTTCCGCGGCGCAGCCGTGGGTGCGTTCGAGCTTCCCCCGGGCGACGACCGGCCGCTCGTCTATTGCACGCTCGGGACCCTCCAGGGCTCGCGCGCCGGCATTTTCCGCAAGGTCGCTTCGGCCTGTGCGGAGCTCGACCTCCGGCTTCTGATCACCCAGGGCAATCTCGGCCGGCTGAAGCCCGGCGACCTGCCCGGCGACCCCCTGATCTGCGACTGGGTGCCGCAGGAGGCCGTGCTTCCCCACGCCGACCTGGTCGTCTGCCATGGCGGAATGAACACGGTTCTGGAGCCGCTCGCCGCTGGACTGCCGCTGGTCGTGATCCCGCTGGCCTTCGAGCAATCGGCGACCGCCGCCCGGCTGGAGCGTGCGGGGGTCGCCAGGGTCGTGAGCCGGCGCAGCTCCGCCCGGCGGCTGGCGGGCGCCATTGCCGAGGTGAGGACGAGGCCGGACTTCCGGGAGCGGGCCGCCGCAGCGCGGCTCGAGATCGGCGATGCGGGCGGCACGGGCCGCGCCGCCGGACTCATCGAGGCGGCGCTGACCTGACGCGTTCGGCCGGAAGTCGCCACCAGGGCGTCCCGGGCGAGCGGTGATGCTCGTGATGATAGCCGAAATGGAAGCACGTCAGAAGCGATGCCAGCCATCCATGCTCGCTGCTTCGGGTCCGATGCCGATCGCCGAACGGCTCCGTTCCGGCGCGATGGGGAAGGAAGGTGCCGAAGAGGAAGAGTTGGATCGACGAAAGGATCGCCGGCAGGGCCCAAAAGAGAAGCAGGTTGGGATAGGGCGCTCCGAGCAGGAGGACGTAGAGGCCGACCAGCGCCGTCAGGATCGCGAGCTCTCGCCATCCGAAATATTGGCGGAGGAACGCAAAGTACCAGGGCCAGAAGGCGGACGGATGATCGGCGCTGAAATCCGGATCCTCCGCCGTGCCCGGGCTTCGGTGATGCTCGAAATGCTTGGGCCGGAGCCGGTCGAACGAGAAGCCCGCGTACAGCACCAGGGCCAGCCGCCCCGCCCACAGGTTCACCCCGGGCCGGCCCGGCGCCAGCGAGCCGTGCATCGCGTCATGAGCGACGATGAACAGGCCGACGTTCAGCCAGCAGATCGCAAGGACAAGCAACGGCGCCGCCGCGAGACCCGCCCCTTTCAGCGTCAGGAAGAAGAGCGAGCCGACGTGAAGCGCCGCCCATGCAAGGGCGATAGTAACGGCCAGCATTAGCCCGATCGCCGTCTGCCGGCCGCGGCTGAGGGCCGAAATCGTCATCCCGGACTTGATCCGGGATCCATGAACACGGACCGATCCATATCGAAATCGGAGGTGTTCATGGATCCCGGCCTTCGCCGGAATGACGCGGGGCGCTGCCGATGAAGTTGACGCCTCAGCCGACGCACCGGAGGCGCGTAGAGGAAGCCGAACGACACCGCTCCGTCCCGTCCCCTCACCGCGTGGTGGAGCCGGTGGGCCTGGACGAGCCGCTTCAAATAGCCGTTCCTCGGTGTGAGATCGAAGCCGAGCCGGCGATGGACCAGCCCGTCGTGGAGCAGGGCGTATAATAGCCCGTAGACGACCGTCCCCACCCCTACCCACCAGAACGGGGCCCACAATTCGGCCAGGAGAGTGAACAGGAGCAGGCTGAGCGCGGCGAAGGCGAGGGCGTAGAGGTCGTTGGTCTCGAACCTTCCCCGGGACGGCTCATGGTGGGAACGGTGCCAGCCCCAGCCCCAGCCGTGCATGACGTGCCGGTGCACCGCCCAGGCCAGGGCCTCCATCAGGACGACCGTCCCGAACACCAAGCCCAGCGCAAAAATCCAGCCTTCCGCCATGGGGGCGAGATAGGAGCGGCCAGGGCCCGCGTCCACGAAATGGCGCCGGCTACGGTACAAAGCAGGTAGCTTCGGAGCCCCAGGCTGTATCGGCACCGCCAGCCCCTCTCCCGCTTTTCGCGGGAGAGGAGGGGCCCAAGCCGAAGGCTTGGGAGGTGAGGGTCTTTTTCGGAAGGCCGGCGTACAGACCCTCACCTCCCACCGCTTCGCGGCGGGCCCCTCCTCTCCCGTAAGGACGGGAGAGGAGAAGAGGGCGCCGCTGTTGAATGTCGATTCAGCCTAGAAGAACAGCCCCGCCGGAACCAGCATGAAGCCGAGCAGCACCGGGAGGCAGCCCCAGCCGAACTTCAGGCACCCTCCCCGCGCCGGGTCGGCCGCGCCGGAGCCCGGCGGCTCGTTGTCGAGCGCATGGGGCGGAGCGTCGAGCCCGGGCTGCACCATTTCGGTGACCTTGTCCGCCCCGGTCCCACGGGTCGGGTCATCGCCCGGATCATTGCCCGGATCATTGATAGCCATGTTCGTTCTCCCGGTTCTCGGAAGCCTCCTTCTGAGCCTGCTGCATCGGATCGGATCGGCCTTCGCCGGCTCCGGCTTCCTCCCCCTCCATCGTCCGGCCGCCGCTCGATCCCCCGACCGGAGGAAGAGTCTGCTGATGCTGGACGACCTGCCATTGTTCGTGCGCGACCCGGCGGTAGGTCGAGGTGCAATAGGCGCTGTACCTTTCGTCTCCGCGCGCCGCCTGGACCCCGTAGGCGAGGACGATCAGCCCTTCCTGAGGCCGGCCGATCCTCAGATCGTCGAAATCGACCGACTCCCAGCGCGGAGTCCTCGACACCGCCTCGATCGCCTCGCCGCCGCTCATCACGAACGGCGCCGCCGGCACGACCATCAGGCAGTCGGGATCGATCGACCGGCGGTAGACCTCCTCTCCGCCGATCCACAGCGCCGTCTCGAAATCGCGAACCCGCTCGTCATCCATGATCTGCTCCGAATCTGAATTTCGCAAAAGCCAACCCGCGAACCGCGGGAAGCGTTGCTACCTGCTTTGTACCTACCTGTAATCGAAGGACGAAACGACCGAGGCGAGGGAGCCGATCCGGGCGGCGGGGCAGCCGAGAAGTTGCCTAACGCACATCAAAGAGCGCCCGGAAGTCCGGAACTGCGCTTCCTCGCGTCGGTTTTCGGGCGGTCGGTTTTCGGACCGAATGAAAGGGCGTTCGATGAGGTCGATATCTGCGCAGAACGAATCCGAGCTTGGCGGGCGGAGCAGCATCCTCGCCCGTCAGAAGCGCGACCATATCGAGCTGGACAGGCTGCTTCAGCGGCTCGACGAAGTGCCGGCGGGCGGGCAGGGCGCCGCCCTGCTCGACATCTATCGCCTCGTTTTTCCGCACGCTTTTGCAGAAGAGGCGGTTCTGTGGCCGGTGATCCGGCGGATGGTTCCGGAAGGGCGGGCTTTGACCCTGCAGGTCGAGATCGAGCATCAGCAGATCAACGAGCTGGTCGCCGAGCTCGAGACGCTCGACCCCGGCTCCCCGGCGCACCGGCAAGTGCTGGTCCAGGTCGTCGAGCTGCTCCGTGAGGACGTGCGCGATGAAGAGGACGGGCTGCTGCCGCTTCTTCAATCGGCGCTCAGCGCCCGCCAGCTTGCGCTGGTTGGGATCGCCTGGGAAATCGTGCGGGCAATCGCGCCCACCCGAGCCCACCCGATCGTTGCCCGGCGCCCGCCGGGGAACGTCCTGTCGGCCTTGCCGCTGGCGCTTCTGGACCGCTGCCGCGACCTGATCGACGCACGGCTCGAACATGGCGCCGGGCAAGCCGCTCCGGCGTTGCGAGCTGGAAGCACCGTCCTGGCCCGCGCCGCTCGGGCGGTCGAGCGTCTCCCGGGCATGAAGCGCGGGGAAGACCCCGCGACCCGAGTCCCTCGTCGCTATGGCCGCGGCTGGGCGCCCGCCGCGCTCCTTACGGCTGCAGCGGCCTCCGGTGCACTCGCTTTGGCCTGGCGACGCGGGCAGCGAAGGGTCGCCGCTTAGCGGCGTGGGGACGCGCGTGAGCGGCTTACCCGTCGTCGTTCAGCCGGAGAACGAGGAGGCGGCGAGCTTCCCGGCTTTCCTAGACATGCTCCGTAGCTGCGAGAGCCGGCTTTCCGAATGCTTGCTCGAGCGCGGTGCAATCCTGTTCCGCGGCTATCGGATCGCCGGCGGCGAGCAATTCGCCGAGGCGGTCGAGGCGATGGCCGGCCGCTCCCGTCTGCTCGAATATCGCGGCGGAGCATCGCCGAGATCCCCGATCCCCGCCGGCCGGCGGCCGATCTACAATTCGACCGACTATCCGCCGGAAATGGAGCTTTCCCTCCACAACGAGCTTTCCTATTCGGACGTCTATCCCGAACGCATCTACTTCTTCTGCCTGACCGCCCCCGAGCAAGGAGGGGAGACCACCCTTGGCGACAGCCGCCTTATCCTGCGAAATATGTCGCCCGCGGTGCGTGAGCGGTTCGAGGAGAAGGGGATCTGCTACGTCCGCAGCCTTTCCTCCGCCAAAGGCTCCGGCTATTCCTGGCAGGACGCTTTCGAGTCCGAGTATCCCGCCGAGGCGGAGCGCCGGTGCGCCGAGATCGGCGCGCAGTTCGAGTGGTTGGGCGGGGGCATTCTTCGAGTATGGCAGGTAAGGCCCGCCACCGCCCGCCATCCCCGCACCGGAGAAGAAGTCTGGTTCAACCAGGCCGACGGCTTCCATCCCAGCGCGCTCGACCCTTGCACCTATGCCGAGCTGCTCGCCCAGTGCGGGAGCGAGGATCTGTTCCGACTCAACGTCGCCTATGGCGACGGGACGCCGATCGAGGCGTCCGCTTTGGCGGAGGTGAGGCGGGTCATTCGCGAAGAGGCAAGGCCTCATGTCTGGCGAGCCGGCGATATTCTCATGCTCGACAACATGCTCGCGGCGCACGGCCGACGCCCGTTCCGAGGCGCCCGACGCATTGCCGTCGCCATGAGCTGACCGGGACCGCCAGGATCAGGCGAAAGCCCATCTTGCGCTCCAAGCCCGGATCCACTGAAGCGCGAAGTGCTAGGATCGAGGAAATCCTTCTCCCGCTTAGCGCGGGGGAAATCGCGCGAGCGCTTGGATCGGTGCCGCTCTACGTGCAGCCGGGAGGTGAGCGACGAGGGAGTCAGCGTGCGCGACTCGGCGAGGCTGGCTGAACTGGGAGACTTCGATCCCCAATACCGCCTCGGCACGCACGGCGCCGGCTGACACCTTCGCCTAAGCTCACTCGACAGACCATCCGAGTGACTGCGACTGAACCGGCTGCACCAAAGTCAGAAGCCGCCGCTCCCGCATCGGTCTCACAGGATGAAATCGCCGCTCGTGATCGGATCGGGCACGGGGATGTTGAGTATCACCTCGAAGTCGGACACGCCGTCGCCGTTGGTGTCGCCTTGGACCAGCCATTCCGTACCGCCGTTGCTCTGGAACCTGAGCTCGCCTGCATGGCCGCCGAAAGCAGCATTGCCGATGAAGGTGAATGCCTGATCGCCTGCCGACAGCGTGTCGGCGTCGATCCGGGACAGGTCCACGAGGTCGCCGGCGGCGAAATCCAGGATCTTGTCTCGGCCCGCCGAAGTCGACTCGCCCGCGCTGTTGTAGCGGAAGACGTCGTTGCCGCCGTTTCCGGTCAGCATGTCAGCGCCTTCGCGGCCGACGATGAGATCGGCGTTCTGGCTGCCCGTGAGGACATCGTTGCCCTGGCCCGCGAACACCCGGAAGCTGCCGTCGTCTTCGGCCGAGCCGTCGAAGATGAGGGTCTCGATGGACCGAAGCAGTGCCGCGTCGACGGTCATCTGGGTACCGACGACATTATCGTCGTTCATGGTCAGGTTATAGTCGTAGTCGTCGCCCAGGATCCCGAACCGGGTGTCGAAGGCGGAGACCATGGCGATCTGGTCGATGCCGACCAGCTGGTTCGCCCCGAAGATGATCGTGTAATCGCCGCGAAGGGCGAGCTGGTCGATTCCGCCCGAGCCGCCGTTGATGATGTCGGAAGCGCCCCACTGGCCCTGGGCACTGAACAGGAACACGTCGTTCTTCGCTCCTCCGGTCAGCAGGTCGACCCCGCCGCCCCCGTAGATGAAGAAGCTGCCGTCCGTCTCGGCGGCTCCGTTGAAGGTCAAGTCCTCCCCGGCGCGGAGCCGGTTGGCGTCGACGACCATCTGCACGCCGGCCGCAACCGCCGAATCCAGCACCGTGATGCTGTAATCGTAAAAGTTGGTGCCCGGATCGCCGAACCGGATCTCGTTGCCCGGCAGGATCGCGAGATTCTCGATTCCCACCACGTTCGAGCCCAGCGTCAGTGCCTTGGCTCCCCAATAATCGCCCTGAATGGCGATCTGGTCGGTGCCCGAGCCGCCGTTCACGGTGTCGGCGCCGGTCAGCGCCGCGCCGAACAGGAAGACGTCGTTGCCGCCGCCGCCGACGGCGATGTCGTCGCCGCCGTCGTAGAGCCGGATGAAATCATTGCCCGCCCCGCCGGCAATGACGTTGTTCGCCGCACTGCCGCGGAAATCGTGGGCGATATCCGACGTCGAGCCGAGCCGCTCGATCTCAGTGCCGAACAGGCTGTAGACGGCAAGGGAAGTGCGGACGGCATCGGCACCCTCCCCGGCGAGCTCCTCCACCACGTCCCCGGCATTGTCGACATAATAGATGTCGTCGCCGCCCCCGCCGCGCATCGTGTCGGCGCCGGCGCCACCATCGATGACGTCATTTCCGGCCGCACCCGTGATCGAATTCCCGGCTGCATTGCCGGTGAGGGATTGGCCGCCGGCATTGGTGCCGGTCAGGTTCTCGACGTTGGGCATAAGCAAAAGGCTGTAACTTGCGAGGCCGGTCCGAATCTCATCCGTTCCCTCGCCCGCATTCTCGGCGACCGTATCGCCGGCATTGTCGACGACATAAGTGTCGTTGCCGGCACCTCCGGCCATCGCATCGGCTCCGAGGCCGCCGTCTATGACATTGGCTCCGGCATTTCCGTTGAGGGTCTGGTCGACATTGCCGAGCCCGGTCAGGTTCTCGGCGTTGGCTCCGAGCGTGTAGCTGGAGAGCGCGGTCCGGACTTCGTCGGTGCCCTCGCCGGCCGCCTCCACGACGGTGTCGCCGGCGCTGTCGACGAAATAGATGTCGTTGCCGGCGCCGCCGGTCATCGCATCGTCGCCGGTGCCGCCGTCGAGCAGGTCGTTGCCGCCGCGGCCGAACAGCTGGTCGTTGCCGCCCATGCCTCTCAGAGTGTCGGCGTCGGCCGCGTTAGGATTGACCGGGTTGTTGTTGCCGTCGAGGTAGTCGACCCCGGCGGTGCCGGTGAAATCGTCGTCGCCCGAGCCGCCGAGAACGACGATCGGATCGTTGAAATCGCCGACCGGCACCAGTGTGCCGACCGCCGTGCCGGCGTTGAAGACCACTCCGGTGGTGAGATTGCGGAAGCTGAACTCCTCGTTGACCCGCTCGATCGTGTTGCCGACCACGGTCAGCCCGACCGCGTCGATTCCGATCGCCATTCCGGTGCCGAGGCCGCGGAGGACGTTGTTCGAGACGTTGGCGGTCGAATCGCCCGACATGTCGAGATTGAGCCCGCTTCGGGTCCATTCGATCCTGTTGCCGCTGACCACGAGGTCGACTCCGCCGCCGTCGAACCAGATGCCGCGGCCCCAGGAGGCGGTGCCGAACTGCCCCTGCGAGGTTCCCGAGATGAGGTTGTCGGTAATGGTGATCAGCCCGTCCGCGATGACCACGGTCGAGATTGCCCGGTCGTCGACGCCGTTGGCGCCGCCGGCGATCGTCGACCAGAAGATCGAGTCGGTGACGAGATGCCCGGTCGCGCCGCCGCCGGTCAGGAACTGAAGAGTCGGAGCGGTCGTCGTCGTGTCGTTGAGGAAGCGGAGGCCGTCGAGCGTGACGTTCGCGCTCGCCGTGACCACGGCGTGGCCGAGGATCGTCGTCTCCCCGGTGCCGCCGCCGGCGTCGCGTCCGGCTACCGCCACTCCGGCCTTGGCGCCGAGGATGGTGACCCCGACATGGACGTCGAGATCCTCGTCGTAGGTGCCGGGCCCGACCAGGATGGTGTCGCCGTCGCTGGACGCATCGATCGCCGCCTGGATCGTGGTGAAGCCGCCGTTGCCGACGAACAATATGTTGGCGCCGCCGCCGTCAATGATCTCGATTCCGACGAGCCGGTCTGTGCCTTCGGTCGCGGTGGTGACGACCCAGCCCGGCTGGTCGCCGGCCGTTTCGGGATCCGCGTCGGCGACCGGGGTCAGGTCGGCCAGCGTGACCGGATCGGCGAAGACGGCAGTGTCGGTGCCGGCGCCGCCGACCAGGATGTCGTCGCCCAGGCCGCCCTCGAGTGAGTCGTTGCCCGAGCCGGAGTCGATATAATCGTCGCCGCCTTCGCCGTGGAAGGCGCCGCCGCTGCCCGCGACCGTGTCGGCCATGTAGTCGCCGAACCCGGTGCCGGTGATGTCCTGATCGTTGCCGTAGCCGAAGATGCCGATGCGCCCGCCGGACGGGTCGAAGCTGTTGCCCGTTCCGAAAAAGGCCCCGACATCCTCGACCGCATCGAGTACGCCGTAGCCGACGTGGCCGAAGCTGCTGTTGGTGAAGCTGTTGCCGGAGATGAGGGTTCCGTCCTCCCAATCGTCGCCGGTAAGAGCGACGCCATTGCCGTCGAAGCTGTTGCCGGTCGCTGTGAACTGGGTCGTCGGGTTGAAATAGGTGCCGTTCGCCCAGTCGTCGATCCGGCTGTCGCTCAGTACGAGGCCCGATACGCCGCCATTGTAGGGCGTCAGGACTCCGGTCTCCGCGCTTCCGTCGCCCTGGATGACGAGATTCTTCAGGGTGACGTCGTCGGCGTCGACGTAGATGCCCGCCGGATTGCCCGCGAGGTTGCCCCCGCCGAGCACGGTCAGGCCGTCGAGCGTCGCTCCGGCGGCATGCATGTAGAAGCCGCCGTCGACCACCACTTCGGAGTTGCGCGTATCCCCGGCGGGAATGCCGGCATTGGGGCCCGCGATGGTGACGTCCTTGTTCACCGTCACCAGCTCCGTATAGGTGCCGGCGGCGACGAAGATGGTGTCTCCGTCACTGGCCGCGTCGACCGCCGCCTGGATGGTCGCGAAGCCGCCCTGCCCGACGAGCAGGATGTTGCCAGCACCGCCGCGGTCGATGATCTCGATCCCCGAAAGCGTATCGGTACCCTCGCTCGCAGTTGTCACGGTCCAGCCCGGCTGATTCCCCGGCGTTGCCGGATCGACGTCCGCGACCGGAGAGATGGTGAAGGTGGAATCGGCAAGCACGACCGTGTCGATCCCGTCGCCGCCGGCGAGGCTGTCGTCGCCGGCGCCGCCATCGAGCGTGTCGTCGCCGCTTCCCCCGCGAAGGTCGTCGTTGCCGGCATCGCCATGGAGGACGTCGTCACCGTCATTGCCCCGGAGGCTGTCGTCGCCGCCGCGGCCGTAGAAGACATAGTCCTCGCCCGCTGTTTCGCCGCGGATCAGGTTGCTGAGCTCCGTTCCGTAGACCGTCTGGGCGGCCGGGGTTCCGTCGCCGTAGGCGAAGATCGAGGTCGGCCGGTTGGTGCCCCCGAAGGTGTTGCCGGCACCGAAATAGGCGCCGACGTCGTCGACCGTGTCGAGCACTCCGTAGCCGATGTGCGAGCCGCCGCTGTTGGTGAAGCTGTTGCCGGAGATCGAAGTGGCATCGTCCCAATCGTCGCCGACGATGGCGTTGCCGTTGCCGTCGAAGCTGTTGTCCGAAGCCGTGAAGCCGGTGCTCGGGTTGAAATAGGTGCCCTGGTCCCAGCCGGTGACGAGGCTTCGGCTGAGCAGAAGGCCGGTGACTCCGCCGTTATAGGGCGTGAGCACGCCTGTGGAGGCGGTGCCGTCGCTCTCGAGGATCAGGTTGATCAGCGTGACGTCGTCGGTATCGACATAGATTCCGGCGGGATTGCCGGCGATCGTGCCGCCGCCAAGGATCTTGAGGCCGTTGAGAGTGGCGCCTGCGGAATGCATGTAGAAGCCGTCGACCACCGCCTCGCCGACGCGGGTCCCGGTCCCAAGAATGCCGGCGTTCGGGCCCAGGATCGTAACGTCCTCGTCGACGGTCACGATCTCGGCATAGGTGCCGGCCGCGACGCTGATCGTGTAGCCCGACGATGCCGCATCGACCGCGGCCTGGATGGTATCGAACGTGCCGACCAGCTGGCCGCCGCCGTCGAACAGCTGGACCGGGTCCGCGAGATCGAGCATCGCGTCGCCGAACTGAAGGATCTCGACGCCGCTCAGAGCGTCGGTGCCTTCGTCGCCATTGGCCGCATTGGTGTCGTCGACGCTGCTGAAGCTCGTCACTCGGCCGCCCGAATCCGTGGTGCCGACCACGGAATAGCCGCTGCGGGGGCCGTGGTAGACGGCCGTATCCTCGTCGCCGCCGCCGATAAGCGAATCGTCGCCGCCATTGCCGGCAAGAGTGTCGTCGCCGCCAAGGCCCGACAGGGTGTCGTTGCCGGCATTGCCCGACAGGTCGTCGTGCATCTGCGTGCCGTCGATATCGAAGGCGGTCGTGCCGCTGATGGGCATCGGCTCGAAGCGCACTCCGGCCGAATAGGGATCAGTGAGGTCGGCGTCGGTGACCGTGTTATCCTCGATCAGCAGAGGGTCGGGCCCGATCGCATTGTCGACCGCAATTCCTACGTCGGTGTGGGAGATCGTGTTTCCGGTCACTTCCCCGCCGCTGTTGACGGGGCCGTTCTGGTAGATCCAGATACCGACCACCTTGGCCGCGGCGCTGTCGTCGTTACTTCCGCCGATCACGTTGTCGGCAATGACGAGGCCGGTATTGCTCGAGGCGAGGATCACTCCGGAATAGGTGTCCAGCGCCGGCCCGGCATAGCCGATGCCGGTGAGGGTGTTGCCGGTGACGCTGCCGGTCGAGCGGTTGATCGAGAAGCCGTTCTGGGCAATCACCGGCTGGGCGCCGCCGCCGATCACGGTTACACCGCTGATGTCGAGGTTGGCCCGGACGAAGGTGCCGGCCTGCTTCTGGAAATCGCTGATCGTTCCGCCGTGCATTGCGAAGTCGAGCAGGACGTCGTTGTCGACAACCAGCGCGACCCCGCGCTGGACTCCGTCGACGTTGGGCTGGCCACCCGGCGTGTTTCCGCCCGGATAGGGATCGCGGACTCCGGTGATGTCGACGTCGGTCAGGCCGCCGGATGAATTGCGGTAATAGACCCCGTAATAATTGGCGATCCCGGCGCCGCCGCCTTCGTCGACCGTATTGCCGGCGCCACGGCCGTCGACATCGATGCCCTGCAGGAGCACGTTGGTCGATCCCTTGACCGTGAAGACGGCGTGGATTTCGCGGTCGCTCGACGAGCGCGCGGTTTCGACGACGTCGGCCGGAGCCGCGATCGTCACCTGAGCGCCGGCGGCGGCCCGGATCGTCAGATTTTCGAAGCCGTCGACAACGACCTGCTCCACATAGGTCCCGGCCGCGACGAGGATAGTGTCGCCGTCATGGGCGGCGTCGACCGCGTCCTGGATCGTCGCGAAGCCGCCGGAGCCGACCAGCAGAGTGTCGGGCCCGACGCCGCTGTCGACGATCTCGACGTTGGTGAGGGTGTCGGTGCCGTCGGAGGAGGTCACGGTCCACCCGGTACCGGTCGGGGTGTAGGTCGCGCCGGAGCCGACCACCGCGGTGTCGATGCCGCTGCCGCCGTCGATCGAGTCGTTGCCCGAGCCGCCGTTCATCGAATCGCTGCCGGCGCCGCCGGCCAGGGAGTCGTTGTCGGCGCCGCCGTTGAGCGTGTCGTTGCCGTCGCCGCCGTCGAGGCTGTCAGCGCCGGTGCCGCCGTTCAGAGTGTCGTTGCCGAAGCGGCCGAACAGGGTGTCGTTGCCGGCGCCGCCGTTCAGGGTGTCGGTGTCGGCGACGGTGAGATTGCCGGGCCGGTTGTTGGCGTCGATATAGTCGGCGCCGGAGGTCCCGGTCAGCGTGTCGTTGCCCGAGCCGCCGAGGATCACGACGACGTCATTGCCGGTCCCGACCGGAGTGACCGTGCCGCCGGGGACACCCGCATCGAAGGTGATGTCTTCCGACAGGTTGCGGAAGTTATATTCGTCGCCGACGTTCTTGAAATGGTTGTTGAGCAGAGCGAGACCGTCCTCGGTCGTCGCGATCGAGAAAGCGGTGCCGAGATTGCGCAGCGTGTTGTTCCCGAGGAAGTAGAAGGAGCCGCCGGCGCCGTCGAGCACGAGCCCGCTTCGGGTCCATTCGACGACGTTGCCGGTCGCATCGAGGCTGACTCCGCCGCCGTCGATCCAGACTCCGCGGCCCCAGGAGGCGGTCGAGAACAGCCCCTGCGACGAGCCGGAAATGAGGTTGTTGGTCAACGTGATCTTGCCGTCCGCGAGGAGCGGCGCCGAGATGGCGCGATCGTCGACCCCGTTGGCGCCTCCGACGACGCTCGACCAGAAGATGGTGTTGCTGATCAGATGGCCCTGGCTGCCGCCTCCGGTGAGGATCTGGACCGTCGGATTGGACGCGCCGCCGCCCGTGGTACTGCCGTCGTTGAGGAAGCGCAGGCCGATCAGGCTGACATTGTCCTCGGCTGTGATCTTGGCGTGGCCGATGATCGTCGTCTCGCCGACCCCGTCGGCGGCGTCGCGCGCCGGAGGCGCCGCAGTGGCGTTCGACTGGCGGGCGCCGAGGATCCGGACGCCCTTGTCGATCACCAGATCCTCGTCGAAGACGCCGGCGGTGAGCCGGATCGTATAATTGTCCTGGGCGCCGTTGATCGCGGCCTGGATGGTGTCGAAGGTCGCGACCAGCTGATTGGCCTGGTCGAACAGCTGCACGCGCTGGGTGGAGTCGAGCGTGCGGTTGCCGAACTGGACCCGTTCGACGCTGGTCAGGGAGTCCGCGCCCTCGTTGCCGTTGGTCGGCTCGTTGTCGGAGACCGACGAAAAGCCGACGATCCGGCCGCCGGCGCCGGTTATCATCCCGATCGAATAATCGCCGCGATGATTGTCGTAGACCGCCGTGTCGGTGCCGGCCCCGCCGTTGAGGTTGTCGTTGCCGAGCCCCCCGTGCATCGAGTCGTTGCCGTCGTTGCCGTTCAGAGTGTCCGTGCCGCTGCCGCCGTCGAGCGAGTCGTTGTCGTTGCCGCCGTTGAGCGTGTCGTTGCCGGCGCCGCCCGACAGGACATCGTTGCCGTCCTCGCCGTTGGCGATATCGTTGTCGTTGCCGCCGTCGGCCGTGTCGTCGCCGGCGCCGCCGTGAAGCGTGTCGTTCTGGTCGCCGCCGCTCAGATTGTCGTTGCCGCCGTTGCCGAAGAGCTCGTCCACGCCGGTGCCGCCGGCGAGGGTGTCGCCCTGCTCGCCGCCCCAGGCCTTGTCGTCGCCGCCGCGGCCGTCGAAGCTGAGTGGCCCGACAACTCCATTGTCGCCGATGAACGCCTCGTTGAAATTGGTGCCCAGGATGTTGTGGGTGAGGTCGGTCGGGTAGATCTGCACCGGCCGTGCGACCGGCGTGTTGGTGATGGTGTTGCCGGTGACGTAGGTCATGAGATCGACCGTGTCCGGGCCGAACGGGAAGAGGGTCAGCGAGCCGCTGTAGAGGCCGTCGAAAGCGTTGTTGGCGATGGCGACGTGCGAGCTCTCCGAATTGACTCCGTTGCCCATCCCGGTCGCCGGGCCGCCGTCGCCCTGGAAACGGTTGTCGTGGATCGAGCCGGTGGTGTTGCCTCCTGAGACGTAGGCCCCGATGTCGTATCCTTTGAGCAGGTTCGAGCCGATATCGACGCCACTGACGAGGCCGACCATGATGGCCAGGCTTCCAGTCCCGTCGAGCACATTATTGGCTAGCGAGAAATTGTTACCATCGATCTGGACGACCGGGTCTTCCAGACTGCCGGTCGAGGGTCCAACGAGCTTGAAGCCATCGAGCGTCGCGCCCGAGCCCGCGGCAGTGACCGCGATCTGGCCGTTGATGACGGATTCCGCCCCTCGAGCGCCGGTACCCGCGGTGCCATGATTATTGGCTCCTAGAAGGGTGACGTCCTTGTTGATCGTCAGATTCTCGTTCCAGGCGCCGGAAGCGACGATGATGACGTCGCCGTCCGACGAGGCGTCGATCGCCGCCTGGATACTCGCATAGCCGCCATGGCCGACCAGCAGGGTCTTGCCGGCCGCGCTGTCGTCGACGATCTCGACGTTGGAGAGAGTGTCGGTGCCGCCGGAATCGGTGACGGTCCAGCCGCCGCTGCCGTTTTCGACGATCGTGGCGGGCCCGGCGTAGCGCGCCGTATCGACGCCGCCCAGGCCGTCGATGGAGTCGTTGCCGCCGCCGCCGGTAATGACGTTGTCCGAGGCATTGCCGTTGAGCGTCTGATTGACGTTGCCAAGGCCCGTGAGGTTTTCGAGGTCGGCCGCCAGGGTATAGCTGGAAAGCGTCGTCCGGACTTCGTCCGTGCCCTGGCCGCTCGTCTCGGTGACGGTGTCGCCGCTGCTGTCGACGACGTAGATGTCGTTGCCGGTCCCGCCGGTCATCGAATCGTCGCCGGTGCCGCCGTCAAGCGTGTCGTTGCCGCCTCGGCCGAGCAATATGTCGTTGCCCCCGGCGCCGTTCAGGACGTCATTGTCGCCGGCGTTCGGGTTCGCCGGATTGTTGTTGGCGTCGATATAGTCCGCGCCGGCGGTTCCCGTGAGCGTGTCGTTGCCCGAGCCGCCCAGGATGACGACGAGGTCGTTGGGGTTGCCGACCGGAGTCAGCGTGTCGATCGCCGTTCCGGCGTTGAAGGTGACGCCGGTGGTCAGGTTGCGGAAGCTGAAATCGTCGCCGACATTGGTGACGTCGTTGCCGCTGACCGTGAGGCCGTCCGAGTCGACTCCGACGGCGACGAACGTGCCCAGGTTGACCAGGTTGTTGTTCGAAACATCCGCCGTCGAATCGCCCGACATGTCGAGGTTCAGGCCGCTGCGTACCGACTGCATGGAGTTGCCGGTGAAAACGAGGTCGACCCCGCCGCCGTCGAACCAAAGGCCGCGGCCCCAGGAAGCCGTTCCGAACTGGCCGGCCGAAGTGCCCGAGATGAGGTTGTCGGTGATCGTGATCAGGCCGCTCGGCATGACCACGGTCGAGATCGCCCGGTCGTCGACCCCGCCGGCGCCGCCCGCGATCGTGGACCAGAAGATCGAGTTGGTGACGAGGTGGCCCGTCGCGCCGCCGCCGGTCAGGAGCTGGAGCGTCGGAGCGGTCGTCGACGTGTCGTTGAGGAAGCGGAGGCCGTTCAAGGTGACGTTGTCGGCCGCGGTGACCCGGGCATGGCCGAGAATCGTCGTCTCCCCGCTGCCGCCGCCGGAATCGCGCCCGCCGACCGCAATGCCGGCCTTGGCGCCGAGAATGGCGACTCCGACGTCGACGACCAGATCCTCGTCGAAGGTCCCGGCACCGACTCGGATCGTATAATCGTCCGACGCCGCGTCGATCGCGGCCTGGATGGTGTCGAACGTGCCGATCAGCTGGCCGCCGCCGTCGAACAATTGGACGGCGTCGTCGAGGTCCAGCGTCATGTCGTCGAAGACCAGATTCTCGACGCCGGACAGCGTGTCGCTGCCTTCGTCGCCGCCGGCCGGGACATCGTCCTCGACCGCGCTGAAACCGGTCACCCGGCCGTCCGGTCCGGAGATCGCCGTGATCGAGTAATCGGCGCGCGAGCCCGCATAGGTTGCGGCGTCGTCGCCTTCCCCGCCGATAAGGCCGTCGTCGCCGGCGCCGCCGGTGAGCGCATCGTCGCCCTGGCCGCCGTCGAGCGTGTCGTTGCCCTGGCCGCCGTCGAGCGTGTCGTTGCCGGCGAGCCCGTTGACGACGATCGGCCCGGTCGTCGTCGCGGCCGCGACGACAGTGTCCGGACCCGCGCTTCCGTTCCAGGTGAGGGCCTGGGTGTCGACATTGTCGACGACCGCGACGTCGTAGTTCGTAACGCTCACATTGCTGACGACGAGGTTGGTCGTCGAATCCATCACCTTCGTCGGCTCGCCGAGCCGGATGCCCGTGCTCGTGCCGTCGATCGTTCCGTTCTGGATGACCACGTTGTCGAGCGTGGCGGGATTGCCGCTGTAGCTCGGCGAGTCCTCGCGGGCGCGGACGACGATCGCTGCGCCGAAATCGGCCGGAACGGAATCCGGGCCCGAGCTCGAGCCGACGTCGGTGAACGTGAACCCGTCGATCGTGATCCCGGAATAGGCGCCGTATTTGAGGTTGAGGTCGATTCCGGCGCCGAACTCGCCGACCTGGGCCGCGGAGCCGAATGCGGGCCCGCGCCCCCATTCGCCGACATCGGTCATGACGATATCGGTGATCGAAGCATTGCTGATGTGGTCAGCGTAGATGCCTTTCTCGGTGAGATGCTCAAAGGTGACTCCATCGATCGAAATGCCGTCGAACGAGCCGCCGGCCTGTCCGCTCGAATCTATCGCGATTCCGATATAGCTGTTCCTGATCGACCCGCCGGTCATGGCGAAGCCGTCGGAATTGCCGTTGTTGAACTTGGCGATCCCGTAGACGCTGTCGTCGATATCGATGCCGATCAGCTCGAGATCGGCCGAAGCGGCGCCCAGATCGATCGCTCGGACGAATTGCGAGAAGTTGAGGTTCTCGAGGGTGACGCCGTTCGCCGAGACGGTCGCGCCGTTGCTGCCGGAATAGCTTCCATGGGACTCGAGCCAGTCGCCGACGCTCGTCCCCGGCGGAACTCCGTTGTCGGCGCGGAAGGTGCCGACGATATTGACCTCGCCGAGGCCGACGATCGTCACGTCCTTGTTGACGTTGAAGGACTCGTTGTACGTGCCGGCGGAAACCTCGATCGTGTCGCCCGCGGAGGCGGCGTTGATCGCTGCCTGGATGGTCGCATAGCCGCCGACCAGATTGCCGCCGCCGTCGTAACGCAGGACCGGGCCGCCCAGGCTCATCGTCATGTCGGTGAACTGGATCGATTCGACACCGGTCAGAGTGTCCGTGCCTTCGTCGTTGACCGGCGCCGCATTGGCCGGGAAGACGTCGGTGACGGTATAGCCGGTGATGTTCCCATTGCCGTCGACGATGGCGGCGACGGTGTAATGCGAGCGCACTCCGTCATAATGTGCGGTATCTGTGCCGCCGCCGCCGACGATCGAGTCGTTGCCGCCGCGGCCCATGAAGGAGTCGTTGCCGCCGTTGCCGGTCAGCACGTTGCCGGCCTCGTTGCCGATCAGGACGTCGTTGCCGCTGCCGCCGGTTGCGTTTTCGATGACGATTCCCTTGGCGATCGTGAACCCGCCCTTGATCGCCTGAGCGGCCGTCTCGCCGGGAAGGTTGTGGACGAACGACACGATGCCGCCGCCGGTCACGGAATAATCGAGGGTTGCGGTGTTGAGGTCGATCTGGGCGCCGCGAACGCCGTTATAGGCGATCGTGTCGATACCGCCGGTGTCGTAGATGGTCTCGAAATAGGTGCCTTCGGCATTAACGTCGAGCAGGGTGTAGACGTTGTCGCCGGCCGCGTAGGCCGGGGTGACTCCGTAGCGCGCCTGGAGCTGCGCGATGTCGAACGCGCCCATCGTCGCCAGCCAGCCGGCATCGGAGCGGAACCCGGTCGGATCGTTGGAGGTGATGCTGCCGTCGGGGTGCCCCCACCAGCCGCCATTGTAGGACATCTGGGTGTAGACTTGCTGGTTGAGGTTGAAGACTCCGAGCGAGCCCTGCGCCGCCGTGACTCCGAGCATCACGGTCGAGCCGCCGCCCGTGTCGTGCGGATGGGCGAGGCCGTGGGCGTGGCCGGCTTCGTGGAGGATCGTCGACCAGGCGTAGCCGCCCTTTCCGAGTCCGTCGGTGGTGACCGCGGGATTGTCGGAATCGGGATCCCAGCCGCGATTGTCCACGTTGAAGACCATTATGCCCTTCTGGGTCCCGTAGGCCGGGTCCTGCGGATAGGCATAGGCGCCGTAAGCCAGCGACGAATTGGTGATCACTCGGAATGTGGCCTGCGCCGAGTTCGCCGTCTCGACATAGTTGATCCCGAGGATCTTCGCATATTCCTGCATCGCGGCCAGGAACTGGGTTTTCTCATAGGCCGTCCAGCCGTAGGAGACGAGCGTGCCGTTGCCCCCGCTCGCCAGCTGCGTCGGGTCGCCGGCCCGGGCGTTCTCGCCGAAATTCTCACCGGCGACGGCGAAGTAGATGTAGGCGGTCGGAACTCCGTCGACCATGACCGTCGGAATGTTCGCCGCGGTGGTCCAGTCGATCGAGTCGAGCGGATCGACGTCGGTGATCGGCACCTCCTTGAAGTCGATCACGTAGCCCCCGGTGTTCCGCCCCGGAAGCGCGGCGATGCCGCCGGCGCCGTTGCCTTGGCCGTAGCCTCGGACCTCCAGATAATAGTTGCCGGTGACCGTCGCGTAGAAGCCGAGCGACGAGCTCATGTCGCTCGGATAGTTGATGTCGTCATTCTGGGCGAGAACCGCCGTCGCCCCCGGGTTGATCAGACGGATGTAGGTGTCGATTTCGCCGACCGGCACGTTGTTGGGATTGGTCTCGGCGTCGACCCCTCCGGCGACCGAGAAGCTGTAATATTTCCCCGCCTCGAGAAAGACCTTGTAGGTGTCGATGTCCTGGCCGGTCGTCAGCGCCGAACCGGTCGACGTTTCGCGGAATCCGAAGGTGATGCCCTGAGCAATGAGGGGTGCACCCGCGTTGAAGGCCGACTGAACGGTGTCGACCGGTCCCATCTGCCGAACGTCGACCGTATATTGGCCGACCCCCGGGCCGCCCGGATTGGCGAAGGCGGAAGCGCGGATCGTATAGGTGCCGCTGACGGCGGCGGTGATCGTCATCAGCGAATTGGTGCCGACTCCGCCGTCGTCGTCATGGCCTATGCTGACCATCGAGGGGTTGAAGACCTCGAGATAGGAGTCCTTGAGCGCGGCGGCGCCGCTGCCCATCAGCGAGATCATATAGCGCTGGCCGGCGACGAGGGTCACCGTGATGTCGTCGGTGTCCCCGGAAGAATCGATCACTCCGTTCACGGTGCCGCCGACGGCGATCGGAACGGTGGCCGGTTCGTCGTCGATCGGGGAGTCGGCGACGAAGGGTTGGGCTTGGGATTGCGCGAGGCGCCCGTTGACGCTGTCCTGGGCCATCGCGATGAGCATCTTCTCGTCGGTGATGCAGGGCAGGCCGAAGGCTTCCGGAATGACCTTATCGCCAAGTTCGAAGTCCAGGTCGGACCCCTGAGAGGCTTCGGAGGCCGAGGCGGAGGTGACGATCACCGCCGGATCCGCCGAGCCGCCTTCGCTTGCAACCAGCGGGCTCACGAGAGAGGCCGATCGGCTGACGCTCTGCGTCAGGTAAAATTGCAGGCCGATCGGATTTTCGGCGTTGTCAGCGGAAACGGTCTCCGCGAAAATCCCCTTGGATGCCTTGGACATATCAATCCCCCCCACCGCAATCGGCGGTTTCAAAAAGCTGAAAAATCGAACATAGATAAAGTCTGGCCAGTCATTTGCCGGCCTTGAACGAGGTGCGCATGCGCAGCGAAATCAAAGCGGTTCTGGCCCTTGCCGGGCTCGCCGCGGCGTGCTCGGACCGGCCCGCCGGCGCCGCCGGCGCGGCTCGGGGCAAGAAGGAGACGGTGAGGATGGAGCAAGGAACGAACGGTAGGGACGGGGTGCGCGACCTGCCGTCCTCCTTTGGCCGGTCCTTCGCCACGCTCGACGACTATCTCGGGCATCTGCGCGACCATGCCGGTCCGATCGACTTGCCCTGGTACCGGCAGATCCGGCCGGGCATCTATGAATATGTGACCAGCATCCGCCCTGCGTCTCCAACGAGAACCTACACTCGCGAGGAACTGATGCGAACATACGGCTTCAGCCGCTGAATGCGCGACGTCGCGACCTGTCGATGGGTATCTGGTCCGCTCGACCAATTGCTCCCCCCCGATGGACGACTCGGCCCCCGCCAAGCCAGCCACTAGAGCACCAATAAGCCTCGTTGCCAACTCTATTAACGAAAAATCAATGAGTCGGAGATTCGAGGTCATCGAAACCGCACAAATCAGGCATTCCCGGCGGCTCTCGCCATGTTTCCGATGACACAGGTGCAGGGTCATCGCCGCGCGATTGCGGGGGTCGAGATTGGATTGACCGAATCCGATTCGACGGCCGGGCCAGTGCCGGTCGTTCGAATTCCCATTTCGTATCAAGTTTTGGTACCAGCGGATGGCTGGCAGCTGCCGATTTCGCCCGGCTCTTCCGATGCGATCCGCACAGGCCAGGCGACCGACTGGCAGCGTGTCGATCGGTGGGCGTCGGACTTTCGTTGTGGGTATTGCGAAGTGGGCAACGAGACGGCTATAAGCCTCTGACACCGGTGACATTTTTCGGCCGGGCGGGTGGGCAGCGACCTCTTTCTCCTCTCACGGGAGGGGCGCTCCGCAGGCGAATCGAGCCCCCTCGCTTCGGCCGTGGATGACACCGGTATCAATACTACCCTGACCGGAATGCCGGCAGGTCCCCAGGAGACGGAGGTTCAATTGGCTCTTACTGTCAAAGCCGGATTCATTTGCGCCGCGTCCTCGGGGGCGATGGCCCTCGCGGCCCTGATCGCGGCCAGCCCGGCGGCCGCTCAGACTGGCCCGGCCGAGCCCACGCCGGGCGCTCAAGCGGGCCAAGTGCCTGCCGCCGAAACGCCTGCTGGCGAGACGCCCGCCGATGCGGCCACGGCCGAGGAAACCGTCGCTGACGGTGCTGCGGCGACTACGACTGCAGCTGAGGAAGCGTCCGGCGAGGACATCGTCGTCACCGGTTTCCGCGCCTCCCTGCAGAACGCGCTGAGCCAGAAGCGCCGCTCGAACCAGATCATCGACGCCATCACGGCCGAGGACATTGCCGATTTCCCCGATGCCAACCTTGCCGAATCGATCCAGCGTCTGCCGGGCGTCTCGATCGACCGCGACAATGGCGAGGGCCGCTCGATCACCGTCCGCGGCCTCGGCGGCGATTTCCAGATGGTGCGACTGAACGGCGCCGACGCTCAGGCCGTGTCCGGCAACGGCGGCTCGGTCTCGGGCGCCAACCGAAGCCGCGGCTTCGACTTCAAGACCTTCGCTTCCGAGTTGTTCGGCGGAATCACCGTCACCAAGACGACTTCGGCTATGAACGACGAGGGCTCGCTGGGCGCGATCATCGATCTCGTCACCGGCCGCCCCCTCTCCTTCAAGACCGACCGGATCGCCCTCGGAGCGGAGGCCGAGTATCGCGAGAATGGCGGCACGTTGAATCCGCGCCTTACTGCTCTCTTCTCGAAGCGGCTCGGCGACAATTTCGGAATCCTGGGCTCGATCGCCTATCAGGACCAGGAGCAGCAGATCGACCGCTACCAGCGAAGCATCGGAGCGTTCGAATATCTCTACCGCAACTCGCTGATCGCCGGCACCAACAATATCGCTGCCGGTAATCCCGGGATCTTCGGCTTCGCCCGGCCCGGCGGCACCGGCGCGACCTTCGGCTCCGATCCGGCCGCCTACGCCCTGCTCAGCCCGACCACCATCATTCCGGCGCTGCCGTCGATCGGGCGGCAGGAACTGGCCTACGATCGTCTCGGCGCAACGCTCACCGCGCAATGGCGTCCAACCAGCAAGACCGAGATCGTCGTCGATGGAGTTTACTCGCGCTTCCGGCAGGAAAATAACACCTACGCAATCACTCCGGTCGGCCTCAACCGCAACGGCACCAACGCCAGGGCGCAACTGACCGGCACCGCCGGCCTCCGCGCGCCGGGCACGGCCAACGGCAATGCCGACCGGGTGGCGCTCTATCCGAACTGCGTCCCGAGCGCTTCGACCGATTGCGGCGCCGCTTTGTACGGCGGCGCGGTCCTCCCGGGCTTCCTCAACAGCCAGAACCCGAACAACCTCAATCCGTTCGACTATTACAACAATCCTAAGTCCGTCGGATTCGTCCCGACGGCAAACCAGACCGGCTTCTACAGCGAGCTCATCGGCCGACCGAACACCAAGGTCCGCCAGGCCAACGTCAACGCCGCCGGCCAGGCCGATTATCTCGTGCTGGACGATGTGGACTGGCGCAGCTCCGCCGACTCCCAACAGGGGCAGACCAGCTTCAAGCAGGGCACGATCAACTTCACCCAGGAATTCACCGACAATTTCCGGGCGGACGGGACCGCCGGCTGGTCGAAGTCGAAGTTCCGCGGCACCGGCCTGTTCGCCGAATTCAACGCCATCGACCGCGACGGCTACACCTATGACGAGCGCGGCGAAGGAATCATGCCGGTGTTCAATCCCGGCTTCGACGTCGCAAATCCAACTCAGTGGAGCCTGGTGAAGGGCCTTAGCGCGATCCGCTACGTCAACACTCAGGTCGACAACGAATTCAAGGTCGGCCGCCTCAACTTCGCGTGGGACGTGAACGAGAACTTCACGCTCCGCTTCGGCGGCACCTACAAGCAATATGATTTCGACAGCGACCAGGGACGCCGCAACCAGGACATCGAGGCGATCAACCCGACCCTGGGGGAAGCGGGGCTTCAAATCACCGATCTCGGCCAGTCGATCGGCTTCGGCCAGGGCCTGACGGTCTCGCAAGGCACTCCGACCAGCTTCTACGCTCCGAACCTCGACGCCTTCCGCCGATTTTTCCAGATCGACTGCAACTGCATCAACAAATGGGGGGATTACCGCGCCATCGTCGACGGGC
The DNA here is from genome assembly GCA_036388065.1 of Allosphingosinicella sp. GTDB lineage: Bacteria > Pseudomonadota > Alphaproteobacteria > Sphingomonadales > Sphingomonadaceae > Allosphingosinicella. The sequence continues at coordinate 24,564 of DASVSP010000070.1, forward strand.
GGCAGCGCAACTCGATCACCGAAAAGGATCTCTCCGGCTTCGTCCAGGTCGACTACAAGTTCGACCTGTTCGGCCGTCCGCTCCGCGGCGATATCGGCCTCCGGGTGGCCCGGACCCGGGTCACCGGACGCGGCAACGTCGGAGCCACCGACGGGGTCCTCGGGCTACCGGTGACCGCGAACAACAGCTACACCGACTATCTGCCGTCGCTGAACGCGGTCTACGAGGTCATGCCGGACCTGCTGGTGCGCTTCGCCGCGTCGAAGACGATGGCCCGTCCGATGCTCCAGAATCTGACGCCCGGAACGACGTCCTTCGCGAGCGGCCTCAACGCGACCACCGCTCCCGCGGTCACGGTCGGCAACCCCTATCTGAGCCCGTTCCGCTCGACCAATCTCGACCTCAGCTTCGAGCGCTATTTCGGCCGAAGCGGCCTCATCGGAGTCGCCTTGTTCTACAAGGACCTCAAGTCCTTCCCGCAGCAGCTCGCCGGCGAAGCGCCGCTGTCGACCGTGTTCGAGCCGGAAATCTACGACCAGGTGGTCGCCGCCATGGTGAGCCCGACGCTTCGGGATTATACCCTTGCGGGCGGAGTCTATGCGATCCGGCAGTTCCAGGATGCTCCGGGCGGCACGATCAAGGGTCTCGAGGTCAACGTCCAGTCGAACTTCGAATTCCTCGGCGACATGTTCCGGAACTTCGGAATTACGGCCAATTACACCTATATCGATTCAAAGCTGACCTACCTCACCAGCACCGTGCTCAACACGACCCGGACCGGAACGACCCCGACGGCGCAGAATACCTTCGCCACCGGCCCGTTCCTCAACACCTCGCCACACTCGTTCAACGCCACGGTCTATTATGAGAACGACACCTGGTCGGCGCGCGTGTCGGGGGCCTATCGGGCGCGCTATGTGAACCGCTTCCCGCTGGCGACCGGCACCTGCTCGGTCGGAACCAACACGGGCACGGGCGGAGCGGCCTGCAACTCGCCGGTGATCGGCGATTTCGGCTTCACGGAGAACACTCTCAACATCGACGCGGCCTTCGCCTGGAACATCAGCAAGATGCTCAAGCTGACCCTCGAGGGACGCAACCTCACCAACGAGGTGCAATACCGCACGATGTACGAGGCGAGCCCCGTCACCCAGAATTATGCGAGCACCGGGCGGATCATCACCGCCGGCGTTCGGGTGATTTTCTAAGCGTCGGCCGCGTTCCCGATCGATCCGTCATTGCGAGGAGCGAAGCGACGAAGCAATCCAGCAGACCTCAGAGGCCCTTCTGGATTGCTTCGCTTCGCTCGCAATGACGGAGCCGACTACGGCCGGGAGCAGGGTTAGGCGACCAGGCCGTTCAGCCATTCCTCGAGCTCGGTATAGCCGTCGAGGTCGCGGTCGGCATTGCCGTCGGCAGGGTTGCGCGGGTCGAGGCGGCGCCTCTTCTCCCAGTCGTCCGGCATGCCGTCGCCGTCTGAGTCGGCCCATGGGGTTCCCGGCGCCAGCTCCGGCCAGGCGCCGACGTCGGCCTGGCTGTCGATGTGGCGGCCGCTGCGCGCTCGGACGCTCACCACCACCCGAGCATCGACCGGGTCCCGAACGAGCGACGCTCCGGCCCCGGCGAGCACTCGCTCATACGCGCGCGGAGCCGGATCACGCGCTACCGGGCCGACCGCCAGCGGACCCGCCAACCGGTATTCCGGATCCTTGCGGCCGGAGACGAGGCTCCAGGGGTCCTTGGGAATCGCGCCGTCCATCGCATTGCCCGCGAACCAGGCTCGGGCGATCGGATTGCGCTCGTCGAACGCGACGGGCTTCTTGGAATCGGGGCCGCGCAGATAATAATTGTCGATGAAATTATAGGCTGCGCGGGACGCCTTTTCGCCCTCGTCGGCATTGTAGCCGCTGTGGCCGCCGCCCCAATTGTAGAAGACGTTGGAGCGGAAGTCGTACAAAGGGCCGACATTGTCCTGCGAGGGCGGCAGGTAGTTGCCGGGGCGAGGCATGCGCGCCGTATGGTGCGCCCAAAGATTGTGGTGGAAGCTCATCTTCGCCCCATGGGCGCCGCGCACCAGCGAGCCATAGCCGTGCTCGCCTTTGGCGTGAGCCGACTTTCTCAGCGATTCCGAGATGATCGACCATTGTACGGTGACGTCCCGCAGATCGTCCTCCGGCCCCTTGTAAGGCGCGCCCGCCGACAAGGTCTCGTCGACCGACCAGCTGGCCGAGACATGGTCGACGATGATTCGCCGGCCGCGGCTGATGGTGAAGGCGTCGCTCTCCACCCGGCTCTCGTCGCCGAGGCGGGCGCGGATGTAGCGGACGACGACATCGTCGGCGGCGATCTCGAAGACCCGGTCGCGCACGGTTATACCGCCGCCCGGCGCGGTCTGGCCGGCAACGGTCACCTGCCCGTTGCGGATGACGAGCGGCTTCTTCAGCCGGATCGTGCCGCCGACGTCGAAGACGATCGTGCGCGGCCCCTTTGCCTCGATCGCCGCGCGTAGCGAGCCCGGGCCGCTATCCTCGAGATTGACCACGCGTATCACCCGCCCGCCTCGGCCGCCGGCCGCGAGCCGGCCCGCGCCTTCGGCCCCGGGAAAGGCGACGAGCGCCTTCGCGGGAGAAGCCGCGGCGGCGAGGGCGAAGAGAGTGAAGCTAATCATTCCAGCTCCTTAGCATCTGATGATACCGGTGTCATCAATCGGACGATCAGTTCAAGCCGAGTCCGTCGAGGAGCAGCTTCGCCCCCGCGACGATCATCAGCAGGTAGACGATCGTGTAGAACCGCTCGGTCGCTACCTTGCGCACCAGCTTCACGCCAGCGAGGCTGGCGACCACCGCGACGGGAAGAAGGACGGCCGTGGCGATCGCATTCTCCTTCGTGAACTGGCCGAGCGCCAGATAGGCCGGCACCTTGATCCAGTTGACGAGGGCGAAGAAGATCGCCGAGGTGCCGATGAAGACGTCGCGGTCAAGCCGCCTCGGCATCACCCACATCTGGAACGGCGGCCCGCCGGCATGCGCGATCTGGCTGGTGAAGCCGGTCGCGACCCCGAACAGGCTTCCGACCCAGGCCGGCGAGCCGGACGAAGCGGCGATCCGCCCGCCCCTCTCGGCCACCAGCCTGTAGGCTCCGAAGAGGATCGAGATCGCCCCGAGCACCGCCATGACCGCCGCCGCGGATATCTCCGCCGCAAGCAGATAGCCAAGGCCGATCCCGACCACCGCTCCCGGCAGCATGGCGGCGAGCACGGAGCGGTCCCAGCTCTTGCGAAACGCTGCAACGCCGACGAAGTCCTGGGCGATCAGGATCGGAAGAAGGATCGCGGCCGCCCTGACCGGATCGTCCATGCCGATCGCCATCAGGGGGGTGCCGAGCGCTCCGAGGCCGGAGAAGCCGCCCTTGGCGAGCCCGATCAGAATGACGGCCGGGATGGCGAAGAGGTAGAAGGCGGGATCCTGCGGCATTTCCCTTCGTCATTGCGAGGAGCGCAGCGACGAAGCAATCCAGCAAGCTTCGGAGGCCGGACTGGATTGCTTCGCTACCGCGTAGCGGTAGTTCACCCTGAGCGCCGCCGCAGGCGGCGTCGAAGGGCTCGCAATGACGGTTGCCGTCAGCGGGACCTCGCGCCTTCTTCCAGCTTCGCCTCCTCCATCCGCGGGACGAGCAGATGGATGACGAGCAGGGCCACCAGGTAGGAAGACCCCGCTATGACGAACATCGGCATGTAACTGCCGGTGGCGTCCAGGACCCAGCCAGTGAACTTGGCCATGAACATTCCGCCGACCGCTCCGATCGTTCCGCCGATCCCGATGATCGCGCCCACCGCCTTGCGGGGGAAGAGATCCGATGGGATCGTGTAGAGGTTGGCGGAGAAGCCCTGGTGAGCGGCGGTGGCGAGGCCGATCAGAAGCACCGCCCCCCAGACGCTCTCCACGCCTGGCGCCAGCATCACCGGCGGCACGCAGAGCGCGCAGACCAGCATCGCCGTCTTGCGCGCCTTGTTGACGCTCCAGCCGCGGTGGATGAGTTTGGACGACAGCCAGCCGCCGCCGACGCTTCCGACGTCCGAGATGATGTAGATGGCGGCTAGAGGCAGGCCGAAGGTGAGCAGGTTGAGGCCATGCTCCTGAGCGAAGAAGCTCGGGAGCCAGAACAGGAAGAACCACCAGATCGGGTCGATCATGAACTTGCCGATGGCGTAGGCCCAGGTCTGCCGGTGGCGAAGCAAAGGCAGCCACTTGACGTCGCCCGGAACGTCGGCGGGGTCGCTCTCGATATAGGCGAGCTCCTCGGCGGAGAGGTTCTTCTTCTCCCGGGGGCGGCGGTAGACCGTCCACCAGACAATTACCCAGAGGAAGACGAGCGCCCCGGTGAACAGGAAGGCGACCCGCCAGCCGAACCACATGACGAGGAAGGGCGCCATGAGCGGCGTCAGGATCGCTCCGATATTCGCCCCGGCATTGAAGATGCCGATTGCGAAAGCGCGTTCCTTCTTTGGGAACCATTCGGCCACCGCCTTGACGCCGGCGGGGAAGTTGCCCGATTCGCCGAGGCCCAGCGCGAAGCGGGCGATCATGAAATGAGTGGCGTTGTTGGCCAGGGCATGCGCCATGGCCGCGAGCCCCCAGATGGTGGCGGCAAGCGAGTAGCCGAATCGGGAACCGAGCTTGTCGATCAGCCGTCCGAAGACGACGTAGCCGATCGCGTAGGCGAGCTGGAAGGAGAAGACGATGTTGGCGTAGGTCGTCTCGTCCCAGCCATATTCGCCTTGCAGCGTCGGCTTGAGGACGCTGATCATCTGCCGGTCGATATAATTGATCGTGGTGGCGAAGAAGAGGAGCGCGCAAATCCCCCAGCGCACCCGCCCCCCGCTGAACTTCGAGGCGCGCGCGGGCGCGCCCTCCGCGATAGTCTCGGCCATTCTGCATCCTCCGCGATGCCTTCTGGCACCTTCGGCGGAACTTGTAGAGGAAACCGGTGTCATATACAATCGGCTCTGAAGGCGGCGAGTCCGCCGGGGAGCCGAAGAAATGAGATTCATCGTCCTAATGCCAGCTCTTCTCGCCATGATCGGCTGCGGCCAGCCCGCGGCGGAGCCGGACCGCGATTCGGCGGCGAACAAGGTGGCCTCGTCCGGAAAGCGCGATGTACCCCTCGCCCAGGTGCCGCCGGAGGTGCTCGCCGCGGCGACGGCGTCACTGCCCGGATTCGTCCCCGCCGAGGCCGAGGCCGAAACCCGTGACGGCCGCGATTATTTCGACATTGGCGGAAAGCTGGCCGACGGCTCGGAAGTGGAGTTCGACATCGTCCGGCAAAACGCCCGGTGGGAGGTCGTCGAGACTCAGCGCGACATCGCTCTGGCTCGCGCACCACAGGCCGTGCGGAGCGCCGCCGGGGGCTTCGCGGCGACCCGGGTCATCGAGAGCCGGCAGAGTGACGGGCTCGTCATCTACGAGCTTTACGACTCGAAGCAGCGCAAGCTGGAAATCAAGTGGGACGGTAAAAGCGCCGAAAGGCTGACCGCCGAGTGGGCGCATTAGGGTCGAATCGACATTCAGGGAAACTAGGCCTCTAAAATCCTCCCCTGCATTTGCAGGGGAGGGGGACCATGCGAAGCATGGTGGAGGGGCCTTTCTGAGCCTGGAAGAACCCCTCCACCGCGCTTCGCGCGGTCCCCCTCCCCCGGAAATCCGGGGGAGGAATTAAGAGGGACCGAACTCGACTGAACGTCGATCCGCGCTATCGAGTCAGCCCCCCTCCGGCCTCGCCGCGCGCAGCGTGCAGGCGACGGTGTAACGGTCCGCGAACCGGGCCTCGACTCGTTGGCCCGGTCGGGCGCCGTGGACTCCACCGACGGCACCTGACGAGATCCACTGGCCCGGCGTCAGGGCAATTCCTCTCCGAGCCATCAGCTCCAACAGGAAACGCGCCGCCCCGATCGCTCCGTCCGGAAAGGTGGAAGCGCGGCCGGAGCCCGCCTCGACGCCGTCTATTCGGGTGATTACCGACCACTCCTCGAAGCCGCTCGAGCGCCAGTCTGGAATCGCCGGGCCGACGACCAAGCCGTTATTGTTGCCGAAGTCGGAGATGACCGCGATCGGACCGAGCTTGTTGATGCTGCCCAGCGGCGAGCTGGCGATCTCGATCCCGACGTGGACGGATTCGATCAGATCGGCCGCCTCGTCCAGCGTGAAACGGGTCTGCCCGGCCGGCGGGGTCCGGCCGACGCGCAACAGGAACTCCGCCTCGCCGGCTGCAAAACCCTCGGCGAAGACGGGCATGTCCGGCCCCTCGCCGTCCGTCCCTGCCGTTTCCACGGTGAAGATGGGGCCGGTCAGCCGGTCGGCGTCGAACCGCTCCGCAAGCGGCGAATTGATCCGGCCGACCTTCCAGCCCAGTACCGGCTTGCGCCAGGCTGCGACGGCTGCGTCCTGAACGGCATAGGCGTCTGCCAGCGTCTCGGGAAAGTCCCCGGGATAGCCGTCCAGGCCCACCGCCTGCCGCCGCGCGGAAAGGAAACGGCTGGCGATTGCCGCCGCATCGTCAGTCAGCAAATTCACCCCAAGCCTCTCTTATCTCTTGCAGCCGCCGTAGAGGAAACCGGTGTCACCCGCAACACTTGCAACCGCCTCGTCTTCATTGAGCCACGGGCAGGGCCGCCGCCATGCGAGCTCGTTCGGTGATGCCTTCTGGGGCGGATGCGGCGCCGGCCGGCACGAGCCAGCTCCCGCCGACGCAGAGGACCGATTTGAGCGCCAGCCAATCGGGAGCCGACGCCAGAGTAATGCCCCCGGTCGGGCAGAACTTCACCCCGCCGAAGACGGCGCTGAAGGCCTTCAGCGCGGGCAGGCCGCCCGAGGCCTCGGCCGGAAAGAATTTCAGGCGCGAGAAGCCATGGTCGAGCGCGCGCATGATGTCGGCGGCCGAAGCCACTCCCGGCAGCAGCGGTACCGGGGATCCCGCCGCGGCGGCGGCGATCCGGTCCGTCAGACCGGGGCTCACGACGAATTCCGCTCCCGCCGCGACGGCGGCTTCATACTGGGCTTCGTTCAGAACCGTTCCCGCTCCGACGATGGCCCCCTCGATCGTTTTCATGGCGCGGATGGCGTCGAGCGCGGCGGGCGTCCTCAAAGTCACCTCGAGCACCGGAAGCCCGCCCTCTACCAGCGCCTGCGCAATCGGGAGCGCGTCCTCGACTCGCTCGATCACAAGGACGGGGATGACAGGTGCTGCAGTGAGGATGCGATCGATTTCAGGCATGAGCGAACTCTCCCTCCAGCAAGGCACGCGGCCCCCCCTCCCGCATCTCCTGGGCGGCCGAGACTACGGCGCCGCGAAAGACGGGATCGTTCGCCAGGGCCGGAGGGAAGACCTGCCGGAGCCCGAGGAAAGCGTCGACGTCGCCGCCGGCTCCGATCCGGGCCAGCGTCTCGGCCAGCGGGTCGACGAGCGCTGCCCCTTCCCGCGCCTGCCGGGCGACGAACAGCATCCACGCCGCGATTGGCACCGCCAGCCGCTCCACCGGCCGCCCGGCGGCCCGCGCTTCGGCGATGGTGTCGAGCAGCCGGTAGGGGAGCTTCTGCGACCCGTCCCAGGCGATCTGCGACAGTTTGTGGCGGATCGCCGGGTTACGGAAGCGCTGGAGGATAGCGGCGGCATAGGCACCAAGGTCGAGCGGCGACGGCTCCAGACTAGGCGTGATGTCCTCGCGGATGAGGCGTTCGACGAAGCGTGCGAGACCGGCATCGCCCATCGCTTCGAAGACCGATTGATGCCCAATCAGCAGTCCGAGGTAGGCTAGGGTCGAGTGGGCGCCGTTGAGGATTCGCAGCTTGGCCTTTTCCCAGGCACCGACATCCGCCGCCATGACCGCCCCCGCGCCGCGAAGGTCCGGCGAACCGGCCGGAAGCACGTCCTCGATGATCCAGGCCGCATAGGCCTCCCGGCTGACGGGAATTTCGTCGTCGAAGCCTTGCTGCCGCACCAGCGCCTCGAGATGCTGGTCGGTCGCCGGAGTGATCGAATCGACCATCGAGTCCGGGAAGACCGCTTCGCCGGCGATCCAGTCGGCGAGTTCCGGATCGAGCTGTGCCGCATATTCGACCACCGCCGCCCGAAGCTTGCGGCCGTTCGAGACCATGTTGTCGCAGCAGAGCGGAGTGAAGGGCGGCAGGCCCGAATCGCGGCGATCCTTGAGCCCGAGGGCCAGCCACCCGACGAGGCTCAGCGGACGCTCCGCCTGGCTCAGATCATGGATTATGTCCGGATGGGCCAGGTCGAGCGTGCCGTCGCCCGCGAGGCAATAGCCCTTCTCGGTCACGGTGCTGGAGACGATCCTCACCCGGGGCTCACGGAGCAACCCCCTCACCGCCTCCCCTTCGCCCGGCCCGAAGAAGAGCCTGTGCGCATCGAGAGTACGGAAGCTCGTGCCCTCGTCGAGTATCGCGAGCGTGTAGCGCCCGCGCTGCCGTTTCAGAGCCTCGACCGTTCCCGCCGAGCGCAGCGACACGGCGGCAATCCCCCAGCGCGGGTCGTGCGGAAGCAGCCGGTCGATGAAGTCGGCCTGGTGCGCGCGGTGGAAGGCACCCGGGCCGAAGTGGACGATTCCCACCGCGGTCACAGCGTCACGCCCCGCTTCCAGATGGCGATCTCACGTTCGCCGTTGCGCTCGGCCGCGGTCTCCTCGCCGGAAGCGAAGGCGACGATCCGCTGCGCCAGCCGGTCGGCGACAGGCTCGAGGCCTTCCTGAAGCACCGCCCCGGCGTCGAAATCGATCCAGCCGCGCTTGCGGGCTGCGAGCTCGCTGTTGGAGGCGACTTTCACCGTCGGCACGGGGAAGCCGAGGGGAGTGCCTCGGCCGGTCGTGAAGAGGATCATGGTCGCCCCCGCCGCGGCCAAGGCGGTGGAAGAGACGGCGTCATTGCCGGGCGCCTCGAGCAGGCTTAGGCCGCGCCGCCTGACCCTTTGTCCGTAGCGAAGCACCGCCTCGACACGGCTGCGCCCACCCTTCTGCACCGCTCCCAGCGACTTCTCTTCCAGGGTGGTGATTCCGCCGGCAACGTTTCCGGGCGAAGGGTTTTCGGAGACGGGCTCGCCATGGGTCAGGAAGTAGCGTTTGAAGTCGTTCACCACGTCCACGATGGCCTCGAACACCGCCCGGTCGCGCGCTCTTGCCATGAGCAGGCGCTCGGCGCCGAACATCTCGGGGATTTCGCTGAGGATGGCGCTGCCGCCGGCGCCGGTCACCCGATCTGCCATTCGGCCGACGAGCGGGTTCGCGGTAAGGCCGGAAAAGCCGTCCGAGCCGCCGCATTTGAGACCGAGGACGAGTTCGCCGAGGCCCACTTCCTGGCGCCGCGCCAGGGAGGCGATGGCGACGAGGGCGTCCACATGCGCCAGACCTTCCTCGATCTCGTCGCCGGCGCTCTGAGCGCGCAGCGCGCGCACCCGGCCGCGCAGCGCCTGGGGAATTTCCTCGAGGAGCCGGTCCAACTGGTTGGATTCGCAACCGAGTCCGACCAGAAGCACACCGCCGGCATTCGGGTGGCAGGCCAGCGCCGCCAGCACCGAGCGGGTCGCCGCAAGGTCGTCGCCGAGCTGCGAGCAGCCGAAAGGATGAGCAAAGGCGTGGACGCCGTCGACCGCGCCTGCATGGCGCGCTTGGGCGATGGCGGCGATCTTGGAAGCCGTGCGGGCGACGCAGCCCACCGTCGGCAGGATCCAGATCTCGTTGCGAGTTCCGACTCGGCCGTCGCCCCGCCTGTAGCCGCGGAAGGCCAGGGGCTGCGCCTTGCCGGCCGGTTCGCTCCCGGCGGGCTCGTAGGAATAGCCCTCGACCCCGGCGAGGAGCGTGGAGAGATTGTGCGAATGGACGTGCTCGCCGGCCCGGACGGGCGCGGTGAGGATTCCGATCGGCCAGCCGAACTTCCGCACCGTCGTTCCCGCCGCCATGTCGCGCAGCGCAAGCTTGTGCCCGAAAGGTATGCCTTGCCGAACTTCGAGTGCGGAGTTGCCGGCGGGCAGCCGCTCGCCCATCGCCAGCTCGCGAAGCGCAACGGCGACATCGTCGCTGGAGGCCAGCCGCAGCAGGTCGCGGCTTGCGGTCGCGGGTTCGAGAAGTTCGGCTTCAGTCATGTCGGTAACCGGTGTCATAGCTTGTACCGGGGAAGGCCACAAGCGGAAGCGCCTTTTGCCGGAGCGGCGGGTCGGCTATCGCGGTCGACGGGAGAGTGGCGTGAGCAGCAAGGCGGAAGACAGCAACGGCCTGCGTCGGTCCGGGAAGCCGACGATCAACGACGTCGCCCGGCTCTCCGGAGTCTCGAAGAAGACGGTAAGCCGGGTGATCAACCGCTCCACTCTGCTCAACGAGGAGACGAGGAAGCGGGTTCTGGAGGTGATCCGACAACTCGGTTACGTGCCCAACCCGCAGGCCCGGGCCCTGGCTTTGCGCACGAACTTCCTGATCGGCCTCCTCCACGACAATCCGAACGCGCAGATGGTGCTCAATGTCCAGCAGGGGATATTGGAAGCGCTTCACGGAACCGACTTCGCGATGGTCGTTCGCCCCGTCGACCGCGGCTCTTCCGTGCTGATGGACGACCTCCGCCACTTCCTCGAGCGCCAGCGCCCCTACGGAGTCGTCCTCCTCCCCCCACTCTCCGAGAATGACGCCATCGCCCGGCTGTGCGACGAGGTCGGCTGCCGCTACGTCCGAATGGGCTCGGCGGAGCTGGACGATCCGGATCACATGGTCGCGTCCAACGATCGCGAGGCCGTCGCCGATGCGGTCCAGTTCCTGATCACTCAGGGCCACAAGCTGATCGGGCTCATTGCCGGTCCTCACGGCTTCCGCTCGGCGATCGAGCGCCGGCGTGGGTTCGAGGACGCCTTGGCCGCAGCGTCGATCAAACTGCCCCGAAGCCTCATCGCAGAGGGGAACTACACGTTCGAATCGGGCATCGCCGCAGCCGAGAAGCTGCTCGACCTTTCTCCACGGCCGACCGCGATCTTCGCCAGCAACGACGAAATGGCCGCCGGAGTCGTCTTCGCCGCGCGCGAACGGGGAATCGGCGTGCCCGAGGAGCTGTCGATCATCGGCTTCGACGACACTCCGATCGCCGGCCATATCTGGCCGCCGCTGACGACCGTGCGCTGGCCGATGGTCTCCATGGCCCGCGCAGCCGCCCTGAAGCTACTGCCGAGCGAAGCCGATTCAGGGGCCGACGTGGCGGAGCCCTCGCTCTTCCTGTCGAGGCTCGTGAAGCGCGGGTCGGTCGCCGCGCCGTACCGGTGACCCAATCCGCCCTGGACCGCTTGCATATTCATATGACACCGGTTACCGGCTGAATCGGCAAGGTGGCGGAGACCGCTGGCTCCACAAGCGTTGGGATGAAGATGCCGAGGCCCCTAAAGCTCGACCCGGACCGAATGTTTCCGGCCGATCCCGGCACGCGCTCGCTCGCCCGCGCTCTATATGGAGCGGTCGCCGGCTTGCCGATCGTCAGCCCTCACGGCCACACCGACCCGGCCTGGTTCGCGACCGATCAGCCATGGTCGAACGCGACCGAGCTCCTCCTCGCTCCGGACCATTATCTCTACCGGATGCTCTACAGCCAAGGGGTGCCTCTCGACCGGCTGGGAGTCCCCGGCCGCTCCGGCCCTTCCGGAGCGGATCCGCGCGAGGCATGGAGACTGTTCGCGGGTCATTATCATCTCTTCCGAGGCACGCCGTCGCGACTCTGGCTGGACCATGTCTTCGCTTCGGTTTTCGGGTTCGACGTTGCGCTCGAAGCGGCCACGGCCGACCTTTATTACAACCGGATCAACGAAGCCCTCGCGACCCCCGCCTTCCGTCCGCGCGCACTGTTCGACGCGTTCGACATCGAACTGCTCGCCACCACCGAGGGGCCGCACGAGGACCTCTCCCACCACGCCGCCATCCGCCAGTCCGGCTGGCCGGGGCGGGTCGTCACTACCTACCGGCCGGACGCCGTCGTCGACCCGGAGCATGAAGACTTCCGAGCCGCGCTCACCCGCTTTGCCGAGCTGACCGGCGAGGATGTCGAGAGCTGGCCAGGCTATCTCGCCGCGCACCGCCGGCGCCGCGCCGACTTCCGAGCTGCCGGCGCCACGGCCACCGATCACGGCCATCCGACGGCTCTCACCGCCGATCTGGAGCAGCCCGAGAAGGAGGCGCTGTTCGGGCGGATCGTCGGCGGCACCTGGTCGCCCGAGGACGCCGAGCTGTTCCGGGCCCAGATGCTGACGGAAATGGCGGCGATGAGCGTCGAGGACGGGATGGTGATGCAGATCCACCCCGGCGCCTTCCGCAACCACAATCGCTGGCTTCACGGCCGATACGGCCGGGACAAGGGCGCCGACATCCCGACCCGCACCGATTACGTCCGAGCGCTCAAGCCGCTCCTCGACCGGTTCGGCAACGAGCCCGGCCTGTCGATCATCCTCTTCACGCTCGACGAGAGCGCCTATGCTCGCGAGCTGGCGCCGCTCGCCGGCCACTATCCGAGTCTGAAGCTCGGGCCCGCCTGGTGGTTCCACGATTCGCCCGAAGGCATGCGCCGCTTCCGCGAGATGACGACCGAGACGGCCGGCTTCTACAACAGTGTCGGCTTCAACGACGACACCCGCGCTTTCCTTTCCATCCCCGCGCGCCACGACGTCGCGCGCCGGGTCGACTGCGCGTTCCTCGCCCGCCTCGTCGCCGAGGGCCGCCTCCTCGACTGGGAAGCCGCCGAGCTCGCGCACGAGCTGACCTACGGCCTGGTGAAGCGGGCCTACCGCCTCGACCAGCCCCAGGCGGCCGCCGCGTGATCATCCCCCTCTCCATCATCCCGGCGAAAGCCGGGACCTCATGTCGGATAGGCGCCGCGGCCAA
>DASVSP010000071.1:0-51128 GCA_036388065.1 Allosphingosinicella sp.
GCTTGGTCTTGTTGTTGGCGTGGGAAACGTTGTGGCCCACCTGCCGGCCCTTGCCGGTCAGCTCGCAAATGCGCGACATGATCTCTCGTCCTGATTTGAAGCGAGGCCGTAAGACGGTCCCGGAAAGCCGGGGCGGATAGCGCCGCGGCGCGCTTTCGTCAACCTGAAGCTGGGACCGCGACATCGAAAGGCCGTTGCGGACAGGCGACCGAATAGCGTAGCCAAGCCCGAGGAGGAAGCTGATCCATGTTACGCGCTGTCCTGTTGATCGTTGCCCTAATCATCCTGCTCGTCATCGGCGCCGTGTGGCTCGGCCTGCTCGATCTCAACCAGACCCAGAACGCCCAGGCGCCCAAGTTCGAGGTGAAGGTGAACCCGGTGACCGTTGGAACGACCAACGTCCAGGTCGAGGTGCCGAGGGTCAGCGTCGGCGGCGGCGAGCAGGCCAACCAGCAATAGCGACGTCATTGCGAGCGAAGCGAAGCAATCCAGTGCGGCGCGTCCGCTCGCTGGATTGCTTCGTCGCTTCGCTCCTCGCAATGACGGCATTATGACCGCAGCCTTCTCCGAGCCGATGCGCAGGGCGCTGGACGAGGCGCGCGCCGCCGCCGAGGACGGCGAGGTGCCGGTGGGAGCCGTGGTCACTCGGGCGGGAGCGATCGTCGCCTGCGGGCGAAACCGGATGCGCCTCGACAACGACCCCACCGCCCATGCCGAGATGGTGGCGATCCGAGCCGCCGCGGCCGCGCTCGGCACGTCCCGACTCGACGGCTGCGACCTCTGGGTGACACTGGAGCCGTGCGCGATGTGCGCCGGGGCGATGGCCCTGGCCCGGCTGTCGCGTCTCTACTTCGCTGCGCCCGACCCGAAGGGCGGCGCGGTGCTGCACGGTCCCCGGCTCTTCGCCCAGCCGACCTGCCATCATGCTCCGGAAGTCTATTCGGGGATGGGGGAGGCGGAGGCGGGCGAGATGCTGAAGGCGTTCTTCAGGGAGCGGCGGAGTTAATCAAAATCCTCCCCCGGATTTCCGGGGGAGGGGGACCGCGCGAAGCACGGTGGAGGGGTTCTGGCAGCGTCCGGAGAACCCCTCCACCATGCTTCGCATGGTCCCCCTCCCCGAGAAATCTCGGGGAGGATTTATTCACTGCCCTTGTCCCCGCGAAAGCTTCCCGGCTAAGAGCCGTGGGCGCCATGCCGCCCGTTTCCCCCTTGCCGCCATTCCCTTGGTTCGACGTCGTCGTCATCCTGATGCTGATCGCGCTCAACGGCGTGTTCGCGATGGCGGAGATGGCGATCGTCTCGTCGCGCAAGCCCCGGCTCCACGCGATGGCGAAATCCGGCCGGTGGGGCGCGCAGACGGCGCTCGACCTCGCCGCCGATCCCGGACGCTTTCTTTCCGCGGTCCAGATCGGGATCACGCTGATCGGGATCCTCGCCGGCGCCTATTCGGGCGCGAGCCTCGGCGCCCCGGTCGGCGCCCGGCTCGCACCGCTCGGCCTCGCTCCGGAAACCGCGGCCACGCTCGGCTTCGTCATCGTCATCTTCGTCACGACCTACGCCTCCCTCGTCATCGGCGAGCTCGTCCCAAAGCAGTTCGCACTGCGTTCGCCCGAGCCGATCGCCGCCGTGATCGCTCCGCCCATGCTTTGGATATCGAGGGTTACGGCGCCGCTCGTCTGGCTGCTCGACGGCACCAGCGCGCTGATCTTCCGATTGCTCAGAATGCGCCGCGACAATGCCGACAAGGTGACCGCCGAGGAACTTCACCTGGTCGTGGCGGAGGCGCATCATGCCGGAGTCCTCGAAGAATATGAGCGCGCGATCATCTCGGGCGTGGTGCGCCTGGCGGACCGGCCGGCGCGCGAGGTTATGACTCCGCGAACCGAGGTCGACTGGGTGGACGCCCAGGCAAGCCCGGAGGAGATCCGCCAGACCCTGCTCGAGACTCCCCACAGCCGGATCCCAGTCGCCGAAGGCTCGGTCGACAAGCTGATCGGGATCGTCCGCGCCCGCGACCTGGTCGCCGCCTTCATCGAGGGGCGGCCGCTCGACTTGCGCGCGCTGAGCTGCGAGGCGCCGGTCGTCCCCGACCAGATGGACGCGATGGACGCGCTCGCAGTGCTTCGTTCGAGCGAGACGCGGATGGCCTTCGTCCACGACGAATACGGCCATTTCGAAGGGATCGTGACGTCCGCCGACCTGCTCAACGCCATTTCCGGAGTCCTCGCCGGCGGCTTCGAGGGCGGGCCGGAAGCGCCGCTGGTCGAGCGCGAGGACGGCAGCTGGTGGGTTTCGGGCTCGCTCTCCGCGGACGCCTTGTCCGACCGGCTCGGAATCGGCCTTCCCGAGGATCGCGACTATGCGACGACCGCGGGCTTCGCCTTGTCGGTCCTCAAGCACATCCCGGAAGTCGGCGAGCGCTTCGCGTTCGGCGGCTGGCAGTTCGAGATCGTCGACATGGATGGCTTCAAGATCGACAAGCTGCTGGCCAGCGAAGTGGTGAGGAAGAGGCGAGGGGGGTAAATCCTCCCCCGGATTTCCGGGGGAGGGGGACCATGCGAAGCATGGTGGAGGGGCCTTTGCCGACTCCGAAGAACCCCTCCACCGCGCTTCGCGCGCTCCCCCTCCCCGAGAAATCTCGGCGAGGATTTTATCCCCCGAGCTTGCCGAACGTCGCTTCGAAGCCGTCCGTGTCACCGCGCTCGAGATAGCGGGCCTGCTCGACCACCCGATCGCGGGCGATCCGGCCTTCGAACGCGCCCATTCGCTTGTCGAGCAGGGCGACCTCGGTCTCCGTCAGGCCGGCGAGCTGGTCGAAGCGGGTGATCCCGAATTCGTTGAGCTGGGCCGCCATCCTGGGTCCGACCCCCTTCATCAGCCGAAGATTGTCGGGCGGCCCGCTCGGCCCGGGGATGTCGGGATGGGCGTCGACCCCGAGGATCTCGCCGGCGACGTCCCTCGTGGCGGCGGAGAACTCGTCCTGAAGGCCGTTGCCTTCGGGACCGTCGGTCCGCGCGTCCGAGGTCAGGTCCGCTTGGCCGCCGCTCCTTCGGAAGGCCCAGAGCGCCACCGCGAGGCCGATCAGCAAGGCGATGACGATGAGGATGAGATTGTCTTGAACGACGGTCCACATGTTCGGTCAGGTCCTTCTTCGAATCAGGCGAAGCCTTCGCGCCGACGCCGGCCCCAGACGAGCCAGCCGAGGCCGAGGCCGATGAGATAGGCGAGCGCGGCGAGGCCCATGGTCTCCGCGAGCAGGGGCACGACCCTTCGCCGGGCGCCGGGTTCGTCCGCCCAGCGCACGTCCGATATGCCGTCGACGTCGCGGGCATAGTCGCTGACGCCTTTCTGGCTGCCCAGGCCCTCGCGCTGGAGGTCGTTGGCCGGGCCGCTTAGAGTCGCCGCCCGGGCGAGCGGGCGGCGCGACATTCTCACTTCGATTCCGGAGAGCTGCGACTTCGCGATCTCCTGCCTGGCTTCGCTCTCGAGGCGGCCGATCAGCCGTTCGCCGCGGCCGAGAGGCGCGTGCCAGACCCACGCGGCGGCAAGCGCGAGGAAGAGACCGATCGTCGCTTTGAGGATTGGGGACATGAGCTTTCCATTTCCCTAAATTGGCCGCCGCGCAAGCTCTGGAGTCGCCATCGGCTACAAGAGGGGCGCCTTGGGCTTCATTGAAACTCCGGCGGCCGCCGCCACCGCTTCGGCCCAGATCGCGACCTTCTCGATCTCGTCGGCGTGGGTCTCGGCGGCGTCGCGCTGCTCGGCGACCCGGTCGGCGGCGCTGAAGCCGGTGTTGGACTTGGAGTGGCTGGTGAAGGCGGGTCCGGCGAGGACCTTTCCGATCGCCTGCTCGTCGAGGCCGAGCCCGAACAGGTCCGAAAGCCGCTCCATCGAGTCGCGCGGCCGGGCCATGAGGGCGGCGCTGTCGAGGGTTCGAACCCGCGCCGCCCCGAACCGGTCCACCAGCCGTTCGAAGAGGTCCTGCTGGGCGAGCCAGCCCGCCGCCGCGACCTGAAGATCGGTGAGGTCGAGATATTGCTGCTCGCCGAGGCCGAGGTCGACGATCCCGTCGCGCAGCTGGCCGATGAACAGCTCGCGCACCCAGCGCCGTCCCCAAAGGCCCTTGCGGGCGATCGAGCGGAGGAAATCGGGAAGCGGGGCGTAGAGCAGCAGAGCGCCGGACCTGGGCCTTAGCCCGAGCATCGCCGGCGCCATTACGTTGAGGATGTTGGAGGGCTTGACGACGACGGCCTCGCCGGGGGCGAAGGGCTGGGCGAGGAGGGTGAGGGTCGAGTCCAGTATCGCACCCAATCGAAGGGGGTCGGCGCCGCGCCTTTTCCATCCGACCATGTCATTGAGAATCAAGGGTTCCTTGAGGCCCATCGACACGCCTTCGATGTCGAACGCCCGGGCCAGCACGGTGGAGCAGCAATAAGCCGAATGGAAGATGAAGTGGAGCGGGGCGGGCGGCCGTTGGGCAAGGGCCGCGGCGACGTCGCTGCGCCGGAGCACCAGCCGAGGCGCGCCGGCCGGGATATATTCGTCGGTGACGAAGGTGACGGAGCGATGCTCCTCGCGGGTCAGCCGGACGAAATGGACGGCGTCCAGGCTTTCGTCGTAGCGGTGGGGAAGCCACGCCGGGTCCATGGCTATGGCCGCGAGCTCGGGAGTCGCCGCCATCAGCCGTTCCCGGCGGAGCGGGCGATCTCCCGCCAGCCGATGTCGCTCCGGCAGAAGCCGGAGGGAAAGCGGATCGCCTCCACCGCCCGATAGGCCCGGTCGCGCGCCTCGGCGACCGACCCGCCGGCGGCGGTGACCCCCAGGACCCGCCCGCCGCTCGCCACCAGGCGGCCGCCATCGTCAAGCGCCGTTCCGGCCTGGAAGACCTTCGCGCCTTCTCCCTCGGCCCGGTCCAGTCCGTCTATCGCCCCGCCCGTCTCCGGCTGGTCCGGATAGCCGTTCGCCGCCATCACCACGGTCAGCGCCGCTCCATCCGAGAAACGGGGCGGCTCGGCCTCGGCGAGCCGGCCCCGGGCGACCGCGTACATCAGCCCGAGCAGGTCGCTTTCCAGCCGGATCATCAGGGCCTGGCATTCGGGATCGCCGAAGCGGACGTTGTATTCGATCAGCTTGGGTCCCCCGGCGGTCAGCATCAGCCCGGCGTAGAGTATCCCGGAATAAGGCGTCCCCTGGGCGGCGAGGGCCTCGACGGTCGGCCGGACGATCTCGTCCATCGCCCTTCGCTCGAGCTCGGGCGTCAGGACCGCGGCCGGGCTGTAGGCGCCCATTCCGCCGGTGTTGGGGCCGGTGTCGCCGTCGCCGACCCTCTTATGGTCCTGCGCGGATCCGAACGGGAGGACGGTGGTGCCGTCGGTGAGCGCGAAGAAGCTCGCTTCCTCCCCTTCGAGGAACTCCTCGATGACGATCGCCCTGCCGGCGGTCCCGAAGCTTCCGTCGAACATCGTCTCGAGCGCCGCCTCCGCTTCCTCGCGGGTCGCGCAGATGATGACGCCCTTGCCGGCGGCGAGCCCGTCCGCCTTGACCACGAGCGGAGCGGTGAAGTCCCCGAGCGCGGCTTCGGCGGCGAGCCTGTCGGAGGCCCGGGCGTAGCGCGCGGTCGGGATCGAGTGCTTCGCGCACAGGTCCTTGGTGAAACCCTTCGAGCCTTCGAGCCGGGCCGGCGCCCGGTTCGGCCCGAAGACGCAAAAGCCCATCGTCCTCAGATTGTCGGCGAGGCCGTCGACGAGAGGCGCTTCGGGCCCGATGACGATCAGCTCGACCGAATTCTTGAGGCAGAAATCGACCGTCGAGCGGTGGTCGGCGGGGTCGATCGCCACTATCTGGGCGTGCTCGGCGATTCCGGGATTGCCGGGCGCCGCGAACAGCTTGCCGAGGCGTTCCGATTGCGCGAGCTTCCAGGCGAGCGCATGTTCGCGGCCGCCGGAGCCAAGCAGCAGGACATTCATGGACAGTAACGACCCTCTTGCCGAAACCGGGCTGTTAGCAACGGAAAGGCCGGGCGACAACGCGGCAGCCCTTTCCGTGTCCGAGCTGTCGATGCGCCTCAAGCGGACTGTGGAGGACGCGTTCGGCTTCGTCAGGGTGCGCGGCGAGATCAGCGGCTGGAAGCGCGCCGCCTCGGGCCATTGCTACCTGTGCCTCAAGGACGAGAAAGCGGTGATCGACGGAGTCCTGTGGAAGGTCACCGCCGCCGGCCTCGCCTTCCGCCCCGAGGACGGGATCGAGGTCGTCGCGACCGGCAAGCTCACCACCTATCCCGGCCGCTCGCGCTACCAGATCGTCATCGAGCGGCTCGAGCTCGCCGGGCAGGGCGCGCTCATGGCCCTGCTCGACAAGCGCCGCCGGGCGCTTGCGGCCGAGGGCCTGTTCGACCCCGCCCGCAAGAAGAAGCTGCCCTTCCAGCCGCGGGTGATCGGAGTCGTCACCTCGCCGACCGGAGCCGTCATCCGCGACATCCTCCACCGGCTGGCCGACCGCTGCCCGTGCCACGTCATCGTCTGGCCGGTCCAGGTCCAGGGAGAGACGGCCGCGGCCCAGATCGCGGCGGCCGTTCGCGGCTTCAACGCGCTTGCCGAAGGCGGAGCGGTCGCCCGCCCCGACCTCATCATCGTCGCGCGCGGCGGCGGCTCGATCGAGGATCTGTGGGCGTTCAACGAGGAGGAGGTGGTCCGGGCGGTCGCGTCTTCCGACATCCCGATCATCTCGGCCGTCGGCCACGAGACCGACACTTCGCTGTGCGATTTCGCCGCCGACGTCCGGGCTCCGACCCCCACCGCCGCCGCCGAGATGGCGGTTCCGGTTCGCGGCGACCTGCTCGGCCAGCTGCGCGAGCTCGGCTTCCGGATCGAGCGCTGCGCCCGCCGCTCCGTCGAGCGGTCCGGAGAACAGCTGGAGTCGAGCCTTCGCCGCTGGCCGGAGCGCGATGCGCTTCTGGCGCCGCAGCGGCAGCGGCTCGACGACCTCGCCGACCGCCTCCCGCGCGCCCTTCGAACCGAGCTCAGCCATGCCCGGGCGGCGCTCGGCCAGACCGCTGGAGCGCTTCGCCCCGGCCTCCTCAAGGCGGCCCACGGCCGGGCCCGCGAGCGGCTGGGCGCCCTGTGGCGGGTCGCCGAGCTCGCCCACCCCAACCGCCCCCTCGAGCGCGGCTATGCCCGGGTCGAGGACAAGGACGGCAGGACCCTGATCTCCGCCGCCGCGGCGAAGGCGGCGGGGCGCCTGAAGCTGATCTTCGGCGACGGCGACGTCGAGGCCCAGGTCGGCGGCGCAGCGCCGGCCGAGAGGCCGCGCCGTCCGTCGCCTTATGGTAAGGTGACGGTCGAGCAGCCCAAATTGCTTTAGCCGTTCTCGTCACCCCGGACTTGATCCGGGGTCCATCTTCTTGAATGGTTGGAGTTCAGGAAAAGGTGGATGCCGGATCAGGTCCGGCATGACGGACTAGAGGCGAAGCCGATGCTGATGTCGAACAAGGGCCGCGAGGCGCGGGTCCACTACATGGCGGGGACCTTCCGGATCCTCACCCCCGGCGACCACGTCCGCTGCGCCGCCACCGGCCAGCCCATCGCCCTGGACGAGCTTCGCTACTGGAGCGTGGCGAGGCAGGAGGCCTATTCCTCGGCCGAGCTTTCGGTGAAGGCCGAGGGGCGGGGGTGAGGGCAGGCAGGGTTAGATTGCCGGTCGCCGGAACATTGAGCGAACCCGCGCGCTATTAGGATATCGCCGGTCACATCTCCTGGGCATCGGCGGCTGAGAGACACAGCGCTCCCGCTCTAGCTGGGACGGTGTCATGCATGCGCTTATCATAGAAGACGAAGCGATGGTCGCACTGGCCATAGAGGATGCGCTGCGGGATTGCGGCTGCTTCTCCTTCGACCTCGCGTGCACCGCCGACGAGGCCGTCGCGGCCGCCAAGGCGCGTTGCCCCGATCTCATCACCTCCGACGTTCGGCTGGCCCCGGGCTGCGGAATCGACGCCGTCGACGCGATCTGCGCCGGCCGGCCGATTCCGGTGATCTTCATCACCGGCACTCCGTCCGAAGTGGAGGCGCGGCGCCCGCACGACATGATCCTGCACAAGCCTTTCAATTCCGCCCGCCTCGCCGAAGCGGTCCGTCGGGTGCTTCCGCCGGCTCCTCGGCAAGGCTAGGCGGTCGGATCAACCTGAAGCGATCACGCTTCAGCCGACGCGGCGCCCGCGGACTCCCCTCTGGCCGTCGATGCGCAGGAAATAATTGCCGAGCGTCCCGCGCTGGATGAGGATCTTCTGGCCGGGGCGCGGATCGGAAAGGTTGAGCCGGGTCTCGTTGGTCTGCCAGATCGCGCCGTCCTCGAGCCGGATCTGCCATTTGCCGCCTTCGAGCCTGCTGGCGCCGGCGATCGTCGTCTCGAGCTTGCCGTCGTCGCCTCCGCCTTCGCCCCGGAAGAGGGGGATGTTGGGGACGCTGAAGCCGAAAAGCGAGCGCCGGGTCTCGCGTATCTCCTGCTGGTCGAGGACGACGAGCTGCTTCTTTTCGACCGCCTCGGCGAGGCGGGCGCTCGCCTGGTCGAAGCAGTCGAGCCTCGCTTTCTCCTCGACGACCGAGCGGCAGGCGGAGAGGGCCTGGATGAGCGCGTTGCTTCGGGCGTCCTGCCCCCTGGGCTTCGCCGCGGCGGGAGCCGGAAGAAGCGCCGCCAGCGCCGTGATTGCAACGATCCTGCCGCCAAGCTTCATGATTTTCGCCTCCGCCGCGGCGATGGTTATGGGCTCGGGGCCGCTCCGGCAAGACTGTGGCTGAAAAGTTACAGGCCGTCGCAAGAATGTTCCCCGGACAGTGGCGCTGCTTGCGCGCCGTTACACCCTCGACATAAACAGATGTCGGATGGGTGGGGGGCCAAATTGCGCCCGGTGCACCGTCGTGAACACCAAGGGGACGCAAATGTCGAAATTCAAGTTCAGGGAAACGCTCCTTGCCTCGACCATGATCGCGGGCATGAGCTTCGCCAATCCGGCCTTCGCGCAGGAGCAGCCCGCCGATGCTCCGCAGCAGTCCGGCGAGGATACGCAGATGGCGCCGCAGGAGGCTGTGGAGTCCACTGAGAACAGCCAAGGCGACATCGTCGTCACCGGCACCCTGATCCGGAACCCGAACCTGACCTCGTCCTCGCCGGTCGCGGTGGTCGGGCAGGAGGAAATCCAGCTTCGCCAGTCGAACGTCGCCGAAGAGCTTCTGCGCGACCTTCCCGGCGCGGTTCCGAGCATCGGCTCGGCCGTCAACAACGGCAACGGCGGCGCGGCCTTCGCCGACCTTCGCGGCCTCGGCAACTTCCGCAACCTCGTCCTTCTCGACGGCCAGCGCATCACGCCTTCCAGCGTCGTCGGCCGGGTCGACCTCAACAACATCCCGCTCGCCCTCGTCGAGCGGGTCGACACCCTGACGGGCGGCGCCGCGACGACCTACGGCGCCGACGCCGTGTCGGGCGTCATCAACTTCATCACCCGCCGCGACTTCGCGGGAATGGAGCTCTCCGCGAGCTCGCAGATCACCGAAGAGGGCGACGGCGCCGTCTTCCGCGCCGATCTCACCATGGGCGCCAATTTCGACGACGGCCGCGGCAACGCGGTGCTGTCGCTCGGCTACCAGGAGGCGGACCCCGTCTACCAGGGCGCCCGCCGCTTCTCGTTCAACAACTACACCTCGACGACGGGCGCGGTCGGCGGCTCGGGCACCACGGTTCCGGCGCGCTTCACCGTCGGCACCGGCTTCCGCCAGATCAACCCCGCCACCGGCGGTCTGCAGACGCCGGTCGTCAACTTCAACTTCAACCCGTACAACATCTTCCAGACGCCGTTCCAGCGCTTCAACATCTTCGGCGCCGCCCACTACGAAGTGGCGGACAACATCGAAGTCTACACGCGCGGCATGTTCTCGAAGAACCGGGTCAACACGATCATCGCGCCGTCGGGCGTGTTCAGTTCGCTGCTCGTGATCCCGGTCAGCAACCCGTTCCTGCCCGCCGCCGCCCGCGCCACGTTCTGCGCGAACAACGACTTCGACTTCAACACGCCCGGCGTCCAGTCCATCACCCCGGCGCAGTGCGCGGCGGCTGCGACGGCGCTGTCGCCCGCGGATCCGAACTTCCGTGCCTTCTCGACCACGGTCGGCCGCCGGACCACCGAGCTCGGGCCGCGTCTGTCCGAGTTCCAGACGACGATGTTCGACTATCGCGCCGGAGTCCGCCTCGGAATCACGGACACGATCGATCTCGACGTCTCGGGCGCCTATGGCGAATCGCAGAACGAGCAGAATCAGCAGAATTACGTGCTGACGTCGCGCATTCGCACGGCGGTCTACACGACCAGCGCGACCAGTTGTAACCTCGGGGCGTCGCCGACCGTCAACAACCCGAACCCGCTCCTTCCGCCGCTCGCTCAGCCGGGCGCCAGCCCGAGCGCGGCCACCGGATGCGTTCCGGTCAACCTTTTCGGTCAGGACGGATCGATCACTCCGGCGATGATCCCCTATCTGACCGCGGACGCCGGGACCCAGCAGCGGGCTTCGCTTGCCCAGGCGCGCGCGCTGCTCAGCGGCGACTTCGGCGCTTCCTCCCCATGGTCCGAGGATCCGATCGGCTTCGCCCTCGGCGCCGAGTATCGCAAATATACGGGCGCTCAGATCGCCGACGTGCTCTCGCAGCAGGCCGGCGAGCTCGGCGGTGCCGGCGGCGCGGTGCTGAACTTCGACGGCGGCTACGACGTCAAGGAAGTCTATGGTGAAATCATCGCTCCGCTCGTTCAGGACAGGCCCTTCTTCAATGCCCTGACGCTCGAAGCCGGCCTGCGTTACTCGGCCTACAAGGTCGATGCGCCGGGCACTCCGAGCTACAACACGACCACCTGGAAAGTGGCCGGCAGCTGGGAGCCGACGGACGGCCTCAAGTTCCGCGGCAACTACCAGCGGGCCGTCCGGGCACCGAACATCAACGAGCTGTTCTCCCCGACCTCGGTCGGTCTGACCAGCCTCGCTCAGGATCCGTGCCGCGGGGCATTCCCGGTCGCCAACGCCAACCTGCGCGCGGTCTGCCTGGCTCAGGGTGCGCCGCTGGCGTCGATCGGTTCCATCACCAACCCGACGGCCGCCCAGGCCAACGGAACCTTCGCCGGCAGCCTCGCGCTTCGTCCGGAAAAGGCGGACAGCTACACGGTCGGAGTGGTCTTCCAGCCCGAATTCATTCGCGGCCTGTCGATCACGGTCGATTACTACCACATCAAGATCGAGGACGCGATTTCGCAGCCCACCGGCGGCGATCTCATCACGAACTGCTTCGGAAACATCACTGCGGCAAGCGCGACCGACCCGAACTGCGCCTTGTTCCGGCGCGATCCGGTCACCGGTACGCTTTCCGGTGACAGCGCGACCACCGGCGGCCTGGTGTTCCCGGTGTCGAACTCCGGATACATCCTCACCGACGGCATCGACGTCGGAGTGAACTTCCGTCGCGACCTCGGCTTCGCCAAGCTGAACTGGAGCTTCCAGGGCAACTGGACGAACCGGTCGATCTTCCAGGCGACGGTCGCAGGCTCCGTCATCCCGCCGGGCTTCCCCGGCGCCGGAGGTGCCGTTCCGGCCTCCGTTCCCCGCGAATGCGTCGGTTTCTACTCGACGAACTGCGGCTCTCCGGGCTCGGCCGGTCCGAACTCGTCGCCGGGCTCGCTCCAGCCGGAATATAGCTGGAACCAGAGGACGACCCTGAGCTTCGGCGACATCGACGTGTCGCTGCTGTGGCGCCACATCTCGAAGATGGAAGCCGAGGCGGGCGTCGTCGCCTTCGCCGGCGTCCTTCCGGGCCGAGTCACCGCCATCCAGGGCGTGCTCGACGGGAAGGAGGTCGATTTCGGCCACATCGGCGCCCACGATCTCTTCGATCTGGCGTTCCGCTTTGGGGTCAACGACAATCTCGACCTGACGATGACGGTCATGAACATCTTCGACAAGAATCCCCCCATCGTCGGTTCGACGATCGGTTCGACCAGCTTCAACAGCGGCAACACTTATCCGTCGACCTACGACGCACTGGGCCGCCGTTTCGCGATCGGCGCTCGCCTCAAGTTCTGAGGCGACGGCTCGCAACTCTCGGGGCGGCCTTCGGGCCGCCCCTTTTTTTTACGCCTCGAAGCCGAAGCGCCTGACCCAGGGCTCGAGGATCGGAAGCACCGGCGCGAGCTGCGGCTCGTAGCGGCGCCAGCGGCCGCCGCCGTCATAGAGGCCCCGCCTGACCTGGGTTGCGCTGGCGGTGCGCACTCCGCGGGTCCGGGCGGTGCGGTCGAAAGCGTGGAAATCCTCCGTCCACTCGATCCCCGCAAACTCCGCCATCGCCCGTACCGTCGCTTCGAAATCGGCGACCACCCGGTCGTAGCGCACCTCGTGGAAGGCGAGGGGCAGCCGCTCCCGGCAGAGCTCGATCAGGCCCATCAGCGCCGAATAATGGAGCGCCGTCTCCTCGAGATCGCTGAACGCATAGGTGCCGGCGCTCGGGGTGAAGTTGATCCGGAAGCAGCTGAGCACGACGTCCCGCGGATCCCGGCGCATGACCAGGATCCGCGCGCCCGGGAACAGCCGGGCGATGATCGGCAGCTTGATCCCGTTGAAAGGATTCATGTCGACGAAGACCCGGCCGGCCACGTCTCCCGCCATTCGGCGGACCCGGTTCCAGTAACGCTCGCGCAGGTCGGCCAGAAGGTCCGGGTCGAGCGCGTCCAGGTCCGGCATCGACCCGTCATTCGCCACCAGACTCCCCTCCGTGTCGGCGAGCGTGTCCTGTTCCTCGAGTGCAACGACTTCGGCCGCGCTCGCCAGGATGTTCTCGACCAAGGTCGTGCCCGAGCGCGGATAGCCGAGCAGGAAGACGTGGCCCGCCGCCGCGCCCGGCACGGGGGGCGCCGGGCCCGGTCTCGCCATCGGCGGTGCCCGCTCGACCTGAGCGGCGATCGATTCGATGAAGCTGCGGTGCGACGGCCGCCCTGGGCCGGGCTCGAGCATCGGCGCGAAGGCGGCCCTGAAATTGCGCTGGGCCTGAGTCCAGGCGTGGAACGCTTCCGAGCACCGGTCCTGCCGGTCGAGAGCGTCCCCGAGCAAGGTCAAGGTGCGGGTCCGGTCGTCGGGCTTGAGTGCGGTCTTCAGCAGCCCTTCGAGCCGGCCCGCCGCCTGGCCGCCTTCGCCGGCTTCTATCGCCATCGCCGCCATCGCGAACGTCGCCGACGCGTTGGCGGGATCAATCGAAAGGGCGCGTTTCGCGTAGCCGCTCGCGGCTTCCCGCTCGCCCTTCTTGGCGGCGATGTCGGCGAGCTTGCCCAGCGCCGGCGCGAGGTTGGGATCTATCGCGAGCGCGCGCTTGTAGCTTTCGGCCGCCGCCGCTTCGGAGCGCAGCGCTTCCAGAGTGTAGCCCCGTTCGAGCCAGGCGGCGGAATGGCGCGGCTCGGCCGCGACCACCCGGTCGAGCACGGCCAGCGCTTCGTCCAGGCGATGTTCCTTGCGCAGCACGGCGCCGATCGCGCCGAGGACCAGGACGTCCCCCGGCGACAAGGCGAGCGCCTGCTTGAGCAGATGGTGCGCCCCGGCATAATCGCCCGATTCCTCCCGCTGCCACGCAGCGAGGTTGAGGATCAGGGAATCGACCTGCCCGGCGGCCAGCGCGGCCTCGGCAACGCTCGCGGCGCGCTGTATGTCGCCTCGAGCGAGCGACTGCTCGATAAGCGCCCGCCTCGCGGGATCGAGGCCGGTCCGTTTGGCCGGCTTTGCTTTTTCGATTCGATTCGACATCGTCCGGTCGACACCTGTATCTTCCGCCACGAGATGAGCTAGACAGAATTGACGTAGGAGGAACCCGCCATGTCCCGTCTGGTAACTATCGCCTTCGTCTGCGGCCTGGTCAGCGCCGCAGCCGCCCAGTCCGCGCCCCGCCGGGGTGCCGACGCTCCGGAACGGGCGGCCGGCAACCCGGACAAGGTCGTTTGCAAGCGATTCGTCAGGATCGGCTCGCTTGTGGACGGCTATCGCACCTGCAAGACCAAGAGGGAATGGGAGCGCGAGCGCGAGAACGTCCGGACGATCAACTACAGCAGCCCGTGCCCGTCGGGCGAGAGCGGCAATTGCG
Source organism: Allosphingosinicella sp. (assembly GCA_036388065.1). GTDB lineage: Bacteria > Pseudomonadota > Alphaproteobacteria > Sphingomonadales > Sphingomonadaceae > Allosphingosinicella. Next base: position 14,149 of record DASVSP010000071.1, read on the forward strand.
AATGATGCCGGGGGGCTTCGGCCCAGGGCTGAACGCCTGCGCCTGAGTCCTCGAATCGGCTTTCCTGCCCTGCAGGCGCGTCGCGGTCGGGGCGACCGGGCCGGAGGCATTTGCCCGCCCGGCTCGACTCGGATATCGATCCGGAATGGATCGCGACGAACTCCAACGGACGCTGGCCGCAGCTAAGCAGGCGCGCCAGGCCGGCCGCCGCGACGAGGCCGAGCGGTTGCTCCGGGACGTTCTCGCCCGTGCCGGCGAGCAGCCGGCCGCACTGAACGCGCTCGGTCTCAACATGCTTGCGGAAGCCCGGCGCAGCGAAGCCGTGTCGCTGTTCCGCCGGGCGATCGCCGCCGATCCCCGTTCGCCCGAATTGTGGATGAACCTGGCCAAGGCGTTTCGCGACTCCGGGGACGGGGCGGGCGAGCGGGAGGCGCTCGAGGGCGCGCTCGCCATCGACCAGCGCCACTTCATGGCCCTCGTCCGGATGGCCGAGCTGTTCGAGCGCAGCGGGGACGAGACTCGCGCCGCCGAACGGTGGACGGGCGTGATCGCGATGGCGGGAATGATGGACGAACGGCCGCCCGCCCTCGACTCCATGCTCGAGCACGCGCGCGAGGTCGTCGCCCGCCAGCGCTCCGGCTTCGCGGCGGCGATCGATTCGGGGCTTGCCGAGCCCCGTCAGGCCCTGGACGAGGCCGGGCGGCGCCGAATCGACGCGTGCATCGATCACGCCCTCGGCCGGCGGCAGATCTATGCCAATCAGCCGGCCGGGATGCATTTTCCCTTCCTGCCCGCCGACGAGTTCTTCGAGCGGCGCCATTTCCCATGGATCGAGCGGATCGAAGCGGAGACCGAGATCATCCGCGCCGAGCTCGAAGGTCTGCTCGCGCAGGAGGAAGCCGCAGTGCGCCCCTATGTGGCGATGGAACCGGGGACTCCGGCCAACAAATGGTCGCCCCTCGACGGCAAGCTCGACTGGGGCGCCGCGCATTTGTGGAAGGATGGCCGCCGCGACGACCGGCTGTGCGCGCGCATGCCCAGGACGGCTGCCGCGGTCGAATCGCTGCCGCTCTCGGATCTGCCGGGGCGCACGCCGACCGTCTTCTTCTCGATTCTTCGGCCGGGTACGCATTTGCCCGCCCATACCGGGGTCAGCAACGTCCGTGCCATCGTCCACCTGCCGCTGATCGTACCGCCGGGCTGCGCCTTCCGAGTCGGCGGCGAGACCCGCGAATGGGAGGTTGGGCGCGCCTGGGCGTTCGACGACACGATCGAGCACGAGGCCTGGAACCGCTCCGACCGGCTTCGCGCCATCCTGATCTTCGACGTCTGGAACCCGCATATCGGCGAAGCGGAGCGCGAACTGCTTCGCCGCTTCTATGCGGTCGCCGCCGAGGCGGGCGGTGCCGCCGAGGCCGCGATCGGAGTCAGCGACTGAAGGTCAGGACGGCAGCCGCGAGCCGCCGAGCGTCGCGGCCGCGGGCGCGCTCTCGCCGGTCGCGGCCTCGATCCAGCGCTGGGCTTCGGCGAGTTCCGGAGCGAGCGGCTCCTCGAGCTCGGCCCGCCGAGCGAGGCGCGCTTCGTTGTCGAACGGCAGCTCCGGATTCTTCGAATAGGTCGCGAAGAGGGGGCCGGCGACGGTCGCGTCGATGGCGGAATCGTCCAGCGGCACTCCGAGATGGGCGGCCGCTGCCTTCAGAGTGGGCCGAGGGGCGGAGAAGAAGGCTTCGGCGTCGAGCGCCCGGGCATTGGGCATGGCCGAGATCGCGCTCTCGAAGGCCCGCATCTGGGCCAGCCACAGGGCCGCGCAGCGCTCCGCGTCGGACAGTCCCGACAGGTCGCCGAGACAGGCGGCGAGCTGAGCGGTGACCCGCTGCAGCCAGCCGCGATGATTCTCGCTGCGCAATATTGCGAGAAGATAATCCCGGAGCGAGGCGTAGAGGAAGATGGCCGGCGCCTCGGGATCCAGCGCGACGAGATCGGGGAGCAGGAAGTTGACGGGCACGTTGGCCTTGACGACCGTCGGCAGATCCTTCCGATAGCGCTTGGACAGCATCGCCGCCGTCAGGGCGAGCCGTTTCGGGTCTCGCGCAAAGGCCATCTGGCGAAGGGCGAGGGGCTCGCGAAGGACAAGATTCAGCCCCGGATCGTCGAGCGCCCTGGCAAGCAGGGTCGATCCGCAATGCGCGACATGGAAGATCCAGCCGGTGCGGGCCGGCGCACGATCCTCCCCGGCCAGGGCCGCCAGCGGCAACCGCATCGAGCGGTTCGAGGCCGGCGAGATTCGGTGGTCGAGGAAGATTGAACGGTGATAGGCGGCGCGGTCCATCGGCACCAGGATCGCCGAATCGCCTTCGAAGGACTGGAGATAATGGTCCGGCGATTCGAACAGGTCGTCGAGCGTCAGGGACATCCTGTGCGCTATAGCTCGCGGCCCCGGCATCGGCTATCCCCCGACCACGCTATGCCGAACATCCAACTGCCTGAGCCGGGCCGGCCGCATGTCCTGATCGAGGCCGAAGGGGAATCCGGGATCCTCGACGTCGATCCGTCCGCGATCGTCGACCTCTACAAGACCCATGGAGCGCTGCTGCTTCGCGGCTTCGGGCTGGACGTGCCGCGGTTCAACGCCTTCGCCCGGCAATTCTGCTCGACGTCGGTCGTCAACGAGAGCCCCGGCCGAAGCCCGATCGACGCCGAGAACCACATCCATACGGTCGACGCCGGCACCGGCCCCTTCTCCCTTCACCCGGAGCTGTCGAGGGAGCCCTGGAAGCCGGACGCGGCTTTCTTCGCGTGCCTTTCGGCGCCCAGCCGGGGCGGCGAGACGACGCTCTGCGACGGGGTGGAGCTGGTCCGGCAGATGCCTGAGCCGGTGCGGCTCGGCCTCGAGGGCCGCAGGCTCCTCCATATCAAGCAGACCTGGCCCGAGCTGGTCGAATATTGGCTCGGAACCCGCGATCCGAGCGACCAGGTCCTCGCCAATCCGCCGCAATGGTGTCCCTACCAGTTCCGACGGTTCGAAGGGGAGATATTGCGGATCTTCACCCGTCCCGCGCTCCACCGTCCGATGTTCGTCGACGCTCCGGCGTTCGGCAATTTCCTGTTGTTCGCCCGATTCAACAATAAGCGGATCGGCTATCCCCTGCTCGACGACGGCCAGCCGGTGCCAGATCCCTGGCTCGAGGCGATCCGGGCGACCGGGGAGCGGCTGAGCGTCCCCGTCGCCTGGAGGCGCGGCGACGTGCTGATGCTCGACAATACCCGCTTCATGCATGGCCGGACCGCGATCCTCGATCCCGGCGAGCGGCTGATCGCGACCTTCTTCGGCTATCTGAGCTTCGCTCTGCCCGATCCCGAGGAGCCCGCCGACCCGATCTGGCGGCAGAGGGACTTCTCGCCGCCGCCGCCGCCGCACAAGCTTCGCCAAAGCCGAAGCTGACCCTGGGCGGGGTGGGACCGGACGGCACGGCGCACGAACGAAGGCCGGGGCGCGGCCAGGCGCCTTCGAAAGCACTGGGGAAGGAGGGCCCCCCCCGTCATCCCGGCGAAAGCCGGGACCCCGGCGAGATTGAAGCGCCGAGCTTTCACCCGTCGAGGTCCCGGCTTGCGCCCGGATGACGGGGGGCTCAGGCCGCCGCCTCGACCTCGCCGGTCTCGAGCGTCAGCGCGCCGTCGCCCTCCTCGACCCGAACCACCGACCCGTCCGGAACGTCGCCGCGAAGGATCGCGTCGGCCAGCGGATCCTGCAAATATCTCTGCACCGCGCGTTTCAGAGGCCGGGCGCCGTAGACCGGATCGTAGCCGACCCGGCCGAGCCACGCCCGCGCCTTGTCGCTGAGCTCCAGACTGATCTTGCGGTCGGCGAGCAGCCCCTGGACGTGGCCGACCTGGATGTCGACGATGGGCGCCATGTGCTCAGCGGCGAGCCGGTGGAACAGGATGATCTCGTCCAGGCGGTTGAGGAATTCCGGCCGGAAATGGCCGCGCACCACCTCCATCACCTGGGGCTCGACGTCCTCCACGGTTTGGCCTTCGCCGAGATTGGTGAGGAACTGGCTGCCCAGGTTCGAGGTCAGGATGATGATGGTGTTGGTGAAGTCCACCGTCCGGCCCTGGCCGTCGGTCAGCCGGCCGTCGTCGAGCACCTGCAGCAGGACGTTGAAGACGTCCGAATGCGCCTTCTCGACCTCGTCGAACAGCACCACCTGGTACGGCCGGCGCCGAACCGCTTCGGTCAGGACCCCGCCCTCCTCGTAGCCGACATAGCCGGGAGGAGCGCCGATCAGCCGGGCGACCGAATGCTTCTCCATGAACTCCGACAGGTCGATCCGGACCATCGCGTTCGGATCGTCGAACAGGAACAAAGCGAGCGACTTGGTGAGCTCGGTCTTGCCGACGCCGGTCGGTCCGAGGAACAGGAAGCTGCCCATCGGCCGGTTCGGGTCCTGAAGGCCCGCGCGGGACCGGCGGATGGCCTTGGCGACGGCTCGGACGGCCTCCTCCTGGCCGATCACCCGGCGGCCGATCTCGGCCTCCATGTTGATCAGCTTCTGGCGCTCGCCTTCCAGCATCCGCTCCATCGGGATACCGGTCCAGCGCGCGACGACGGACGCGATGTCCTCGCTCGTCACCTCCTCGCGGAGCATCGCGCTCTGGCTCGCCACCTCGACCTCGGCGAGCTGCTTTTCCAGCGCCGGGATGCGACCGTATTGAAGCTCGCCGGCCTTGGCGAGGTCGCCGGCGCGCTGGGCCTGTTCGAGCTCGAGCCGCGCCCGGTCGAGCTCCTCCTTGATCTTCGCCTCGCCGGCGAGCTTCTCCTTCTCGCCCTGCCAGCGCTGGGTCAGCCCGGCCGACTGCTCCTCGAGATTGGCGAGCTCCTCCTCCAGCGCCTTCAGCCGGTCCTGGGAAGCCCGGTCCTTCTCCTTCTTGAGAGCCTCGCGCTCGATCTTGAGCTGGATGATGCGCCGGTCGAGATTCTCGATCTCCTCCGGCTTCGATTCCACCTCCATCCGCAGGCGCGAGGCGGCCTCATCCATCAGGTCGATCGCCTTGTCGGGAAGGAAGCGGTCGGTGATGTAGCGGTGGCTCAACGTCGCCGCCGAGACCAGGGCCCCGTCGGTGATCCGGACCCCGTGGTGGAGTTCGTATTTCTCCTTGAGGCCGCGAAGGATCGAGATCGTGTCCTCGACCGTCGGCTCGCCGATGACGACCGGCTGGAACCGCCGCTGAAGCGCCGGGTCCTTCTCCACATGCTTGCTATATTCGTCGAGCGTGGTGGCGCCGATGCAGTGGAGCTCGCCCCGAGCCAGCGCCGGCTTGAGGAGGTTCGAGGCGTCCATCGCGCCTTCGCCCTTCCCGGCGCCGATCAGGGTGTGCATCTCGTCGATGAACAGGATGATGTCGCCCTCGCCCTGGCGAACCTCGTCGAGAACGCCTTTCAGGCGCTCCTCGAACTCGCCGCGATATTTCGCGCCGGCGATCAGCGAGCCCATGTCGAGCGCCATCAGACGGCGGTCCTTGAGGCTGTCGGGAACGTCGCCGTTGGCGATTCGAAGCGCGAGCCCTTCCGCGATCGCGGTCTTGCCGACGCCCGGCTCGCCGATCAGGACGGGATTGTTCTTGGTCCGGCGGGCGAGGATCTGGACGGTGCGGCGGATCTCCTCGTCGCGGCCGATGACCGGATCGAGCTTTCCGTCCCGCGCCGCCTCGGTGAGGTCGCGGGCGAATTTCTTCAGGGCGTCGTAACGGTCCTCGGCCGACTGGGTGTCGGCGGTCCGGCCGCCGCGAACCTCGTTGATCGCCGCGTTCAGGGCCTCGGCCTTGACTCCCGCGTCGGCGAGCGCCTTGCCGGCGGCCGTCGTCGTCGCGAGCACCAGGGCGAGCAGCATCCGCTCGACGGTGACGTAGCTGTCCCCGGCCTTCTGGGCGACCTGCTCGGCCTGGTCGAGGATCCGCAAGATCTCGGCGTCGAGGCCGGGCGTCGAATTGGCGCCGCTCCCCGAGACGACGGGGACCTTGGAAAGCTGCTCGTCAGTCTCCCGCCGGGCCGCCTCGGCGCTTCCGCCGGAGCGGGCGATGAGGCCGGCGGCCATGCCCTGCTCGTCCTCGAGCAGGGCCTTCAGGACATGCGCGGGCGTGATTCGCTGGTGGTTCATCCTCAGAGCGACGGTCTGCGCCGACTGAAGGAAGCCGCGGGCCCGCTCGGTGAATTTCTCAAGGTTCATCTCTGAGCCTCTCCTTTCGGGAACGGATGTAGTGTTGCATTAGGGCAACACAAGAGCGTCGCCCTCCGCGCTGATCGGCGGGGGCGGCGGGTCCGGCGCATCGCCGCTCTCGAGCACCTCTTGCTTATCCTCTTCAAGATAGAGGCGCCGGATCAGCACCAGGACGACGATGGTCAGCGGCGTGGCGAGCAGCACCCCGGCAACGCCGAACAATATGCCGGCCGCGATAATGCCGAAGATCGTCACCGCGGGCGGCAGGTCGACCATCTTGTTCTGGAGAAGCGGCATGACGAGATTGCCCTGGATTTGCTGCACCGCGATCAGCACTCCGATGGTCCAGAGGCCGGTGTCGGTGCCCTGGCCGAAGCCGAGAACGATGGCCGGGATGCCGGCGACGAGGATTCCGAGATAAGGAACGAATTCGGCCAGGCCGGCGACCAGACCGATCGCCCAGGCCGCGGGCACTCCGACCAGCCACAGGCCGAGGCCGGTGGCGACTCCGACGAAGACCATGCCGAGCGCCTGGCCCTTCAACCAGTTGCCGAGCGAGACGGTGATCGCGTCGAGCGTCTCGGCCGCGGGGCCGCGTGCCCGTGTCGGGATGAGCCGAAGCAGGCCTCCGGCGTAGAGCGTCGGCTGGGCTGCAAGGTAGAGGCCTCCGACCAGGACGATGGCGAGGCCGGAAATAGCCCCTCCCACCGCCGCCAGCGCGGTCGTCACGCCGTTGACGATCGCCTGGCCGCTCGGAGCCACACCCTGGGCGCGCTCGAGGATTGCGGCACCTATCCGGGATCCCGCCAGCCGCGCCTGGACGTCCGCCCAGGCGGCGGGGAGGCGGGTGGCGAGCTCCGAGAACTCCGCCTGCAGCGTCGCGCCGAAAAAGGCGAAGGCGCCGCCGATCAGCGCCAACAGCCCAAGCACGCTGATCCCCAGCGCCACCGCGAAGGGCAGGCGCGTCGTCTGGCGCAGCTTGTTGGTGATGGTCAGCAGGATCAGCGATACCAGCGAGCAGGCGAAGAGCAGCAGCAGCAGGTCGACCAGCACCCACAGGAGGTAGGCCGCGGTGACGGTGGCGATCACCACCGCCGTGGCGCGGAACACGCGGCGCTCGAGCGTGTCGCGCACGGACGCCGGCGGAGCCTCCTCGCGCGTGATCATCTCGGATTGTTCAGCGAAGTTGGACATGAGTTCGCGGCGCTCCGATCAGGTCTCGGAAAACCGCAATGCCTCAGAATGTGGAGAGCGGCAAACCCGGTTTGCCGCTCCCTCAGGGATCAGCGCGTCGCTTTCGCCTGCCGCGGCGCAAGCGCATTGCCGAAGAAGCTGTCAGAATACCAGCGCGGCGCCTCGGGCGCGTCGGCGATCTCGCGGGCGATCTCGTAGTTGATCCGGGCGAACTTGGCTCCCGCCTTCCAGTCGATCGGAAGGCTGAGCTGGTCGCTCACCTTGTGATAGTGGGTGGCGAGGAAGTCGGTGAACTTCTCGCGGCCGCCATTGGCGAAGCCGGTCATCAGGAAGACCGACGGAACGCCCTCCTGGACGAAGCGGTAATGGTCGGAACGGGTGAACAGGCCCTCCTGCGGAAGCGGGTCCTCCGAAAGCGAGACTCCCATCCCGCGGCCGGCCCGGGCGACCGCCTGGCCCATGGTCGAATGCTCCGCTCCGAAGGCGATCACGTCGGTGAAATCGTAGAGCAGGACCGGCATGTCGAGGTTGACCACGGCCGCGACCTTTCCGCCCGCGACCGGATGCCGGGCGAGATACTGGGCGCCGAGCAGCCCCTTCTCCTCCGCCGTAACCGCGGCGAACAGGATCGAGCGCTTCGGCCGGTCGGGCGAAGTTGCCATCGCCCGGGCGACCTCGAGCATCGTCGCGATCCCGACGGCATTGTCCATTGCGCCGTTGTAGATGCGGTCGCCCTCGCCCTGCTTCTTGATTCCCTCATGGTCGAGATGCCCCATGAGGAGCACATATTCGCCGGCCAGCTTCGGGTCCGATCCGGGAAGGACTGCAAGCACGTTGGGGCTCATGAAGCGCCGCTGCGCGCTCTGCTGGCTGACGGCGATCCGGGGCTTGAGGGCGAAGCCTTTGGGCCGGCCGCCCTTGCGGTCGGCCTCGGCCAGGACTCGGGCGAGGGGGGTCTTCGCTCCCGCGAACAAAGCTTCGGCCGCGGGCGTATCCATGTTCGCCCGGAAGCGAAGGCCCGGGGCGGGCGTGTAGGGCCGTCCGTCTTCGCCCGTCCAGCCCAGGCTCGGCTCGTTCGCAGTCTCCTGCGCTCGCGACCAGGGCCGGCGTTTCGCCTCGGACAGGGTGCGGATCGTGATGACGCCGACGGCGCCGTGGCGGGAGGCGACACGCCTCTTGTCGGAATTGAGATGGGCTCCGACGTCGCTCTTCATGCCCGTGGGGAATCCGCCCAGGACGACGACGACCTTGCCGCGAACGTCGAGTCCTTTGTAGTCGTCGACTCCGATCTCCGGAGCCTCGAGGCCGAAGCCGACGAAGACGGCGGGGGCCTCGATCACGACCGGAGCCTCATCCGGAGTCGGGGTCAGGACGACCTCCTGGCCATGGACGAACCGGCGGCCGCCGATGCTGAGCGACCCGGGGTCGCCCGACAGCCGCGATTCCAGGAACGGCACCTGCTGGTACCAGCCCTCGCCGCCCGCCGGCTTCAGCCCGAGCGCCTCGAACCGGGTCGCGACGTAGAGCGCCGCGAGGTCGTATCCGCGGGTTCCCGTGTCGCGTCCTTCCAGCCTGTCGTCGGCAAGGAAGGCGACGTGGCTTCGGAAGCTTTCGGGGGAGAATATGGGCGAGGCCGCCGGCTGGGCCGGCGCGGGGGAGGCGATCGCGAGGGTGACGAGGGCGATAGAGAAGCTGTTGAAGCGCATGGGGAATCCTGGGCCGTGAGGGTTCGTCGCTCCCTACAGCAGTTGAGCGGGGCGTCAAAAGGCTCCACCGCGTCATCCCGGACCTAATCCGGGATAGATGAACACGGGTTCCCGCGAACCTTCCGCCTTCCGTGTTCGTGGACCCCGGCCTTAGCCGAGTGACGGACCGCTCTTGCGGATATTGCGCGGCCGTCTGGGACGGCCTAGTGCCGATCGGATAAGACTCGGGAAGGACTGCCAAAAAATGCGCCGCCTCTTGCTCCCCCTTGCCCTCTTTTCCGCTTTCACCGTCACCGCCTGCGCGTCGACGGCCTCCGACGAGGTTGCGAGCGCGTCGGACGTTCCGGCCACCGCCGAGACCGCGGCCGACGCGCCGGCCCCCGCCCCCGCCGGGCCGGTGCCCGTCGCCCAGCTCGTCCGCCGGATCGACATCCCCTACGAGCAGTTCACCCTCGACAACGGCCTGAGGGTCGTCGTCCACGAGGACCGCAAGGCGCCGGTCGTCGCAATCTCCATCTGGTACAATGTCGGCTCCAAGGACGAGCCCAAAGGCAAGACCGGCTTCGCCCACCTGTTCGAGCATCTGATGTTCAACGGCTCGGAAAATGCGCCCGGCGACTATTTCGAGCCGCTGCGCGAGATCGGAGCGACCGACTTCAACGGAACGACTTGGTTCGACCGGACCAATTATTTCCAGACCGTTCCCAGGCCGGCGCTGGAACGCGGACTGTTCCTCGAAGCGGACCGGATGGGCCACCTGCTCGGAGCGATCACCCAGGAGAAGCTCACCAACCAGATCGGGGTCGTCCAGAACGAGAAGCGCCAGGGCGACAACGAGCCTTACGGCCTCGTCGAATATGCCCAGCTCGAGGCGCTCTATCCCGAGGGCCATCCCTATCGTCACTCGACCATCGGCTCGATGGCGGATCTCGATTCGGCCTCGCTCGACGACGTGAAGACCTGGTTCCGCGCGCGCTACGGCCCCAACAACGCCGTCCTCGTCCTCGCCGGCGACGTCTCGGCCGCCGAGGCCCGCCCACTGGTCGAGAAGCATTTCGGCAAGATCGCGCGCGGCCCGGTCAACAATCCCGCCAAGGCCGACGTTCCGACCCTTCCGGCGCCCAAGGTCGAGGTGATGACCGACCGGGTCGCCAACACCCGGCTTTATCGCAACTGGGTGGTGCCCGGGATGCTCGACGACGCCGCCGTCCAGCTCGACGTCGCCGCCGGAGTGCTCGGCGGCCTTGCAAGCTCCAGGCTCGACAACGAGCTTGTCCGAAAGGACCAGAGCGCGGTCGGGGTCAGGGCCTATATCCTGCCCTTCCACCGGGTCAGCCAGTTCGAGATCCAGGTCGACGTCAAGCCCGGGGAGGATGCCGACAAGGTCGGCGCCCGACTCGACCGGATCGTCGCCGACCTGATCGCCAACGGTCCGACCGAGGACGAGGTCCAGCGGGTCGTGATGACCGACGTCGCCGGTCGGATCCGCGGGCTCGAGCAGGTCGGCGGCTTCGGAGGCAAGGCCGTGGCACTCGCGGAGGGCGCGCTCTACGCGAACGATCCCGAATTCTACAAGAAGCAGCTCCTCGCCTACGGCCGGGTCACCCCCGCCACCGTCAAGGCGGCGATGCAGAAATGGCTGACCCGTCCCGTCTACGCGCTGCGGGTCGAGCCCGGCGAGCGCAAGGCCTATGAGGAAGCCAAGGGCTCGCGCGGCGGCGCGGCGAGCCAGCGGCCGCGTTACTATCGCCAGCCCGAGGCCGGCGAGAAGCCGCTTGCGCCTCTGCCGTTCGCGGCGCCGGACGGGAAAGCGCCCGAGCCGCTCAGCTTCCAGAAGATCCCGATGCCCGAGGTCGGCGAGATCTCGAACCTCGACTTCCCCGACATCGAGCGCGCCCGGCTCTCGAACGGGATCCCGATCGTCTACGCCCGCCGGACCGCGGTTCCGGTGGTTCGGGTGATGGTCGAGTTCGACGCCGGGGTCGCGGCCGATCCGGCCGATGCGCTGGGCACCCAGTCGCTGATGCTGAGCCTGCTCGAGGAGGGCACGACCAGTCGCAACTCGATCCAGATCGCCGAGGAACAGGAGCGGCTCGGAGCCGCGATCGCGCCGGACACCTCGCTCGACCGAACGGCAGTGGGCCTTGCCGCTCTGACTCCCAATCTCGGGCCGTCGCTCGACCTTCTCGCGGACGTCATCCGCAACCCCGCCTTCGAGCCGGGTGAGGTCGAGCGGCTTCGAGCCCAGCAGCTCAGCGCCATCGATCAGGAGCTGAGCGAGCCCAGCGGTCTGGGCGCGCGCACGCTCCCGCCGCTGCTCTTCGGAGCGAACCATCCCTATGGAAGGCCGACGAGCGGCCTCGGCGACAAGGCGGTCATCGCGCGGCTCACCCGCGACGACCTCATCCGCTTCCACCAGGGCTGGATCCGGCCCGACAACGCCACCATCTTCGTGGTCGGCGACCTGCCGCTCGCCGAGCTGGTGCCGATGATCGAGGCCCGGTTCGGCAATTGGGCGCCTCCCGCGGCTGCGAAAGGGACCAAAAACTTCGCCGCGGCCCCGCCGGCCCCAAGGCCCCGGATCGTGCTCGTCAACCGGCCGCAATCGCCGCAGTCGCTGATCCTGGCGGGCGCGGTTCTTCCGGTGCGCGGCACCGAGGACCTGCTTACCCTGAATGCGGCCAACGAAGTGCTCGGCGGCAACTTCCTGTCGCGGATCAACATGGACCTTCGCGAGACCAAGGGCTGGTCCTACGGGTCGCGAAGCAACATCGGAATGCGCGAGCAGAGCGTCCCCTACCTCGTCACCGCCCCCGTGCAGGCCGACAAGACCGGCCCGGCGATCCGGGCCCTGATGGACCAGGTGTCCGGTTTCGTTTCGACCCGGGGACTGACCGACGCCGAGCTGAGGCAGGTGGTCAACGGCAATACCCGGCAGCTCGCCGGCCAGTTCGAGACCTCCGGGGCCGTCCTCAACGCGCTCCGCTCGAACGCGCTCTACAAGCGGCCCGACAATTATTGGGAGGTGATCTCAGACCGCTACCGCGGAATGACGATCAGCACGATCGACCAGGCGGCGCGCAAGGTGATCGACCCCAGGAAGATCGTCTGGGTCGTGGTCGGCGACGCCGCCAAGGTGCGCCCGCAGCTCAACGGCCTGGGGCTTCCGGTGGAGGTGGTTCAGCCGAAGTGACGGGGGCGGGCCTGGACGGGCCCGCCGGGAGCTAGCGAAAAACCCGAGTGACATGCCCCATCTTGCGCCCGGGCCGAGCCTCGCCCTTGCCATAGAGGTGGAGGTGCGCCGCCGGATCGGCCAGGATGTCCGCCCAACCGCGGGCCTCGCCGCCGATCAGATTCTCCATCTCGACCCGAGCGCCGGTCAGCCCCGTCGCACCGAGGGGAAGGCCGCATACCGCCCGCACATGGTTCTCGAACTGCGAGGTGATTGAGCCCTCGATGGTCCAGTGGCCGCTATTGTGGACCCGCGGCGCCATCTCGTTGAACAGCGGACCGCCGGGAGTCGCGAAGAATTCGAGCGCCAGCACTCCCACGTAATCCAGTGCCTCGGCCACCTCGAGGGCGAGCGCTTCGGCCTCCGCGACCTGGGCCTCCAGCCCCAGCGCCGGCACCTGCGAGCGGCGCAGCACTCCGTCCTCGTGCGTGTTGCGCGGCGCCGGCCAGGTGACCGCGGCGCCGTCCAGGCCCCGGCACAGCAGGATCGAGAATTCGGATTCGAAGTCGACGAACGCCTCGAGGATCGATGGCGAGCCTCCGACCGACCGCCAGGCTTCCTCCGCGTCCGATGTCCTCATGATCCGCGCCTGGCCCTTGCCGTCATAGCCGAACCGCCGGGTCTTCAGGACCGCCGGGGCCCCGAGCGCCGCCAGTGCGTCGTCCAGGCCGGATCGATCGTCCACGGGCTGGAACGAAGCCGGCGCCCCGCCGAGATTGGCGATGAAATTCTTCTCGCTGAGCCGGTCCTGGGCGACTGCAAGCGCTTCTGCGGGCGGATAGAGCGGCGCCTGGGCGGCGAGCGCGGCCAGCGGTGCCGCCGCGATGTTCTCGAACTCGTAGGTGGCGACGTCGACGCTCCGGCCGAACGCTGCGAGCCTCGCCTCATCCTCCCAGGCGCCTCGAGTGAAGTCGGCGGCAACCTCGGCCGCTGGGGGCGCCTCGTCGGGGGCGTAGATATGGCATTTGTAACCAAGCCTGGCCGCGGCCGTCGCGAGCATCCGGCCGAGCTGCCCGCCGCCGACGATTCCGATGGTCGAGCCGGGCGCCAGGATCATTCAGGCCACCTCATTCGGGCGTTTCGGCGATGCCGTCCGTCTGCCGCTGCCGCCATGCCTCGAGCCGGGCCGCCAGAGCGTCGTCGGAAAGGGCGAGGATCGACGCGGCGAGAAGCCCGGCGTTGGCCGCTCCCGCCTCGCCGATGGCGAGGGTGGCGACCGGCACCCCGGCCGGCATCTGGACGATTGAAAGCAGGCTGTCGAGGCCGCTCAGCGCCTTGCTCCGGACCGGCACTCCGAGCACCGGAAGCCGGGTCATCGAAGCCGCCATTCCCGGCAGATGGGCCGCTCCGCCGGCGCCGGCGATGATGATCTTGAGGCCCCGCGCCGCGGCGCCCTTCGAATAATCGTAGAGCCGCTCGGGCGTGCGGTGGGCGGAGACGATCCTGGTTTCGTAAGCCACTTCAAGCGCGTCGAGCATCTCGGCGGAATGGCGCATCGTCTCCCAGTCGGAGCGGCTGCCCATGATGATCCCGACCTCGGCCATCCTCGATCCTCTATCCGGGCGGGGGCCGGGAGGCCAGAGCTTCGTTTTTGCTTAACCAGATCGCGCTATGCTCGGCGCCATGTCCAAGCATTCCTCCGACTTCGCCGGCCTTCCGGTCGACACTTCCGACGAGAACGCGCTTCTGCGCGCGGCTCTGGCCGAGGCCCAGCGCCGAATCGGCGAGCTCGAGCTGAGGGTCGAGAGCGACAGCCTCACTCCGCTGCCCACCGCCCTTCGCTTCCGGGCCGAGCTGGAGCGGGTCGTCGGCCTCGCCGAGCGCCACGGCACCAGCGCCGCGATCGTCGGCATCGAGCTGACCAATCTGGGCTCCGTCAACGAGCGTCACGGCCATTTCGCGGTCGACGCAGCCCTGGTGCATGTCGCCCGACTGCTCTGCGGCCTGATCCGCTCGACCGACATCCTCGCCCGGACCGGCGAGGCCCGGTTCGACCTGATCTTGGACCATCTCGATCACAACAGCGCCATCGACACCGGCGACCGACTCGCCCGCTGCATCGCGGAAAACCCGCTCGACCTCGGCCACGTCAAGGTGAAGCTCGAATCGGCCGTCGCGACGACCGGGATCATGCCCGGCGACAAGCTCGACGAAGTCCTCGCCCGGGCCGAGCGCAACCAGGCGCTGGCGCGGGCGGAAGGATAGGCACGTCGCCTAAGTCCGTCATTGCGAGCGAAGCGAAGCAATCCAGTGTTGCTCCTGAGGCCCGCTGGATTGCTTCGTCGCTTCGCTCCTCGCAATGACGATCAGCGCTCGCTCAGATAGTACCGATCCGTCGCCGCCAGGGCCTCGTCCAGCTCGTAGACGATCGGCTGCCCCGTCGGAATCTCGAGCCCGCTGATCTCGTCGTCCGGAATGTTCGACAGATGCTTGACCAGAGCCCTGAGCGAATTGCCGTGGGCGGAAATGAGGACCCTGCGCCCGTCCCGGAGGGCCGGAGCGATTCGGCGCTCCCAATAGGGCAGGACCCGGGCGATCGTGTCCTTGAGGCTTTCGGAGCGCGGGATATCGATTCCCGAATAGCGCCGGTCCGCGGTCAGGTCGTAGGGGCTGCCCGACTCCATCGGCGGCGGCGGGATGTCGAAGGAGCGGCGCCAGATGCGCACCTGCTCGTCGCCGTGCCTCGCCGCCGTCTCGGCCTTGTCGAGCCCGGTCAGCCCGCCATAATGGCGCTCGTTCAGGTGCCAGTCCTTCTCGACCGGAAGCCACAGCCGCCCCATCGCCTCGAGCGCGAGGTTCAGGGTCTTGATGGCCCGGGTCTGGAGGCTGGTGAAGCAAAGGTCGAAGTCGAGGCCCTTCGCCGACATCATCTCGCCGGCGAGCCGGGCCTCCTCGGCCCCTTTCTCGGTGACGTCGACGTCCCACCAGCCGGTGAACCGGTTCTCGAGGTTCCAGGCCGACTGGCCGTGGCGGATGAGGACGAGCTTGGGCATGCCGGCAGAGTCTCCGTTGCGTGTTTGCCGTCATGCGAGGAGCGAAGCGACGAAGCAATCCGGCGGGCCTTTGAGGCTGCACTGGATTGCTTCGCTGCGCTCGCAATGACGGACCGGGCTCCTAGCGCTTCTTCGCCGGAAGCGCGTCGACGATGGCATGAAGCGCATCGAGGCAGGCGCGGCCGAGGTGGGCGCTTCGTTCGGGGGACCATCCGGAGCGCGGATCGGGCAGGTCGTCATTGTCCTTGAAGGGCATTTCGAGAGTCATCGAGACCGCCCCGAACCGCTCGGCGAGCTGGGCGGTCGACATCGACAGGTTGGCCTCGCCCGGCTTCGATATCTCATAGCCCTTCCGGGTCTGGAAATCGGGGGAGAAGCGGACGAGCGCGTCGCTGAACCGGTCGAACAGCTTCTGCTGAGCCGGATCGTGGCTCGGAATGCCCTCGAACCCGGCGAGGAAATTGGCCGGGATCGCCTCGTCGCCATGGACGTCCATCGCGAAGTCGACCCCCGTCCGGTCCATCTCGTTGCGCACGCACAGCACTTCCGGGCTCCGCTCGGGGCTCGGATCGTGCCATTCGCGGTTGAGGTTGGTTCCGGCGGCGTTGGTGCGCAGGTGGCCGCGGCGCGACCCGTCCGGATTCATGTTCGGGACGATGTGGAAGGTCGCCTTCCCGAGCAGGCGCCTGGCGACCGGATCGGCGTCGTCGAGTAGCCGCTCGAGCGCGCCCTCCATCCACCATTCCGCCATCGTCTCGCCGGGATGCTGGCGCCCGTAGAACCAGACCTGGACCGGTCCCTCGCCGATCCTGAGATAGTCCATCTCCTGGCCGTCGAGAGTCCGGCCGAGCGAGCGATGCTCTACTCCGGGATGGCCGGCGAGGGAGGCGATCAGGTCGTGATGCCGCTCCATCGTGTAGGGCGCGAAATAGGCGAACCACAGGCTGTTGGCCGCGGGGGTGAGGCGGATGGTGAGGACCCCGCCTTCATAGCTCGTATCCTCGACCCGCTCCCATTCCTCGCGGTCGACCGACATGCACGCCCGATAGTTCTTCCAGCCCAGCGGATAGGCGGCGCCGGCGCAGTTGACGATCCTGAGCTCGACCTCCCGGCCCGCACCGCCGGTCAGCCGGAAGTAGAACCATTGATAGAAATCGGAGGCGTGGTCCTTGACGATTTCGAGGTCGATCCGGTTGCCTTGAGTGGCGACCGTGCGAATGTTGCCGCCGTCGAAGGGGCTGGTAACGGAGAGGGTCATCGAACCCTGATAGTGCGGCCCGACTCCCCGGGGAAGTCCCGAAACAGGGCTCCGGCGAGCCGCTCGACGACGGCCGTCCGGGCCGCGCCGGCGCTTCCCGTCGGGGCCTCGTCCACGGCCCGGCCTTCCCAGAAGACGGTTCCGTCCGACCGGCGGCGGATCGCGACCTCGAGCAGGCTCGCGGTCACGTTGGCCGAGGTGCCCGCCGGCGCCGTCCCGGCCACCCCGCGGCCGATCCGGGCCGCGCTCAGCGCCGCCACCGCCTCGCGGCTGCCCTGCTCGAGATCGATGAGCGCGATCTGCTCGGACTGGGTC
The DNA here is from genome assembly GCA_036388065.1 of Allosphingosinicella sp. Taxonomy (GTDB): domain Bacteria; phylum Pseudomonadota; class Alphaproteobacteria; order Sphingomonadales; family Sphingomonadaceae; genus Allosphingosinicella. Next base: position 31,065 of record DASVSP010000071.1, read on the forward strand.
GTCGACGGAACCACGGTCCAGCCGAGCCGGGTCAGCTGTCGCGCGACCGCGGCGGAATAAGCCGGGAATTCGGGGCGGTTGGCGTCGGCCTTGTCGAACGGCTCGATCGCGATCTGGGCCCTGGCCACCGGCTCGCCCAGGTGGAAGCGGGCGACGTCGACTCCGCCGGCCGCCGGCCTTTCCTTGGCGCCGCCGCCCGCGCAGGCGGCGAGCGCCGCCGCCAGGAGAAGGGGGGCGCTTCGCAGAAAAGCTGTTTTCATCCCGGCACCTCTTGTCTAGCGCGCGCGTTCGTGTGGGCGCTGTAACGATCCTCAGCGCTCCTGCCGCAATCAGGTTCCCTTGGGAAAGAGGTTAGATGAACAAGCCCACCGTTCTCGTGACCGGCGGCGCCGGCTATATCGGCAGCCACGCCGTCCTGGCGCTGCTCGATTCGGGCTGGAAGGTGGTCGTGATCGACAACCTCACCACCGGCTTCCGCTGGGCGGTTCCGGAGGCGGCGACGTTCGTCCAGGGCGACATCGGCGACCAGGCGCTGCTCGCCCGGCTGATCGAGGAGCACGCGATCGGAGCGATCATCCATTTCGCCGGATCGATTGTCGTTCCCGAATCGGTCGAGCAGCCGCTCAAATATTATGAGAACAACACGGTGAAGAGCCGCTCGCTGATCGAGAGCGCGGTGAGGGGCAAAGTTCGCCACTTCATCTTCTCCTCGACCGCTGCGACCTACGGCATTCCCGAGGCCGTGCCGGTCGTCGAGACCTCACGGACCCAGCCGATCAACCCCTATGGCTGGTCGAAGCTGATGACCGAGCGGATGCTCGCCGACACCGCCTTCGCCCATCCGATCAATTTCTGCGCGTTGCGCTACTTCAACGTCGCGGGGGCCGACCCGCAGGGGCGCTCCGGGCAGTCGACCGCGGGAGCGACCCATCTCATCAAGGTCGCGGTCGAGGCGGCGACCGGCAAGCGGCCGTCGGTCTCGGTCTACGGGACCGATTACGACACGCCGGACGGAACGGGCGTTCGCGACTATATCCATGTCAGCGACCTCGCCGCCGCCCATGTCGACGCGCTCGACAAGCTCGTCGAGGATCCGACCACCAGCCACATCATGAACTGCGGCTACGGACGCGGATTCTCCGTGCTCGAGGTGCTCGACTCGGTCGACCGGGTGACCAACCTGAGGATCGAGCGCCGGATGGAGCCGCGGCGGGCCGGCGACCCCGATTCGCTCGTCGCCGACAATGGCAGGATCCTCGCCACCCTGCCCTGGCGGCCGAAGCTCGACGATCTGGACACGATCGTCGCCCACGCTCTGGCTTGGGAGCGCAAGCTTGCGGAGCGAGGGTGACGGCGCCGACCAACCCACGCCCCCGGCGAGCTTGACTTGGAGGCCTTGTCCCCCTAGTTGGGCGCCTCGCTTTTCCAGCAGATAATTTGACACGACAGGCAGGCGTTCCAGGCCATGAAGATCCGCAATTCCCTGAAGTCCCTCAAGTCGCGACACCGCGACTGCCGCGTGATCCGTCGCCGGGGCCGTACCTACGTGATCAACAAGACCAACCGCCGCTTCAAGGCGCGCCAGGGCTGACGGGCTGCGCGTTGTCCGCGCAGACCGTCATTGCGAGGAGCGAAGCGACGAAGCAATCCAGCTTCCGGCGTCCGAGCCGCTGGATTGCTTCGCTTCGCTCGCAATGACGGCCCGGTGACCTCCCATGCATCCGCCGTCATCTTCGACGTCGGCAACGTCCTCTACGGCTGGGACCCCGAATCCTTCCTCGCCCGTCAGCTCCCCGAGGACGAGGCGCGGCTTCGCTTCATCGAGGATGTCGACCTGTGGGGCTGGCACGACAGCCTCGACGGCGGGCGCCCGTTCGACGAGGCCGCGGCCGAGCTCAGCGAGAAATTCCCCGATTACGCCGCCCATATCGCCGCCTGGGGCGAGCGCTTCGGCGAGACGATCAGCGACCCGGTGCCGGGAGTCCACTCCATCGTCGAGGCACTCGAGGCTCGGGGCGTTCCTCTCTTCGCGATCACCAACTTCTCGGCGGACTTCTGGCCGCCGTTCCGAGCGCGCGAGGACTCCTTCTTCAGCCGGTTCCGGGACATCGTCGTCTCCGGCGAGGTGAAGATGCTGAAGCCCGATCCCGCGATTTACTATCTCGCCCTCGACCGCTTCGGCCTTCAGGCGCGCGAGGCCCTGTTCGTCGACGACCGGGCGATCAACGTCGAGGGGGCCGAGGCGGTGGGAATGCACGGGCATCTGTTCACCGGCGCGGAGGATTTGCGGCGGAGATTGGCGGCGGAGAAGCTGCTCTAAGATCCTCCCCGGCCTTTGCCGGGGAGGGGGACCATGCGGAGCATGGTGGAGGGGTTCTTGCCGACTCCAAAGAACCCCTCCACCGCGCTTCGCGCGGTCCCCCTCCCCCGCGAAAGCGGGGGAGGACTTTTGACCAGGCAACTTTACGCCCCCCTCGCGCTTTGTTTCGGCGATGAGACAAAGATGGCCCGCCAAGCTCTGGATCGTCCGCCACGGGCAGAGCGCCGGCAACGTCGCTCGAGACGCGGCCGACGCCGCCGGGCTCGGCGTGATCGACCTCGACATTCGCGACGTCGACGTGCCCCTCAGCGAACTCGGCCGGCGCCAGGCCGAAGCGCTTGGCCGCTGGTTCGCCGCTCTTCCGGAAGACGAGCGGCCGGAAGTGGTCCTGACCTCGCCCTACCTTCGCGCCCGGCAGACCGCGGAGGCGATCTGCAAGGCGGGCGGATCGGTCCCCGGAGCCAAGGCCCCGCGGCCGGACGAACGGGTTCGAGAGCGCGAGTTCGGCTTGTGGGACCGGCTGACCACCGCCGGGGTCCGCGAGAAATTCCCGGAGCAGGCCGAGCAGCGCACCCTGCTCGGCAAATTCTACCACCGGCCGCCCGGCGGGGAGAGTTGGGCGGACGTCATCCTTCGCCTTCGAAGCGCTCTCGACACCGTCAGCCTCCACCATGCCGACCGCCGAGTGCTGATCGTCTGCCACCAGGTCGTCGTGCTGTGCTTCCGCTACATATTGGAGGAGCTGGACGAGGCCGAGATCCTGGCGATCGACAAGGACGGCGACGTCGTCAATTGCGGCCTCCTCCAGTACGAGTTCGAGCCGGACGACGAGAAGGACTGCGTTCCAAAGCTCGTCTGCTACAATTTCGCGGCCCCGCTCATCGAGGAGGACGCTCCGATCACCTCCGAGCCGGACGCGATGGTCGCCGCCCGGTGAGCGGCTTCGAAATCCTCGACCGCGATCTGCTCCGCCGATTCCCGCTTCCCGAGCATCCCGAGGACGGGGACAAGGAAGACCGCGGCCGGCTGCTGGTCGTCGCCGGGAGCCGCGAGCTTGCCGGGGCCGCACTGCTGGCCGGAACCGGCGGGCTTCGGGCCGGGGCCGGCAAGCTCCAGATCGCCACCGGCGCGAGCGTGGCCGCCCTGCTCGGGGTAGCCGTCCCGGAAGCCCGGGTCATCGGCTGTCCGGAGACGGAGGAGGGGTGCATCGCGGCCGAGTGGATCGGGTCGCTGCTCGAGTCGGTCGAGGGCGCCCAGGCGACGGTGATCGGCTGCGGCCTTCAGCACGGGCCGCCGCTCGACTCCATGCTCGACTCGCTGCTTGGAAGCGGGCTCGACACTCCGCTCGTGCTCGACGCCGCGGTCCTCGGAAGCCTCGCTCCACGGGCCGAGGCGGTTCGCGCCTGGAAGGGCGGGGCGATCCTTCTTCCCCATGCCCGGGAAATGGCCCGGCTGCTCGAATGCGAGCCCGAAGAGGTCGAGGCCGATCCCCTCGCCGCCGCCCGCCGCGCCGCCGAGACGTTCGGAGCCGTTGCGCTGATCAAGGGCCGATACAGCTATATCGTCGCTCCCGACGGCCGGGCCTTCCGGTTCACCGGCGGGGGAGTCGGCCTTGCGACGTCGGGCTCGGGAGACGCGCTCGCCGGAATCGTCGGCGGTCTCGCGGCGCGCGGCGCCGATCTCCTCACCGCCGCCTTGTGGGGGGTCTACCTCCATGGTGAGGCGGGGCGGGCGCTAGCCAAGCGCATCGGCCGGATCGGCTTCCTAGCCCGCGAGCTGCTCGACGAAGTGCCGGGCCTGATGGAAGACCCGTCATCCCGGGCTTGACCCGGGATCCATGAACACGGGCGTGCCCGAACCTCGAACCACCGTGTTCATGGATTCCGGCTTTCGCCGGAATGACGGTGACGGGCCTTGATCGCGCCCCCCGCTTTCCGCATTCCCGGGGTGTGACAACGGACCTGGACCTCATCGAGCAAGGTTATTCGCTTCTCAACTCGGGGCGCGCCGCGGAGACGCTGGAGATCAGCACCCGTCTCGCAACGGCGCCCGACGCCGGCCACGACGCGCTCGTCCTTCACGCCGCCGCGCTCAAGCTGGCGTATCGGCACGAGGAAGCCCTTCGAGTCGACGAGCGGGCGGCCAAGGCCTTCCCCCGAAGCGGCGCCGCCTGGCACAATCTGGCGACGACCTTCAGCGAGCTCGGCCGCGGCCGCCAGGCCCTGGAGGCGCTCGCCACGGGTTTTGCGCTCGGCCTCGATTCGGCGCTCAGCTGGCAGGTCAAGGCGCGCGCCCACCTGGCCTGCGGCGAGCTGGGTCAAGCCGAAGCGGCCTATCGCGAGGCCTCCGCCCGGGCACCGGATTTCGCTGCGCTGGCCGCGGAGTGGGCCGATTTCCGCTGGATGGCCCGAGGGGACCTTGCCGCCGCACTGGTGCCGCTACACCGCGCCTTCCACGCCGGCGCCCTGCCGGCGCCCCTGCTTCTCGCCAAGGCGAAGCTGTACGCCTCCGCGGGCGATCCGGAGCAGGCAGCGGCCTTGCTCGACCGAGCGGCGGCGCATCTGCCCGACGAACCGCAACTGGCGGTCGCGGCGGCCCAGGCGGCGCTCGAGGCGGGCCGCCTCGCCGACGCCGAGCGCCACGTCCGCCGCGCATCATTCCTCGCGCCCGCGGATGCGGCGGTTCTCGTCCAGTCGGCCATTATCAGCCTGGCTCTCGGCCGGGCCGAGCCGGCCCTGCTCAGCGTCCGAAAGGCCCTGGCGGCGGCGCCGCTCGACCAATCGGTCCTGGCCTGGGCCGCGACCGCGGCTCGGGCGGCCGGCGACCCGCTGTATCGCGAGCTTTGCGACTATGAGTCGATGGTCGGTGTCTACGACCTCGAGCCGCCGTCCGGCTGGGCGACCCGGTCGGACTTCCTTCGCGACCTGACGGCGGCGCTCGACAAGCACCACGTCATGGCCGAGCACCCCTCTGCTCAGTCGCTTCGCCACGGCACTCAAACCACTTACCGCCTGTCCGGATCGAGCGACCCTGCGATCCAGGCCTTCTTCAAAGCCCTCGAAGAGCCGCTTCGCGCCCATCTGGCGAAGCTCGGCCCCGGGGGCGATCCCCTGCGCCGGCGCAACAGCGGCGGCTACCGGATCGTCGGAGCCTGGTCCGTCCGGCTTCGATCGGGCGGCTTCCATCTCGATCACATGCACAACGAAGGCTGGATCTCCTCCGCCTTCTACGTGGAGACCCCCGACGGGGCACTCGACCGGGAAAGCCGGGAAGGCTGGCTTCGGCTGGGTCAGCCGCCTTTCAGGACCGTTCCGGAGCAGCCGGCGGAGCGCTTCGTCCGACCGGTGCCGGGGCGGCTCGTGCTGTTCCCGTCCTACATGTGGCACGGCACGGTGCCGTTCCACACGGACGAGCGCAGGACGACGATCGCGTTCGATCTGCTGCCTGGGTAGAGAGGAAAGCCGTCATCCCGGCGAAAGCCGGGACCTCGGGGAGACCCGCCGAGACTTCTTGTCCTGAGGTCCCGGCTTTCGCCGGGATGACGCGGCCGTCAGTGCGCCTTCCCCTGCGCCTTGCGGTGCCGCTCGAGCTCGTCCCCGATCAGCCGGACGATATGGATGACGTTGGTCGATCCCGGGGTGCCGAACGGGACTCCGGCGATGATCACGATCCGGTCGCCGCCCTTGGCCACCCCGTGGCGAAGCGCCATCCTCTTGGCCTTGGCGATCATCTCCTCGAAATTGGCGATGTCGCGGGTCCTAACCCCATGGGCCCCCCACAGGATGCCGAGCTTGCGGGCGGTCCGAAGGGTGGGAGTGAGGACGAGCAGCGGCACCGCGGGGCGTTCGCGCGAAAGCCGCCGGGCGGTGGATCCGGAGCTGGTGAAGCAGACGATGGCGGCGGCACCGACCGTCGTCACCATCGAGTTCGCGGCCTGGGCGATGGCGTCGGCGGTCGTCGGATCGGGCAGGGTCTGGGTGAAATGCACCCGGGCCGCGTGGGTCGGGTCCGCCTCGACGCTGGTGGCGATGCTGTTCATCATCGTCACCGCCTCGCACGGATATTTGCCCGACGCGCTTTCCGCCGAAAGCATCACGGCGTCCGCTCCGTCGTAGACCGCGGTGGCGACGTCCGAGACTTCGGCCCGGGTCGGGCTCGGCGAGCTGATCATCGATTCGAGCATCTGGGTCGCCACCACCACCGGCCGCCCCATCCGCCGGGCCGCCTCGACGATCATCTTCTGAAGCGGCGGAACCGCCTGCGGCGGGAGCTCGACTCCAAGATCGCCCCGCGCGACCATCACCGCGTCGGCAAGCTCCAATATGCCGTCGATCCGGTCGACCGCGGCCGGCTTCTCGATCTTGGCGAGAAGCGCCGCGCGTCCGGCGATCAGGCGCCGGGCCTCGGCCACGTCCTCGGGGCGCTGGACGAAGGAGAGGGCGATCCAGTCGACGTTGCTGTCGAGCGCGAAGGCGAGGTCGGAGCGGTCCTTCACGGTCAGCGCCGCGAGCGGCAGGACCACGTCGGGGACGTTCAGCCCCTTGTTGTTCGAAAGCCGGCCGCCGACCTCGACGATCGTCTCGATCCGGTCGCCGGTCGCGCTCACCACCCGCTGGACGAGCTTGCCGTCGTCGAGAAGCAGCCTCGTGCCTTTCTCGACCCCGGCGAAAATCTCCCGGTGGGGAAGCTCGACCCGGCTCGAGGTGCCGGGCGCGGTGTCGCGGTCGAAGACGAAGGTCTGGCCCTTCTCGAGCTCGACCGAGCCGTCGCCGCCGAACTTGCCGACCCGGAGCTTGGGGCCCTGCAGGTCGGCGAGGATGGTGGTGGGCCGGTCGAGCTCCTTCTCGAGCGCGCGGATCATTTCGATCAGCTCGGCATGATCCTTGTGGGTGCCGTGGCTCATGTTGATCCGGAAGGCGTCGGCGCCCGCCTCGGCCAGCCTCCGGATCATGTCCGGAGTGTTGCTCGCCGGGCCCAACGTGGCGAGGATCCGCACCTTGCGGCTGCGCGGCACGAACTTGCTGTGGAGCGTTTGGGAATTGGCCATTGCCCGCCCGCATAGCCGCCCCTAAGCCCGCCGCTCAACCCCAAGTCGGAAGAAGGATCAAATGGCGGAAGGTAGCATCGCGGCTGACGAACTCAGGCTCCTCATCGAGCGCATCGAGCGGCTCGAGGAGGAGAAGAAGGCGATCGCGGACGACGTCAAGGACGTCTACGGCGAAGCCAAGTCGCGCGGCTACGACACCAAGACCATCCGCGCCATCGTCCGACTGCGCAAGATGGAAACCCACGACCGCCAGGAAGCCGACGCTTTGCTCGAGACGTACAAGGCGGCGCTGGGGCTGGAGTGAGTACTTCCTCTCCCGCTTTTCGCGGGAGAGGAGGGGCCCAAGCCGAAGGCTTGGGAGGTGAGGGTCTTTTCCGAGTCCGGTGTACAGACCCTCACCTCCCACCGCTCCGCGGCGGGCCCCTCCTCTCCCGTAAGGACGGGAGAGGGGTTTTGCGGCGCCCGGCTCTGGGCTATCCCCCGTCCCACACCCCATCAGCAGGATCGATGCGCGACCCATGGCCGGCCACAGCAAGTTCAAGAACATCATGCATCGCAAGGGCGCTCAGGACAAGAAGCGCTCCAACCTGTTCTCCAAGCTCTCGCGGGAGATCACGGTCGCGGCCAAGATGGGCCTTCCCGATCCCGATGCCAACGCGCGCCTGAGGGCGGCGGTCACAACCGCGCGCGCCCAGTCAATGCCCAAGGACAACATCCAGCGGGCGATCGACAAGGCCTCCGGCGGCGACGCCGAGATTTACGAGGAGCTTCGCTACGAGGGCTTCGGCCCCGGCGGAGTCGCCATCATCGTCGAGGCTCTGACCGACAACCGCAACCGCACCGCCACCAACATGCGCACCGCTTTCTCGAAGAACGGCGGCAACCTCGGAGCCTCGGGCTCGGTCAGCCACGGCTTCGAGCGGCTCGGGCTGGTCGCCTACCCCGCCTCCGCGGGAACCGCCGATGCCGTCTTCGAAGCCGCGATCGAGGCCGGGGCCGAGGACGTCGAATCGGATGAGGACGGCCACCAGATATGGACCGCGCAGGAGGGGCTTCACGGAGTCGCCCAGGCGCTCGAGAGCGCGCTCGGAGCGCCGGAGAGCATCAAGCTCGCCTGGCGACCCGGAACCAAGGTCGAGGTCGGGGCCGACGACGCCGGCCAGCTCATGAAGCTCATCGACGCGCTCGAGGACGACGACGACGTCCAGACCGTCTGGGGCAATTACGAAGTGCCCGACGAGGTGATGGAGAAGCTTTCTTGATCTTGATCCTCCCCATGCAGAGCATGGGGAGGGGGACCACACGAAGTGTGGTGGAGGGGTAATTGCGCAGGCCGGATCCAGCTACCCCTCCACCATCCTTCGGATGGTCCCCCTCCCCGAGCAAGCTCGGGGAGGATTTGACGCCATGATCGTCCTCGGCCTCGATCCCGGCCTCGGCTTAACCGGCTGGGGCGTGATCGCGGCGGAGGGGAACCGGCTGAGCCACGTCGCCAACGGCCAGATCCGGACCGATTCCAAGACGGCGCTTCCCGCCCGCCTCCTCGAGCTCCACGGCCGCCTTCTCGCCGTCCTCGCCGAGCACGACCCCGGGGCCGCGGCGGTGGAGGAGGTGTTCGTCAACGACAATCCGCAGTCCACGCTCAAGCTCGGCCAGGCCCGCGGAGTCGTGCTGCTCGCCGCCGCCAGCCTCGGGATCGCCGTCGGCGAATATGCGCCGCGGCTGGTCAAGAAGGCGGTGGTCGGCACCGGCGGCGCCGAGAAGGCGCAGGTCCGCGCCATGGTCCAGAGGCTTCTTCCCGGCGTCGACATCGTCGGAGCCGACTCGGCCGACGCGCTCGCCGTCGCGATCACCCACGCCCACCATCTGGCGACCGCCCGGCGGTTCGAATGACCCGGCCGATCCCCGCCGATGCCGCGGGGATCCGGCTCAATAAGGCGGCTTGTCGAACCCCGCCGGGCTCTTCGTGAAGATCTCGCAGCCGTCCTCGGTGATCCCGACGCTGTGCTCGAACTGGGCGGAGAGCGAGCGGTCGCGGGTGACGGCGGTCCAGCCGTCCTCGAGCAGCTTCACCGCCGGCTTGCCGATGTTGATCATCGGCTCGATCGTGAAGAACATTCCCGGCCGAAGCTCCGGCCCGCTGCCCGGCCGGCCGGCATGGACGACTTCCGGAGCGTCGTGGAACAGCCGACCGAGGCCGTGGCCGCAGAAATCGCGGACGACCCCGTAGCGCTGGCTTTCCGCATAGGTCTGGATGGCGTGGCCGATGTCGCCGAGGAACCCGCCCGGCCGCGCCTGCTCGATTCCGAGCATCAGGCATTCGTAGGTGATGTCGACCAGCCGCCGGGCCTTGATCGGAACGTCGCCGACCAGGAACATCCGGCTGGTGTCGCCGTGCCAGCCGTCGAGGATGATGGTGACGTCGATGTTGACGATGTCGCCGTCCTTCAAGACCCGGTCGCCCGGGATTCCGTGGCACACGACATGGTTGATCGACGTGCAGCAGCTTCCGGTGAAGCCGCGATAGCCCAGAGTCGCCGGGATCCCGCCGCGCGCGATCATCTGCGCCTTGACGAAATCGTCGATCGCCTGGGTGGTCACCCCGGGCACGACGTGCGGGACGAGCGAATCGAGCACTTCGGCCGCGGCCCGCCCGGCGCGGCGCATCCCCTCGAAGCCTTCCGGTCCATGGAGCTTGATCGCTCCGCTGCGTCCGACCAGTTCGGTCCCGCTTATCGCCTGATATTGGGTCATGTGGGGGATATAGGCTCAAGACCGCGATCGGACAAACTCCGTTCGGCCCAGGGCTTTGCAGCCGTTCGGCCTGAGCCTGTCCTTCGATACGCCGGTTCGACAAGCTCACCGGCTACTCAGGATGAGCGGTTTGGCGTAGTTCCCACCGCTCATCCTGAGTAGGGACTGAGCCTGGCGAAGGCCCGTATCGAAGGACCGACCATTGACCGACGAACGCATCTGGACGGCCGGCCTTCTGATCATCGGCGACGAGATCCTCTCCGGCCGCACCCAGGACAGGAACATCGCCCAGATCGCCATCTGGCTCAACCTGCAGGGGATCCGGCTGAGCGAGGTTCGGGTGGTTCCCGACGTGATCGACCGGATCGCGGGCGCCGTGAACGCGCTGAGGGCCGGCAACGACTATCTGTTCACCACCGGCGGGATCGGCCCGACCCATGACGACATCACCGTCGACGCCATCGCCCACGCGCTCGGAGTGAAGGTGATCGTCCATCCCGAGGCTCGGGCGATCCTGGAAGCCTATTACGCCACCCGAGGCGGCCTCAACGAAGGGCGGCTTCGGATGGCGCGGGTGCCCGAGGGCGCCGAGCTGATCGAGAACCGGATGTCGGGAGCGCCCGGAATCCGCCACGGCAACATCTTCATCCTGGCCGGCGTTCCCCACATCGCCACCCAGATGCTGGACTCGCTGAACGGCACGCTGGAGGGCGGACGGCCGCTACTGTCGGCGACCCTCGGCTGCTGGACCGCGGAGAGCGAGGTCGCCCAGCTGCTGGCCGAAACCGAACGCGCCCATCCCGGCTGCCAGATCGGCTCCTACCCCTTCTTCCGCGAAGGCCGGGTCGGCGCCAATTTCGTCATCCGCTCGACGGACAAGGCCGTGCTGGAGGCCTGCGCGGCGGATCTCGCCGGGCGGCTCGAGGCGGCCGGGCGGGAAGTCGTCCACGAAGGGATCTGACCCGTCATCCCGGCGAAAGCCGGGACCTCGGCCAGCCCCGCCGAGCCTTTCCGTCCCGAGGTCCCGGCTTTCGCCGGGAAGACGGATTAGGCCGCGTCATCGGAAAGGTGGAAGGTCGCCCCGCTTCGCCTTCGGCTGCGCTCCATCCTAGGGCATACCCCGGATGGTTGATGATGGAGCGGGCGAAGGGAATCGAACCCTCGTCGTAAGCTTGGGAAGCTTCTGCTCTGCCATTGAGCTACGCCCGCTCGGGGGGCCGATATCTAGGAAAGGCGGCGGCTCTTGTCGAGGCTCTAGAGCAGTATCCCGTCATTGCGAGGAGCGAAGCGACGAAGCAATCCAAGGGCCTCGGAGGCCGCGCTGGATTGCTTCGCTTCGCTCGCAATGACGACGTTGAATAGACGGTCCGACGGCCCTCATTCCCCATGCTCTGCGGCGAAGGCGGCGGCGGCTCCGAAGAGGCCCGGCTGCGCATGGGTGACGATCTTGACCGGAATATCGGCCATCCGCCCCTCGAATCGGCCCTTGGCGACGAATCGGCCGCAAAAGCCCGAACTCGGCAGGTGGCCGGCCAGGCGCAGGCCAAGGCCGCCGCCGATCACGACGGCGCGGGCCCCCTGCGCCAAGGCGATGTCGCCCGCGATCGCCCCGAGCGACAGGCAAAAGCGGTCGAGTGCGGCCGCGGCAAGCCGGTCCTCGCCCGCCATGGCCGACTGCCAAAGGGCTTTGGCATCGGGCATGCGCGGGTCCCGGCCTTCGATCCCGGCGAGCGTCCCGTAAAAATTGGCGAGCCCTGGGCCCGAGGCGACCCGCTCGACCGAGACCCGGCCGTAGCGGAGTCGGAGCCGGGCGAGCAGCTCGTCCTCGACGCTGTCGAGCGGAGCGAAATCCATATGCCCGCCCTCGGTCTCGACGACCTGATAACCGCCGCCCCGGCGAATCAGCAGGGCGATTCCGAGGCCGGTGCCGGGGCCGACGATGCTGATCGCCCCCTCCTCCGGCAGTGCCCGCTCGGGGCCGCACAGGTGGCTGAAATGCGCGTCGCCGAGCTGGGCGACGGCATGGGCGACGGCGCCGAAATCGTTGACCAGGGTGAAGCGCTCGACCCCCAGGCTCGCCGCGATTCCGGCGGGCCGGATCGTCCAGTCGTTGTTGGTGAGCTTGAGCGCCTCCCCTTCCACCGGGCCCGCGAGCGCGATCGCCGCGGCCGAGGGAAGGGCGCGGCCGGCCGCCGCCGCGAAGGCCGCCCAGGCGGAGTCGAGTCCGTCATGCTCGGAGGTCCTGAAAATGCTTTCCTCGCCGAGCCGAAGCACTCGCCCGCCTTCCACTTGCGCCAAAGCGAAGCGGGCGTGGGTTCCTCCGATGTCGATTGCGACGATCTCGGTCATGGGCGTCGTTTCCAAGCCTATAAAGCCGGGCGCCGCAAGGCTCGCCCTTGCGATGATCCTTCGATAGGCCGGATCGCCGGGCCCAGCGGCTACTCAGGATGAGCGGTTGGGTGTAGCTTGCCGCTCATCCTGAGTAGGGACTGACTCCGGACTTGATCCGGGGGAAGGCCCGTTATCGAAGGACAAGGGGAGTGCCGATATGACGGATTCGAAGACGGACTGGACCCGGCTGGTGACCAGGGCCGCGGTCGTGCTCGGGGTCGGCGCGGTGCTCGCCGCCCTGCTCGCCGCGGTCGGCAGCGCGGCGGGGCTATGGGGATTCGGGACCGGCCTCAAGGCCTTGCGCTACCTGTTCTTCGCGGCCTCGGCGGGGGCGTTGCTCGGCCTGGTCGGCCTCGTCATGGCCCGGCGGCGGGCGAAGCTGATGCTCGCCAACCTCCTCGCTTTGGTCGTCGCGCTCGGCTTCGTCCTCTATCTCGGCAATCTCGTCCGGATCGCCAAGAGCGTGCCCGCGATCCACGACGTCGCCACCGATCTGAACGACCTCCCGCAATTCACCCGGCTCCAGGTCAGGGCCGACAATCTCGAGAACATACCCGACGAAGGCAAGCCGGAGCTGAAGGCGCTCGCGCCGGAGGAAAGGTGGAAGTCGATCCATCGCGCCCATTACGGCGACATCCGGACGATCCGCCTCGCCGCGCCTCCCGCCGAGACCGCCCGGCGCTCGGCCGAGCTTGCGCGCGGGCGCGGCTGGGAGGTCGCCCTGGCCGAAGGCGACAGGGTGGAGGCGACCGACACCAGCACCTTTTTCCGCTTCAAGGACGACGTGGTCGTCCGGGTCAGGCCGGCGCCCGGCGGCGGGAGCCTGGTCGACATGCGCTCGATCAGCCGCGTCGGAGGAAGCGACGTCGGAATGAACGCGAAGCGGATCCGGGCATTCCTGGCGGACCTGCAACGATAGATGTTCTTGACTTGTTCGCATTCATGCGATACAGGGGGCATTCCCGTCATCCCGGCGAAAGCCGGGACCCCAGGACGAGAAGCCTCGGCGGGTCTCCCCGAGATCCCGGCGTCCGCCGGGATGACGATGTCATTATAAGCGCCCACCCCGTCATCCGCCCCACTCCCGTCATCCCGGCGAAAGCCGGGACCCCAGGACGAGAAGCCTCGGCGGGTCTCCCCGAGGTTGCGGCTTTCGCCGGGATGACGGGAACGGCCGGCGATGGAGGCGCTCCGGATCGACGCATCCCATTGAGATTTTGGCGGTTGCGGCGGCGTTTCGACCGGCGTAGGGCCGCCGCTTCGGCTGAGCTGCCCCCCTTCCGCAGGTCCCTGGATGGCTGACGGTAACCGCTTCGATCCCCACGTCACGGCCGAGCGCTTCCAGCTGCTCATCAACGCCGTCACCGATTACGCCATCTACATGCTCGACTCCGACGGCTACGTCGCCACCTGGAACCCGGGCGCCCGCCGATTCAAGGGCTATGAGGCCGAGGAGATAATCGGCCGCCATTTCTCGACCTTCTTCACCCCGGAGGACCGGGAGGCCGGAGTGCCGGTCCATGCCCTCAGGACCGCGGCGGCGGAGGGTCGGTTCGAGGCGGAGGGCTGGCGGATCCGGAAGGACGGAACCCGCTTCTGGGTCAACGCCGTGCTCGACCCGATCCGGGACGACGAAGGCCGCCTGATCGGCTTCGCCAAGATCACCCGCGACGATACCGAAAAGCGCGAGGCGTCCCTTGCACTGCTCGAAAGCGAGCGCCGCTTCCGCACTCTCGTCCAGGGGGTCAAGGATTACGCCTTGTACATGCTCGATCCCGACGGCGTCGTGTCCAACTGGAACACCGGCGCGGAGGCGATCAAGGGCTATAAGGCGGCCGAGATCGTCGGCCGGCATTTCTCCAGCTTCTACACCGAGGAGGACCGGGCGGCCGGAGAGCCCCAGCGCGCGCTTGCCACCGCTTTGGCGGAAGGGAAGTATGAGAAGGAAGCGTGGCGACTTCGAAAGGACGGCACCCGCTTCTATGCGAGCGTGGTCATCGACCCGATCCACGACGAGTCCGGCACTCTGCTCGGCTTCGCCAAGATCACCCGCGACATCACCGAGCGGCGCAGGGCCAGCGAGGAGCTCGAGGAAGCTCGGGCGGCCCTGTTCCAGTCCCAGAAGCTCCAGGCGCTGGGCGAGCTGACCGGAGGGGTCGCCCACGATTTCAACAATCTGATGACCGTCATCCGAGGCTCCGCAGAGCTCCTCACCCGGCCCGGCCTCACCGAGGAGAAGCGCGCCCGCTACCTGAAGGCGATCCTCGACACCGCCGACCGGGCGGCGACCCTGACCAGCCACCTCCTCGCCTTCGGGCGCCGCCAGTCGCTCAAGCCGGAGGTCGCCGACCTCAACCTTCGACTCGACGCCTTCGCGGAAGTGGTCGGCCGGACGCTGGGCGGGCAGTTCGAGGTCAGGCTCGACCTCGCCCCTTCGCTCCCCCCGGTCGAGGTAGACCTCGCCCAGCTCGAGACCGCACTGCTCAACGCGGCCTTCAACGCCCGCGACGCGATGCCCGAGGGCGGGACGCTGTGCCTCGCGACCCGTCACCTGAGCGGCGAGGGCCGAGGCGAGGTGATGGTCGAGATCGCCGACACCGGAAGCGGGATGAGCCCGGAAGTGCTCGACCGCGCCTTCGAGCCGTTCTTCACCACCAAGCCGGTCGGCGAGGGGACCGGTCTCGGCCTCTCGCAGATACACGGCTTCGCCGCCCAGGCCGGTGGCCGGGCCGAGATCCGCTCCGCGCCCGGCGAGGGGACTTCGGTACGGATCATCCTTCCCGCGACCGACAAGGCGTTCGGCCCGCGGGCCGAATCGGCGCTCGTCGACAAGCCGCCACGGGGGCTCAGCGTCCTTCTCGTCGAGGATAACGACCATGTCCGCGAGTTCGCCTGCCATCTGCTGGACGAGCTCGGCTACAGGGTCGTCACCGCTTCGTCGGGGGAGGAGGCGCTCGAGCGGCTGGAGTCCGAGCCGGTCGATATCCTGTTCAGCGACGTGGTCATGCCGGGGCTGAGCGGGATCGAGTTGAGCCGGCTTGCGCGGAAGCGACATCCGAGCCTGCCGATCCTGCTCGCCAGCGGCTACAGCGAGGAGATCGTCGGTGCGGCCGGCGCGGATTTCGAGATCGTCCGGAAGCCCTACGACCTGAACGGAATCGAGGCCGCTCTCGCTCGCGCGCTGGAGCATGCCGGGGGCTGAGGGGGGCATGCTCCCTCTCCCCAGCGGGGAGAGGGCTGGGGTGAGGGGGTTCTGAGTCTGCGGATACTTCCCGGCGCCGAGCCCCCTCTCCCTACCCTCTCCCCGCCGGGGAGAGGGATAAGCGGCCGGTTCGGCTGCGTGACAGCCTAGCGTTGATCCCGAAAGGAATCCTCCCTCTCGCCGCGCGGCCTGCGAAGCCGGGGCTGCGGCAGGGGCGGTAGCTCCGCCCGCATCAGTCGCCCGTCCCGGTCCTTGTCCAGAAGCTTGAAACGCTCCGCCGCCGCCCGATCGAACTCGGCGCGGGAGACTCCCCGGTTCAAGTCCTCGTCGGCGGCCATCACCGGATGGGGGATGTCGAGGAAGGAGTAGCGCGCGGCGCCGTCCACACCATATCGGTAGACTGGAACCCGCCGCCGCTTTCCGCCCTGCCAGTCGCCGAAGCCCGTTGCGCGCATCTGAAGGCCGACCTGGACCTCGGGAGCGATCTCGTTCTCGTAGCGGGCGATCTCCGCCATCTCGAGCTCGCCGTCGCGGTCGGAGTCGAGAAGGCCGAAGAAACGCTCCGAATCCTCGCGCAGCTCGGCGCCGGTGAGAGCCTGGTCGCGGTCGCGGTCCGCCGCTGCGAACCAGGTTCCGACATTGTCCGACTGAGCCCGTGCCGAGCGGAACGGCTCGCCCATCGGGCTCAGGAAGGGACCGGCGGGCGCGGGCGGCGGCGGTGCGGGCTTCGCCGGCAAGCCGGGCGAAGCGGAAAGGAAAAGCAGGGCGACAAGGGTGCGCATCGCTTCGTGATGGTCCAGTTACGCTCCGCCGACAAGCTCAGCGCGAGCCGGCGACCCGCCAGATCGTGTTGCCCACGTCGTCGGCGACGAGCAGCGCCCCGGCTTTGTCGACCGCGACTCCGGCGGGCCGGCCAAGCGCCTTGCCGCGGGAATCGAGGAAGCCGGTGAGGATGTCGACCGGAGGGCCGGAGGGCCGCCCGCCGGCGAAGGGGACGAAGATCACCTTGTAGCCGCTTGCCGGCCGCCGGTTCCACGACCCGTGCTGACCGATGAAGGCGCCTCCGGCGAAGCTCGGGCCGAGCGCGCCGCCCGGGTAGAAGGCGAGGCCGAGCGAGGCCGTGTGCGCCCCGAGCGCGTAATCGGGGACGATCGCCCGCGCGACCAGGTCGGGCCGCCCCGGCTTGACCCGGCTGTCGACGTGGCGGCCGTAATAGGAATAGGGCCAGCCGTAGAAGCCGCCTCTCCGCACCGAGGTCATGTAGTCGGGCACGAGGTCGCTGCCGAGCTCGTCGCGTTCGTTCACCGCGGCCCACAAGGCGCCGCTCCGAGGCTCGATCGCCAGTCCGACGGCGTTTCGAAGGCCGGTGGCGAACAGCCGCATGGCGCCGGTGGAGCGGTCGATTTCCCAGATCGCGGCCCGCCCTTCCTCCTCGGCCATTCCGTGCTCGGCGACGTTGCTGTTGGAGCCGACGCTCGCATAGAGGTGCCTGCCGTCCGGGCCGGCGACGATCGTCTTGGTCCAATGGTGGTTTCGGGGCCCGGCCGGAAGGTCGGCGAGCCTGGTCCCGGCGACGGCGATCCGGGTGTCCCCGTCGCGATAGGGGAATCGCAGGATCGAGTCGGTGTTCGCGACGTAGAAATCTCCGCCCACCAGTGCCATTCCGAAAGGGGAGTCGAGGCCGGAGAGAAAGACCGTGCGGGTCTCCGCCACCCCGTCGCCGTCGGAATCGCGAAGCAGGGTGATCCGGTTCGCGCTCCGCCCCGCCGCCCCGGCCCTCTTCATGACGAAAGCCTCGATCCTCGCCTTGATCCCCCTCTTCGCCGGTCTCGGCGGAGCGTTGGTCTCGGCGACGAGGACGTCGCCGTTGGGAAGGACGTGGAGCCAGCGCGGGTGGTCGAGCCCCCGCGCGAAGGCGGTGACCGCGAGGCCGGGCGCGGGCGTGGGCACGGCGCCCTTCCAGCCGATCGCTTCGGCGACGTTGACCGTCGGGAGAAGGCCCTTCGCGGGTTTCGGAAGGGCGGGCGCCGGCCCGATCCCGGCGCTTACCGGAAGGGTCGCCCGCTCGCACCCCGCGAAGAGGAGGATCGGAGCGCCGAGGGCGAGCAACGCGGCGGCGATCAGGACGGGCTTTCGTGCGGTCATGGAGGCCTCCGCCACGCCCGGTTGAGGCGCGGCGGCTCGGAGACTAAGGCCGCCTCGGCATCGCAGCAAGGAGACCGGTCATGATCCAGAGAAGGCAGCTCGGCCGGGGCGGCCCCGAAGTGTCGGCGATCGGCCTTGGCTGCATGGGGATGTCCGAATTCTACGGCGCCGGCGACGAAGCCGAATCGATCGCCACGATCCACGAGGCGATCGAGCGCGGCGTCGACTTCCTCGACACCGCCGACATGTACGGCGTGGGACGAAACGAGGAGCTGGTCGGAAAGGCGATCGCCGACCGCCGAGACCGGGTCTTCCTCGCCACCAAGTTCGGCAACGTCCGAGGCGAGGACGGAAGCTTCAAGGGGGTATGCGGCCGGCCCGATTACGTTCGCTCCGCCTGCGAGGCGAGCCTCAAGCGGCTCGGAGTCGACGTCATCGACCTCTATTACCAGCACCGGGTCGATGCCGACGTCCCGATCGAGGAGACCGTCGGTGCGATGGCCGAGCTCGTCGCAGCGGGGAAGGTGCGTTTCCTCGGCCTCAGCGAGGCCGCGCCCGCCACCGTGCGCCGGGCGCATCGGACCCACCCGATCGCCGCGCTTCAGACCGAATATTCGCTTTGGAGCCGGGACTCCGAGTCGGAGGTGCTTCCGACGGTGCGCGAGCTCGGGATCGCCTATGTCGCCTACAGCCCGCTCGGACGCGGCTTCCTGACCGGCCAGTTCAAGAGCGCGGCGGATTTTCCGGACGACGACTACCGGCGCTTCCACCCCCGCTTCACCGGCGGGAATTTCGAGAAGAACATCGCCCTCGTCCGCGAGATCGAGACGATGGCGGCCGAGAAGGGCTGCACCGCCGCCCAACTCGCCATCGCCTGGGTGCTCGCCCAGGGGGAGGACGTGGTTCCGATACCGGGGACGAAGAGGCGCAGCTATCTGGAGCAGAATATCGGAGCGGTGGAAGTGAGCCTCTCGGCCGAAGATCTGGAGCGCATCGACCAGATCCTGCCGCCCGGCGCCGCCTCGGGCCCGCGCTACCACGAAGCCGGAATGGCAACGGTGAACCGCTGAAAATCCTCCCCCGGATTTCCGGGGGAGGGGGACCATGCGAAGCATGGTGGAGGGGTTCTTCGGCAGAGGCCAAAAAGAAAGAGCCGGTCCTCGCGGACCGGCCCCTCCACCGCCCTTCGGGCGGTCCCCCTCCCCGAGAAATCTCGGGGAGGAATTTTATGCTTACCTCTTCGAGAACTGGAAGCTCCGGCGGGCCTTCGCCTTGCCGTACTTCTTGCGCTCGACGACCCGCGGATCGCGGGTGAGGAAGCCCTCGCGCTTCACCGTCGTCCGAAGCTCCGGCTCGTAGCGGGTGAGAGCGGTCGAGATTCCGTGGCGCACGGCGCCCGCCTGGCCGGAAAGGCCTCCGCCCTTGACGGTCGCGATCACGTCATACTGGCCGCGGCGCTCGGTGACGTCGAAGACCTGGTTGATGATCAGGCGAAGCGTCGGGCGGGCGAAATAGACTTCCTGGTCGCGGCCGTTGACGACGATCTTGCCGGAGCCGGGCTTCAGCCAGACCCGGGCGACCGCGTCCTTGCGGCGGCCGGTGGCGTAGGCGCGGCCCTGCTTGTCGAGCTGCTGCTCGCGGAGGATGGCCTGAATCTGCGGGCCCTGGGTCGAGACGCCCTGGTCGTCGGCGGCCTCTGCCGGCCGTCCGGTGGGGGCCGGAGCCTCGGCGGCCGACGAGTCGGCGGCCGGGGCGGCTTCGGGAGCGGCGGCGGGCGGCGCGGCCGCGGCGGCACCGGTCAGCTGGCCGAGATCGGCGAGCGATTGGCGATTGTCGGTCATTTAGGCACCCACCTTGTTCTTGCGGTTCATGCCCGCCACGTCGAGAGGCTGAGGATCCTGGCCGCCGTGCGGATGCTCGGTGCCGTTGTAGAGGTGAAGGGCGCGCATCTGGTCGCGGCCCAGCGGCCCGCGCGGGATCATCCGCTCGACGGCCTTCTCGAGAACCCGCTCTGGGAAGCGCCCCTCGAGGATCTTGCCGGCGGTGACGCCCTTGATCCCGCCGGCATAGCCGGTGTGGCGCCAGTAGATCTTGTCCTGGAGCTTCTTGCCGGTGAAGCGCACCTTGTCGGCGTTGACGACGACGACATGGTCGCCGCAATCGACGTGCGGGGTGTAGCTCGGCTTGTGCTTGCCGCGCAGGATG
>DASVSP010000072.1:0-78659 GCA_036388065.1 Allosphingosinicella sp.
ACAATCGTGAGCAGGCTCCAGTTGAACGAACCCCAATCCATGTCGCGCTCCTTTCGTCATCGGGCCGGCGTGGCGGCCGCGCCCTTTCTCCCCATATAGCTCCCCATGGCCCGTCTCGGTTCCTGGATCGAGCCTTTTCCCGAAGGCATCTACGTAAAGCCGGCCGACGCCTGGGTCGATCCGAGCCAGCCCAAGGCGCGCGCGCTGGTCACCCACGGCCATGCCGACCATGCCCGCGGCGGCCATGAAGAGGTGTTCGCGACCCCCGAGACGCTGGCGATCATGGAATGCCGCTACGGGTCGCAGCCGGGCGGGCGGGCGACGGCTTACGGGGAGGTCGTCCGGCTAGGCGAGGTCGAGGCGAGCTTCGTTCCCGCCGGCCACGTCCTCGGCTCGGCCCAGATCGTTCTCGAATATAGAGGCGAACGGGTCGTCGTCTCGGGCGACTACAAGCGCCGGCCCGACCCCACCTGCCCGCCCTTCCAGCCGGTGCCTTGCGACATCTTCATCACCGAGGCGACCTTCGGCCTGCCCGTCTTCCGCCATCCCGACACCGGGAGCGAAATCGACCGGCTGCTCGCCCGGCTCCACGAGAATCCGGAGCGCTGCGTCCTGGTCGGCGCCTATGCGCTGGGCAAGGCGCAGCGGCTGATGATGGAGATCCGCGGCCGCGGCTATCACGAGCCGATCTACATCCACGGAGCGCTCGAGCGGCTGTGCGCCCTCTACCGGGAATGGGGCGTGGACCTCGGCGAGCTCCGGCCCGCGACCGGCGTCAAGAAAGAGGAGCTGAAGGGGAAGATCGTGGTCGCCCCCCCCGGTTGCCTCAACGACCGCTGGTCCCGGCGCCTCCCCGATCCGATCACCGCCATGGCCTCGGGCTGGATGCGGGTCCGCCAGCGGGCGCGCCAGCGCAATGTCGAGCTGCCGCTCATCGTCTCCGACCATGCCGACTGGGACGAGCTCACCACGACCATCCAGGAGATCCAGCCCCGCGAAGTCTGGATCACCCACGGCCGCGAGGACGCGCTGAAGCACTGGTGCATGACCCGCCAGATCAAGGCCAGGGAGCTCAACCTGGTCGGCCGCGAGGACGAGGACGACTGAACCCGTCATTGCGAGGAGCGAAGCGACGAAGCAATCCAGCGCGCCCTCAGAGGCTGCGCTGGATTGCTTCGCTTCGCTCGCAATGACGATGTGCATCGAGCCAATCTTCCATTGTGGGAACCGACCTTTCCGGGATAACCTCGATCCGGCTCGGGGGATTGCGGATGGCCGGTCAGAAATCGCGGCTGGCCTGGGTAAAATGGCTTGTCCTGTCGGCCCTCCTGGCGGTCGCCTTGCTTTGGGTCGTCTTGCCGACCGCGCCCGTCGCCAGGGCGGCCCCCGCTGCGCTCGAGCAGACCCTCGCCTACCGGATGCTTCAGCGGGAGCGGGCCTTGCGGCCCGTTCCGCCTTCCGCCGAGCCGCTGCTTCGCCAGGTCCTCTCCGAAGCCTTGGCGGCTCTCGGGCCGGATCCCGCGCCGCCGACCACGGCGGAGGAGTTCAAGGCTTTCGCCGTGAAGGTCTCGATCGTTCTGGCGGCGCGCAACTTCATCCAGCCCGCCTCGACGAAGGACTGGCCGGATACGGTGGGGGAGGCCTTCGCGGCGCTGCCGCGCAACGACCCTCGGGTCGAGTCCTCGCTGAAGGCGGATCGGCCGGCCAGGCTGGCTCACGTGAAGCCGGACGGGCCGGTTTATTTCGTCGACTGCGACATCGGCGCGATGCTGATCGTCAGCGTCGCCCAGATGGTGGGCTTCGACGTCGCGATGGTCGAGGTTCCGGGCCACAATTTCCTGCGCTGGAGATCGCCCTCCGGCACCACGGCGGGGTGGGACTGGACCTATTGGCGCACGCCTGACGATTCGGGCCGGGCGTCGCGCCTGCAAGGGGGGCTGCTCGCCCGCAAGGTCTTCCTCGACTCGCAAACGCTCGCGGAGACGGAGGCCTATTTCAAAAGCGTCCTGGCCGGCCGGATCGACGATCCCGCCGCGAGGCTGGCCCTTCGGCGGGAGGCCGCTTCCGCCTTTCCCAACAATCGGGTCGTCGCCTACGGAGTCGCGCGCACGTTCGCGCTCAGCGCGGCGGCGACGCCCGCAGAGCGCAAGGAGGCGCTCGGCTACAGCCTGCTGGCCCTGTCCATGGAGGGTGGCGGAACTCCGCAGAGCCTGGCCGACCGGATGATGGCCGTCGCCTGCGCCTACGCCGCCAACCGCGAACCGGCGCTTGCCAAGGCGTTCGTCCAGCGGGCTCGGACCCTGGCCGATATCGACGAGGACTATGGCGGCAGCATCGCCGCCATCCGCTCGGATCGAACCTGCCCGCTCGGCTGACGCGCCAGCCCGGTTGCTGATCTTCTCCCTCTCCCCGGCGGGGAGAGGGCGAAGAAGGGACTGCGCTCAATGTCCATACGGCTAGCCCTGAAGGTCGAGCGCGGACAGAAGCACCGCGGCGGCCACGGTCAGGATGCCCCAGCGCACACCCCGCTCCAGCTTGAAGCTCCCGGTCCGCGAAAGGATGAGGGCGCTCGTCGGCATGATCAGGATGAACAGGCCCAGCGTAAGCACCGCGCCCGCCTTCCAGCCAAGCTCCAGCCCGCCGTAAATGGCGAGCCCCGCCCAGATCACGCAGTAGAGCAGCGCCTCCGGGTAGAGCTTCGGCATCAGTGCGCGACCTGCTCTCCGCGCTCGAGCCCGGAAAGGGCGAGCTGCTCGTCGATCTGGGCGACCAGGCGTTCGAGGCCGGCTTCATCCTTGGCCTCGGCCCGTGCGACCAGGACGTCCTGGGTGTTCGAGGCCCGAAGGAGCCACCAGCCGTCCGGGGTGCTGACTCGGGCCCCGTCGGTCCGGTCGACGTCGGCGCCGCTCGAGGCGAGGCGGGCCAGCACTTCCTCGACGACCGGGAACTTGCGGCTCTCGTCGACCTGGAAGCGCATCTCCGGAGTGTTGATCATCGGCGGCATGGCCGAGCGCAGGTCGGTCAGCGAGCCGCCGAGCTGGCCGACGGCGCGGATCAGGCGGATTGCGGCGTAGATGGCGTCGTCGAAGCCGTACCATTCATGCTTGAAGAAGATGTGGCCGCTCATCTCGCCGGCGAGCGGGGCGCCAGTCTCCTTCATCTTGGATTTGATCAGGCTGTGGCCGGTCTTCCACATCAGCGGCGTTCCGCCGAGCTCCGCGACCCGGTCGAAGAGCGCCTGGCTGGCCTTGACGTCGGCGATGATCGTGGCGCCCGGCACTTCGCGGAGCACCGGCTCGGCGAGGATCGAGAGGAGCTGATCGCCCCAGACGACCCGGCCTTCGCCGTCCACCGCTCCGAGCCGGTCGGCGTCGCCGTCGAAGGCGACTCCGAAGTCGAGGCCCTTCTCGAGCACGAGCCGCTTCAGATCCTCGAGGTTGGATTCTACGGTCGGGTCTGGATGGTGGTTGGGGAATCGGCCGTCAACTTCGGGGAAGAGCACGAAATGTTCGCCCGGCAGCCTTTTCACCAGCCGCTCGACGACCGGCCCGGCGGCGCCGTTGCCGCAATCCCAGCCGATTCGGAACGGCTTGCCGTCGAACCCCTCCAGGAGCCGATCGACATAGCGCTCCATGACGTCCTCGTCGCGGACCGAGCCGGAGCCTTCTTCCCAGTCGGCCGCCAGGGCCGATCGACCGAGCTCCTGGATCCGTTCGCCGAAGAAGGCGCCGTGCTTCAGGACCATCTTGAAGCCGTTGTAATTGCCGGGATTGTGACTCCCGGTGATCATGATCCCGCCGTCGACGGGAAGCTCGGCCTCGGCATAATAAAGCATCGGGGTCGGTCCGAGGCCGATCCGCACGACGTCGACTCCGCTCGCGGTCAGCCCCTCGATCAGCGCGGCCTCAAGACCAGGCGAGCTCTCGCGCCCGTCGCGGCCGACGGCGACGACCGATCCTCCGTCGCGGCGCACCACGGTCCCGAGGGTCCGGCCGACGGCCCTCGCGTCGTCCTCGGCCAGGGTCTCTCCATATATGCCCCTGATGTCATATTCGCGCAGGCACGTCGGGTGCAGACGGTGGCTCATTCGGAACTCCGGGAAGGGATTGGATCAAGACGCTCGAGGCGGCTTGCGGTTCATTGTCTCGGCGAGCAGCGTGTCGCGGGCGGCGTTGACCCGGTGGGCGAGCTCGGCCGAGCCGCCGGTGTCGGGATGGACCTTCGCGATCAGCCGCCGGTGGGCGTTGCGAATCTCTTCCAGGGTGGCGGCCTCGCCGACTCCGAGCAGTCGGCGGGCGTCCGCCACCGGCATCGGCCTGGACGACGGGCGCGAGCGGCGCCAGGCGGCCCAGAGCAGGGCGCTCCCCATCAAGGCGGATCCGATGACGAGCCGGCCCTTGGTGAAAAGGCTGAGGCCGAGGAGGAAGAAAGCCGCTGCGATCCCGTCCTCATAGGTGAAGCCTTTGAGGCGGCCGGTCGCGAAGGCCCAGAGCAGGCCGCCGGCGGCGAGCAGGATGAGAACGCCCATGAGGTTCAGCCCGCGAGCGCGGCCGCCTGCGGCGCCGCCGTCTCGCCCGGCTGGGGCAAAGCGAAGCCGGAGATCATCTCGCGCAGTTCCTGGCGGGCCGCGATATGGGCGATCGCGACCTCGCCGAGATGGGGCAGGTCGAGCAGGGTGAGGCCCTTGGGGAAGAGCTCGCGGTAGATGACCCGCTCGCCCAGGCCGGGGATGACCCTGAAGCCGACCCGGCGCGAAAGCTCGCCCAGAGCCTCCCCGACCCGGCGCATGTTGCGCGCCTCGATATGCTGCATGCGGTTGCGCAAGACGACCCAGTCGACGCTTGCGCCATGGGTCTTGGCGCGCTGCGTGCGGCTGTTCCAGACCAGCTCCGCGTAGAAGCTCGGCCGGCGCACCCGGTAGGTCTCCGCGTCGACCTGGCCGATCAGGTCGAGGTCGACGAAGCTGTCGTTGATCGGAGTGACCAGGGTGTCGGCCCGGATCATCGCGGCCCGGGCGTGCGGATCGTCGCGGCCCGGCGTATCGACGACGACGATCTCCGCGTCGGCGGAGACGCGCTCCATCTGAGCTTCGATCGACTCGCCCTTGTCGGGGTCGAACGTCTCGTAGCGCGGCATGACGAGGTCGATCCCGAGCCGCTTCACCGTCTCGCCCCTATTGTCGAGATAGCGGCCGAGAGTCCGCTGGCGGGTGTCGAGGTCGAGCGCGGCGACGCGCCGGCCGGCGGAGGCGAGTGCCACCGCGGCGTGAACGGCGGTGGTCGACTTTCCGGTGCCGCCCTTCTCGTTGGCGAATACGATGAAATGCGGCGACGCCATCTCTACCCCTGGAATTTCTTGGCCTTGATTCTGCGGTCCGGCCCCCGCAAGGGCGTCGCCCAAGCTGATATCGGAGGCGGGAACGGGGTGCAAACGGTCCGTGACATCGAAACGCTGCGCGAGGCCGTGGCGGACCTGCGGGCGGGAGGCGGAACGATCGCCTTCGTTCCGACCATGGGCGCGCTCCATGCCGGCCACATGGCGCTGGTGGCGGAGGGCCGGCGGCGGGCCAGCCACGTCGTCGCCTCGATCTTCGTCAACCCGACCCAGTTCGCCGCCAGTGAGGACCTTTCCACCTACCCGCGCCGCGAGGCGAGCGACGCCAAGATGCTCGAGGAGGAAGGCTGCGCCCTCCTCTGGTCGCCCGACGTCGAGACCATGTACCCGGACGGGACCGGAATCACGGTTCGTGCCGGGACCCTCGGCCAGGGCCTCGACGGCGCCGCGAGGCCGGAGCATTTCGACGGGGTTGCGACCGTGGTGTCGAGGCTGTTCGACCAGGTCCGGCCCGACATCGCCCTTTTCGGCGAGAAGGATTACCAGCAGCTCGCCGTCATCCGGCAGATGGTCCGGGAGCTCGGTCTCGCAATCGAGATCGTCGGAGTGCCGACCCAGCGCGACGCGGACGGGGTCGCCTTGTCCTCGCGCAATACCTACCTCACCGACGAGGAGCGGCAGTCGGCACGGGCATTGCCAAGGGCCCTGGGCGAGGCGGCGGCGGCGATCCGGCGCGGCGGCGCAGTGGGCGAGGCCCTGGCGACGGCGAGGGAGCGGCTCGCCAAGGCCGGCTTCGACCCGATCGATTATGTCGAGCTCTGCGACGCCGAGACCCTCGAGCCGGCGACGTCGCTGGAGCGCCCGGCGCGCCTTCTCGCGGCGGCCAGGCTCGGCCGCACCCGCCTGATCGACAATCTGGCGGTGGAGCCCAGCGCCTAGCCGTCATTGCGAGCGAAGCGAAGCAATCCAGTGCGGCGTCGGGCGCCCGCTGGATTGCTTCGTCGCTTCGCTCCTCGCAATGACGGGGGCACGAGCCAAATAATCTTGGTATCCGCCCCGTTAACCATTTGTTGGTGATCGCCTGCGCAAACCTGTCCTCGACAAGCGATAAACAACAAGGGGCATGTCAAATGGGGAACAGCCTGAAATCCGCGACTTTCCTGATCGAAAGCCGACTCGCCGACGCCGCCACGGGCGATCCCGACGCCCTCTACGAGCTGGGCGTCGCCTACTCGACCGGGACCCACGGGCTCGATATCGACCTGGTCGAGGCCCATAAGTGGTTCAACCTCGCAGCCCTCAACGGAAGCGAGCGGGGCCAGGAATGCCGGGCAGAGATCTCCGAGGAGATGACCGCCCGAGAGATCGCCGAAGCGCAGCGCCAGGCGCGGGCGTGGCTTTCGGACACGGGACTGATGAGGCGGGCGGCCTGACCCTTCCCGTCGTCCCGGCGAAAGCCGGGACCTCGGGGAGACCGGCCGTGACTCTTCCGGCCTGAGGTCCCGGCTTTCGCCGGGATGACGGTTCTTTACCCCTACCTCGCCGGCGCTCCGTCCTTGTACCGCTCGAACCAGGCCAGTATCGCCGCGGCCTTTGCCCCGGCCTGCGACGGCCTCGCCGCGATCCCGCCATGGCTTGCGCCGGGGACCTTCACCAGAGCCGTGGGCACCCCCCTCAGCTGAAGCGCGGTATAATATTGCTCCGCCTCGCTGACCGGGGTCCGGTAATCCTCGCTTCCGACGACGACGAGGGTCGGAGTCTTCACGTTCCCGACCAGCGACAGCGGGGAGCGCGCCCAGAAGGCCTGGTGATCTTCCCAGGGATATTTCCCGAACCAGTAGCGCGAGAAGAAAGCCGGATTGTCGGCGGTCAGAGCGAAGCTCGCCCAGTCGATCACCGGCTTCTGGGTCGCCGCGGCCTTGAAGCGGTCGGTCTTGCCCACGATCCAGGCGGTCAGCACGCCTCCGCCCGACCCGCCCGTGACGTAGAGATGCTCCGGATCGGCGAAACCGGCCGCGATCGCCGAGTCGACCGAGGCCATCAGGTCGTCATAGTCGCGCCCCGGATAAGCATGGTGGATGAGGTTGGCGAATTCCTCCCCGTAGGACGTGGAGCCGCGCGGGTTGACCGAAAGCACCGCATAGCCGGCGGCCGCGTAGAGCTGGTTGTCCGTCGAGAAATGCGGGCCGTAGGCGGCGAAGGGACCGCCGTGGATCTCGAGGATGAGGGGGACCCGGCGGCCCTCGGTCCAGCCCGGAGGGAGGGTCAGCCACGAATCGATCTTGCGATTGTCCGGACTGGTCGCGCTGAGCTGGCGGACCTCCCCCAGCCGCTTGGAATCGAGCAATTCCGCGTTGAGTCGGGTCAGCACCCGCCGGGCGCCGCCGCGATAGAGCGCGACGTCGGGCGGGCGTTGAGCGCTTCCGCTCGGGGCGGCGACGGCGCCGTCCCGGGAGACGCTGAAGCCGCCTCCGGTATAGGGGCGGTCGAGCGCGGAGCCGCTCAATCCCTCGGCGACGGTCCGAACGGAGCCGTCGAGCCCGACCCGGGCGACCTTGCGCGAGCCGCGCTCGTCATAGGCGACGTAGACGGAGCGGCCGTCGGCGGCCCAGACCGGCGATTCGACGGTCCGGTCGAGCGAACCGGTCAGAAGGCGCGATCCGCCGCCGTTCCGGTCCATCACGTAGAGGGCGGCGTTCTGGTAGCCGAGCCTCTTGTCGTCGAAACCCGTATAGGCGATCAGCCGGCCGTCGGGGGAGACGACCGGGTCGGAGTCCGGCCCGCGCCGGTCGGTCAGCGCCCGGATCGCTCCGGTTGCGACGTCGAGCGAATAGACTTCGCTTTCGATCGGCTCGCTGGCCCAGTTGGGGGAGCGGTTGCTGCTGAAGACGATCGAACGGCCGTCGCGCGCCCAGCTCAGCGGACCATTGTCGTGGACCGGGCCGAAGCTCAGCTGGCGCGGCGGTCCGCCGTCGGCCGCGACCAGGAAGATGTGGCTGAAACCCGGCTTCAGATAGCCTTCCTCGTCGGTTCGATACTGGACCTGGCTGTGGATCTCGAGCGGCGGCGCCCATTGCGCGCCCTCCGGCTTGGGCGGAAGCGAGCCGAGCTTCACGCCTTCGCCGGGGACGAACATCGTATAGGCGATCTGGCGGCCGTCGGGGGACCAGGCGAGGCCGGCCGGCGAATCCGGAAGGCCCGTGATCCGGACCGATTCGCCGCTCGACAGCCAGCGCACGAACAATTGCGCGGCCCCGCCCTCCGCGGTCGAGACATAGGCGATTCGCCGACCGTCCGGCGACCAGCGCGGCTGGCTGTGGGCGCCGGGACCGGCGGCGAGCGGCGCCTGCTCGCCGCTCCGAGTGTCGATCAGCCAGATGGAGGGCCGCATCCGGTCGGTCATGACGTCGCCGGACCGGCGGACGTAGGCGATCTTCGAGCCGTCGGGGCTGATCTGCGGGTCGCTCGCCGCCTCGAGCGAGAAAAGGTCGCGTGCCTCGAAAGTGCGCGACGGGCCTTCCTGGGCGACGGCCGGCGCGGACAGAAGCAGCAGGGCGGCTAAGGCTTTGCGGATCATTTCGGCCCCTTTCGATAATTCCTCCGTCATTGCGAGGAGCGAAGCGACGAAGCAATCCAGCGGGCGTCGGATTCCGCACTGGATTGCTTCGCTTCGCTCGCAATGACGATCATGTCTATTCCTTGCGGAACGGAGTCATTTCGGCAAGCGCCCCGATCTCCTCCGCCACCGCGCGGCGCTCGGCGGCGAGGAAATCGGCCACGGCCTCGCGGAAGTTCGGATCGGGGATGAAATGGGCCGACCAGGTCGGGACCGGCGAATAGCCACGGCTCAGCTTGTGGGGCCCCTGCGCCCCCGCCTCGACCCGCGGCAGGCCGCGCTCGATCGCCGCCTCGATCGCCTGGTGGTAGCATATCTCGAAATGAAGGTGAGGCACCTCCTCGGTCGTTCCCCAATAGCGGCCGTAGAGGGCCTCGGCGCCGATCAGGTTGAGTGCGCCGGCGATCGGCCGCCCGTTCCTGAGCGCGAAGATGAGAAGGATCCGGTCGGCGAGCCGCTCGCCGAGAAGCGAGAAGAAGCGCCGGGTGAGATAGGGCCTTCCCCATTTGCGCGAGCCGGTGTCCTGGTAGAAAGTCCAGAAGGAGTCCCAATGGGCTTCGGTGATGGCGGAGCCCGTGACGTGCTCCACCTCGAGGCCATCGAGCGCCGATGCGCGCTCCTTTCGAAGCGCCTTGCGCTTTCGGGACGACAGGTCGCCGAGGAAATCCTCGAAGCTTCCATAGCCGCGATTGTGCCAGTGGAACTGGCTGTCCGCCCGAATCAGCCATCCGGAGCGTTCGAACAGCGGCACCTCTTCCTCGGCGATGAAGGTTGCGTGGGCCGAGGAGAGCCGGTGCTGGTTCACAACCGCTTCGGCGGCCGCGATCAGCCCCAGGGCCTGGTCCTCTCGAGCGCAGAGCAGACGGCGGCCGGGCACCGGGGTGAAGGGAACGGCGATCTGCAGCTTGGGATAATAATCGCCGCCGGCCCGCTCCCAGGCGGACGCCCAGCCATGGTCGAACACATATTCGCCCTGGCTGTGGCTCTTGAGATAAGCGGGCATGACGGCGGCGGGCCGGCCGTCCTCGCCGTCGATCGCGATCGGAACGGGCTGCCAGCCGGTACGCGGCGTCGCGCTTCCCGATTCCTCGAGCGCGGAGAGGAAGGCGTGGCTCAGAAAGGGATCGGCGGCTCCGGCGCAGCGGTCCCAGTCCGACGGATCGAACGAGAC
Organism: Allosphingosinicella sp.; assembly: GCA_036388065.1. Taxonomy (GTDB): domain Bacteria; phylum Pseudomonadota; class Alphaproteobacteria; order Sphingomonadales; family Sphingomonadaceae; genus Allosphingosinicella. Next base: position 10,122 of record DASVSP010000072.1, read on the forward strand.
GACTCCCCGGCCCAGCCGCGCCAGCATCTCGCTCATTCCGACGTCTCGAAGATGATCTGGTCGGCGTGGAGAGCGGCGCGCTCGCGATCCGCCCCGCTTCGGACCGTCCAGCTGTAGACCGGGACGCCCCGGCCGCGCGCGGCCGCGGCGAAGTCCGAGGGCAGGTCGCGAATGTCGTAGGCGAGGAAGTCCGCCCGAGCCCGCCACAGCGCGAGCGGTCGGGCCATGCGCCCCTTGAGACCGCGATTGCGGCTCTCCGTGACGACGAGTCCGCGAAGAATGTCGGGCGAATGCCACGCGAACCAGGCGCCGACCTCCGGATTGAAGGACATCGCCGCGACCGGGCCCCGATAGCCGGCCAGCGCCCGGGCCACCGCCGCGCAGAGGCGGCCGACCCGACGGTGGGGCGATTTCACCTCGACGAGCAGCGGAGCCCGGCCCCCGACGATGGACAGTGCTTCCGTGAGCAGCGGCATGGCCTCGCCGCAGAGCTTGAGGCGGATCGACTGCAATTCGGTGGCGGTGCGTGCCGCGACCGGCCCCCGCCCCTGCGTCAGCCGGTCGAGCTCGTAATCGTGGAAGACCATCGCCTCGCCGTCGCGGCTGAGCTGGACGTCGAGCTCGACTCCGAATCCCTGCTCGACCGCGGCGGCGATGGCGCCGCCGCTATTCTCGACCAGCCCTCCGCCGTGAAGGCCGCGATGGGCGAAGGGGACGGCTCCGAGCCGTTCGAGCTCAGCCCGCCTTGATGGCGACGACGGCATCGATCTCGACCGCGGCCCCCAGCGGAAGCACCGGGACCCCGACTGCGCTTCGCGCATGCCGCCCAGCTTCCCCGAACACGTCCTGCATCAGCTCGGACGCGCCGTTGGCGACCTTGGGCTGGTCGGTGAAGCCCGCCGCGCTGTTCACGAACACGCCCAGCTTCACGATCCGCTCGACCCGGCCGAGCCCGACGGCCTTCTCGATCTGGGCGAGGAGCATCAGCCCGCAGGCCCGAGCGGCGCGGATGCCGAACTCGAGGTCGCGATCCTCGCCGAGGCGGCCGGTGAGAAGCTCGCCATTCTCGAAGGAGACCTGGCCCGAGATGTGGAGAAGGTTTCCGGCAAGCACCGCCGGTACATAGGAGGCGACGGGGGCGGCGGGCGCGGGAAGCTCGATTCCGAGCTCGGCGAGGCGTGAGGCGATGTCGGTCATGGCGGCAGGCGTAAGCACCCGAGGAGCGCGGGGGTCAAGCCACCCACTAATCCTCCCCCGGATTTCCGGGGGAGGGGGACCGCCCGAAGGGCGGTGGAGGGGTCCTCGGAGCCTGAAACTACCCCTCCACCAGGCTTCGCCTGGTCCCCCTCCCCGGCAAATGCCGGGGAGGATTGGAGTTACGCTATCCCTCCCTCGCCACCTGGAAGCCGGCGAAGCTCTGGCTGACCGGCATCAGCTCGAGCGCATTGATGTTGAGGTGGGGCGGCAGGGTGGCGACCCAGAAGATCGTCTCGGCGATGTCCTCGGCCGTCATCGGATTGACTCCGCGATAGAGGTTGTCCGAGGCGGACTGGTCGCCGCCGGTGCGGACGAGGGTGAATTCCGTCTCGGCCATGCCCGGCTCGATCGAGGTGACCCGGACCCCGGTGCCGTGAAGGTCGCAGCGAAGGTCGAGCGAGAATTGGCGGACGAAGGCCTTGGTCGCTCCGTAGACCGCTCCGCCGCGATAGGGGTAGGTCGCAGCCACCGAGCTCAGATTGATCACCGCGCCCTTGCGTTCGATGAGGACGGGAAGGAGGGCTCGGGTGAGGACGACGAGCCCCGTCACGTTGGTGTCGATGACCTGAAGCGAGGGTTCCAGCTGCGAATCCTGCACCGGCTCGAGCGGCGGCGCGAGGCCGGCATTGTTGACCAGGAGATCGACCGCCCGGAACGGCTCCGGAAGGGCGTCGACCGCGGCCTGAAGCGCCGGCGGATCGCGCATGTCGACCTGTATCGGCAGGAACGAGTCGCCCAGCTCCCGGGCGAGGCCGTCGAGCCGCTCGCGGCGGCGGCCGGTTCCGACCGCCTTCCAGCCGGCCTGGACGAATCGGCGGGCGGCGGCGGCTCCGAAGCCCGCGGTCGCGCCGGTGATGAAGACGGTCCTGGTCATGCAAGCTCCAATTCTTTCATTCTGTCCGAAGCCGCTGGAGAATCCAGGGCACGGCCTCATCCCAGGCATCGATCCGGGCATGGGCGTGCGGGGCGGGCGGAGTATGGGCGGCGAGTCGGGGCTCGGCGACCATGTGCAGCCGCCACACCTGGGGTGCGTGGATCGAGACCGACTCGTGATGGACTGCGAGATCGTCGACGAACACCGTCGCGCTCGGCCCCATCGCCTCGATCAGCTCGAGCACCGGCCGCCCCTTGCCGCCCCGGTTGCAGAGCACACGGTGGCGGATCTCGAACCGCTCGAGCTGCTCGATCCGTCCCGCTTCGAATTCGTCGCCGATATTGGTGAGGATGATGACATCGGCGTGATCCGAAATCGCGGCCAGCGCTTCCGTCGCGCCCGGGACGAGGTTCTGGCGGTGCATCTCGCCGGCGAAGAACCCGTCGAGCAGGGGCCAGACCCGCTCGGCTTCCACCGGCCGTCCGTCAGGGCCCCGCAGCGCATCGCGAAAGCCCGGGGCGGAGAGGTCGAAGCTGAGGTCGTGCGCCTCGGCCACCCACTCGGCGAAATGCGAGACCATGTGGAGAAGGACCTCGTCGCAATCGGTGACGAACAGAGGGCGGCCGCTCATGCCTCCAGCCTCCGCCGAGCCTTGACCAGGTCCGACGGCGACACGCCCAGCGCCTCGGCCGCTCCCAGAAGATCCGGCTCATGGGCTTCGAGGAAGGCGAGGACGGAGGCGAGCAGGCCGGGCTCGCCGAGCCGCTCCCGAAGCCCCCCCGGGTCGAGGCCGGTGAGCTCCAAAAGCCGCTGGGCCCGAACCTCGTCGCCCAGCGTCCAGCCGAGGGCGGCGAGGGCGAGAGCCTCGGGGTCGGTCGGATTTGTGTCGTCGCGCCGCATCTTCTACAGGTGCGCCGGTGGGACAAAAAATCCTCGTTGTCGAGGACAACGAACTCAATCTGAAGCTGTTCTGCGACCTTTTGCGGGCGCACGGCTACCAGGCCGAGCCGGTCCGCGACGGGCGCGAGGCCGTCGATCGGGCTCGCGCCTTTGCGCCCGACCTGATCGTCATGGACATCCAGATGCCCTATGTCAGCGGCCTCGAGTTGATCGAGCAGCTCAAGGGCGACCCGGAGCTCAGACGAACTCCGATCATGGCCGTCACCGCTTATGCGGCCAAGGGCGACGAGGAACGAATCCGCGAGGCCGGAGCCGAGGGCTATGTGTCCAAGCCCATCTCCGTGGTCCGGTTCGTCGAGGCGGTCCGGGCGCTGCTCGCGGCGCCGAGGCCGGAGGAGCCGGCCGAGGCCGAGGTTCGGGTAACCCGCCGCTTCCGGGCGCCGGGGGAGACCGTGTTCGACGCCTGGCTGCTCGAAGGGGGGGTAGGCGACTGGCTGTTCGCGACACCGCAGGGCGAGAGGGTTCGGGCGGAGATCGAGCCGCACGTCGGAGGCCGGTTCGAGATCGTCGAACGGCGCGGCGGCGAGGACGTGCTCCACACGGGGCGGTACGAGGAAATGGCTCGGCCGCTCCGGCTGGTCTTCACCCTGCAGGTCCCGAAATATTCGCCCGATTCGGAGACGGTGACGGTCGAGATCTCCCCGGATGAGGACGGCTGCGCTCTGACGCTCAGCCAGACTCTTTCGGCCGGGGCTCCGGCCTCGGCGGAGCAGGTCGAGCGCGGCTGGACCGCGATCCTCGATGCGCTGGCGGAGAGGATCGAGACCGACTCGTGAGGGGATGGGTTCAAAGGGCGGGAAATTTTCTCTAGAGCCCCAGCCATGGCCGATCTCGAGCAACTCTCAGGCGATCTCCTCGCCCGCATCTCAACCGCGCCCGATCTTCAGGCGATCGAAGCGGAGCGGGTGTCGGCGCTCGGCAAGCAGGGAGCGATCACCCAGCTTCTCAAGACCCTCGGCGGAATGACTCCGGAGCAGAGGCAGACGGAAGGGCCCCGGATCCACGGCCTTCGCGAGACCGTCACGGAGGCCATCGCCGCGCGCAAGGAGGCTCTCGAGGCGGAGGCCCTCGACCGGAGGCTCGCGACCGAAGGGCTCGACATGACCCTTCCGGCGGCGGCCGCGCCGCAGGGCAGCGTCCACCCGGTGAGCCAGGTGATGGACGAGCTCGCCGAAATCTTCGCCGACATGGGCTTTTCGGTCGCGACCGGGCCGGAGATCGAGGACGACTGGCACAATTTCACGGCGCTGAACTTCCCGCCCGACCATCCGGCCCGGGCGATGCACGACACGTTTTACCTGCGCGAGGCGGGAGGCGGGGCAACGGCCCGTCATCCCGGCGAAAGCCGGGACCTCCGAGAGGAAAGTCTCGGCGGGTCTCCCCGAGGCCCCGGCCTTCGCCGGGATGACGAGGGGGGACCGATGCTCCTTCGGACCCACACCTCGCCGGTCCAGATCCGGGCGATGATGACGAGCAAGCCGCCGCTCTACATCATCGCTCCGGGCCGCACCTACCGGTCGGACAATGATTCAACCCACACGCCGATGTTCCACCAGGTGGAGGGATTGGTCATCGACCGCGGGATCCATCTCGGCCATCTCAAGTGGACGCTGGAGACCTTCCTCAAGGCCTTCTTCGAGCGCGACGACATCGAGCTCAGGCTTCGCCCGTCTTATTTCCCTTTCACCGAGCCTTCGGCGGAGGTCGACGTCGGATTCACCCGGGTGAAGGGGCGGCGGGTGCTCGGCGGGAGCGAAGGCTGGATGGAGCTGCTCGGCTCGGGAATGGTGCATCCCCGGGTGATCGCCAATTGCGGGCTCGACCCCGAAGAATGGCAGGGCTTCGCCTTCGGAGCGGGAATCGACCGGCTGGCGATGCTGAAATACGGGATGGACGACCTTCGCGCCTTCTTCGACGGCGATCTGAGGTGGCTCAGGCATTACGGCTTCGCCGCGCTCGACGTTCCCACTTTGAGCGGGGGAGTGGGGGCATGAGCTTCTCCGTCATCCCGGCGGAAGCCGGGACCTCGTTGAGAAAAGGCACGGCGGGTCTCCCCCAGGTCCCGGCTTTCGCCGGGATGACGGGGGTGCCGTCATGAAATTCACCCTTTCCTGGCTGAAGGACCATCTCGACACCTCGGCCTCGCTCGACACGATCGTCGATACCCTCACCGCCATCGGCCTGGAGGTCGAGGGCGTCGAGAATGCGACGGACAAGCTGGCGCCTTTCAAGGTCGCGAGGATCCTGACCGCGCAGCGCCATCCGAAGGCCGACAAGCTTCAGGTCCTCACCGTCGATTCGGGCGCCGGCGAGCCGGTCCAGGTGGTGTGCGGGGCGCCCAACGCCCGCGCCGGGATGGTCGGCGTGTTCGGGGCCCCGGGCACCTATGTCCCGGGCAGCGACCTGACCTTGAAAGTCGCGGCGATCCGGGGGGTCGAGAGCCGAGGAATGATGTGCTCGGTGCGCGAGCTCGAGCTCGGCGACGAGCATGACGGGATCCTCGAGCTTCCCGCGGAAGCGCCGGTCGGGGCGTCCTACGCCGAGTGGGCCGGGCTCGACGACCCGGTGATCGAGGTCGCAGTCACCCCCAACCGGCAGGATTGCATGGGCGTTTACGGAATCGCCCGCGACCTGGCCGCAGCCGGGCTCGGGTCTCTGAAGCCTATCGAATCGAAGGACATATCCGGGGCGTTTCCCTGCCCGATCGAGATCCGGACCGACGATCCCGACGGCTGCCCGGCTTTCTTCGGCCGGGTCGTGCGCGGAGTGCGCAACGGCCCGTCGCCGGCCTGGCTTCAGCAGAGGCTGAAGTCGGTCGGCCAGCGGCCGATCAGCGCGCTCGTCGACATGACCAATTACGTCATGCTGAGCTACGGCCGGCCGCTCCACGTCTACGACCTGGCCAAGCTGACCGGCCCGGTGGTCGCGCGGAGGGCGAAGGACGGCGAGGAGGTGCTCGCCCTCAACGGCAAGACCTATGCGCTCGACGGCGAGATGACCGTGATCGCCGACGACGTCATGGTGCACGATATCGGCGGGATCATGGGCGGCGAGCATTCGGGGGTCTCCGACGAGACGACCGACATCCTCATCGAATGCGCCTATTTCGACCCGAAGCGGATCTCGAGGACGGGCCAGAGGCTGGCGGTGTCGTCCGACGCGCGCACCCGGTTCGAGCGTGGAGTCGATCCCGCCTTCGTCGAGACCGGCCTTGCGCTCGCCACGGGTCTCGCGATCGAGCTGGCCGGCGGCGAGGCCTCGCAGATCGTCCGTGCGGGCGAGCCGCCGAGTCTCGACAGGATGGTCGAATACAGGCCGGCCCGGGCGAGGGAGTTGGGGGGTGTCGACGTGCCGGAGGCGCGGCAGGCGGATATATTGAGGCGGCTCGGCTTCGGCGTGGAAACGGGCGTCATCCCGGCGGAAGCCGGGACCTCGGGGAGACCCGCCGAGACTGTCCGACCCGAGGTCCCGGCTTTCGACGGGATGACGGGTGGCGACGTCTGGCGGATCAGGGTTCCAAGCTGGCGCCGCGACATCGACGGGTCGGCCGACATCGTCGAGGAGGTCGCCCGAATCGAGGGCTATGACAAGGTCGAGGCGACGCCGCTGCCCCGGGCTCCGGGAGTGGCGCGGCCGACGGCGACTCCGCAGCAGCTGGTTGAGCGCCGGGTCCGGCGGGCCGCCGCGGCTCGCGGGCTGAACGAGGCCGTGACCTGGAGCTTCCTCTCCGAAGCGGAAGCCGCGCCGTTCGGAGGCTCGGCCTGGATCCTCGACAATCCGATCAGCGAGGAGCTGAAGGCGATGCGGCCTTCCCTCCTCCCCGGCCTGCTCTCGGCGGTCCGGCGCAACGCCGCCCGGGGCGCCGAGAGCGTGAGGCTGTTCGAGATCGGCCGGCGCTACGTCGCCGACGGCGAGCGGCCGACATTGGGCCTCGTCCTGGCCGGTGAGCGGGCGCCGCGCCACTGGCGGACCGGAAAGGGGCAGGGTTTCGACGCGTTTGACGCCAAGGCGGAAGCTTTGGCCCTGCTCGCCGCCGCCGGAGCGCCGGTCGACAATCTCCAGTCGCTTGCCGGCGCCTCGGCGGTCTATCATCCCGGCCGCTCGGCGCGGCTCGCGCTCGGACCCAGGAACGTCCTTGCCGAATATGGCGAGCTCCATCCCGCGACCCTGCGCGCCTTCGACCTGGAAGGGCCTTTGGTCGCCGCCGAGATCTTCCTCGATGCCCTGCCTCAGAGGAGGGCGGGCCGGATGCGCGAGGCCTATGCGCCGCCGGCGCTCCAGGCGGTGAAGCGCGACTTCGCCTTTCTCGTGCCGGCCCAACTCGCCGCCGACACGCTGCTCCGTGCGGTGCGCGGGGCCGACAAGCAGGCGATCGCCGGAGTCTCCCTGTTCGACGTCTTCACCGGCGCCGGGGTTCCCGAAGGCCTGAAGTCGCTGGCCGTCGAGGTCGTCCTCCAGCCGGGCGAGAAGAGCTATACCGAAGACGAGCTGAAGGCGGTCTCCGCGAAGATCGTCGCCGCCGCGGCCAAGGCCGGTGCCCGGCTCCGCGACTGAGGCCAGTGTACGCGCCGCCTTCGCCCGTCAGGCGGAATGGGCGGCGAGGCTCGATTCGCCGTTCATGGCCCGGCTTTGCAGCCTGCTCGGCGAGCGGCTCGACCGCTCCACGGAGGCTGGACGCCGCGTGCTCGACTGGCCGGGAAAGGCCGACGCCTTCAGCGACGCATTGCCGCTCCGGCTGACCGGCGGGCTTCACGCCCTCGTTCGCCGGGGCGGCGCTCCCGGGCTGGCGGCCGTTTATCCTCCCAATCCGCTTCCGGACGGTGAGACGCTGTGGGCTGCGCTTGCGCCGGTGCTCGCGGAGCCCGGCCTGCTGCCCTGGCTCGACGGAGCGCCCCAGACCAACGAGGTCGGCCGCTCGGCGGTGCTCATGAGCGGGCTTCTGGTCGTCGCGGACCTGTTTCCGCAGCCGGTGGAATTGCTCGAGCTCGGAGCCAGCGCGGGGCTCAACCTGCTGCTCGACCGCTACGGCTACGACCTGGGCGGAGTCGCGGCCGGCGTCCGCGGATCGCCGCTCCAGCTCAGGCCGGAGTGGAAGGGCGCTCCGCCGCCCGACGCTCCGGTGGAGGTGGTCCGGCGGCGGGGCGTGGATCTCCACCCGCTCGACGTTCGGCGCGACGGGGACCGCCTGCTCGCCTACGTCTGGCCGGATCAGGCGCGCCGGCTCGCACAGCTTGAGGCGGCGCTGGCCATTGCCGCCGGGGAGCCGCCGCAGGTCGAGCCCAGGGACGCGGCGGACTGGCTCGAGGCGCGGCTCGGCGAGCCGCAGGACCGGGGGGTAACCCGAGTCGTGCTCCATTCGATCGCGTTCCAATATTTTCCCGATGGCACGAAGGCCCGGATCGCGGCTGCGATCGAAGCCGTGGGGGCGGCCGCGAGCGACTCGGCGCCTTTGGCGTGGCTTCGCTACGAGCATGACGGCGACGAGGCGATCAGTCTCAGACTGAAGGCGTGGCCGAGCGGGGAGGAGAGGCTGCTCGCTTATTGCCACCCGCACGGAAGCTGGGTGGAGTGGCTGGCCTGAAATCCTCCCCGCGATTTCGCGGGGAGGGGGACCGCGCGAAGCGCGGTGGAGGGGTTCTTCTGACCCCCCGAGAGCCCCTCCACCATGCTTCGCATGGTCCCCCTCCCCTGCAAATGCAGGGGAGGAATTAGCTCTCGAGGGCGTTGATCGCGGCGTGGACCCTCGCTTCGGCCTCCTTGCGGGGCAGGCCGGGGGGGATCGGCTGGCCGAAGCGCATCGTCACCACCCCCGGCCGCTTGACGAAGCCCCGCCGCGGCCAGATCCGGCCGCTGTCGAGGGCGACGGGGATCACTGGGACGTTCAAGGCGCGGTAGAGGCCGGCGAAGCCGGGTTCGAGTGGGGGACGCTCGCCGGGCGAGACCCGGGTGCCTTCGGGGAAGATGACGATCGGCCGGCCCTCCGCCACCGCTTCGCCGGCGGCGCGAAGGAGCTTTCGGAGCGCGGCTCCGCCGCCGTCGCGATCCACCGGGATGATCCCGTAGGCGCGGGTCAGCCGGCCCCAGAGCGGGATCCGGCCGAGCTCGCTCTTCATCACGGTCGCCGGAGTGTCGAGGATCAGCTGGATCTCCGTCGTCTCGAACATCGACTGGTGCTTGCTCGCGACGATCACCGCGCCTCTCGGCACCTCGCCCTCGATCCGGGTTCGGATCCCGAGCAGGAATCGGGCGCAGAAGCGGTTGAAGGCCGTCCAGCCGTCCGCGACCCGGCGCACGGGGCCCTTGCCGAGCGGAATCACGGCGATGCCCGAGAGCACGTAGACGACGCTGCCGGGGTAGAAGACCAGGGCGTAGAGCAGGGAGCGGACGAGGTTCATCAGATCCCGACGAACACCGCCGAGCGGCGGAGGAGATATTTGTTATATTCGGTGAAGAGCTGGGCGAAGCTCGGATTGCTTTCGACCGCGTCGCCGAGGACGGCGATCCCGCCGCCGAGGCGCCGCGAGAGCTCGAAGCGCGCGCGCGGCATATGCCAGTCGGTGGTGACGAGCCGCATCGACTTGAACTTGTGCTTGTCCATCCAGCGCGCGACCTCCTCGGCGTTGGAACGGGTGTCGACCGATTCGCGGCCGAGGTCGACGCAGCATTGGAACAGCGAATCGTCCGCCCGGTATTGGGCGGCCAGCTCCTCCTGACGGACGGTACGCGCCACTCCGGAGACCAGCATCCGCTTCGCCTTGTTGCGGGCCATCAGGTCGAGCCCGCGCTCGATCCGCTTGGCTCCGCCGGTGAGGACCACGATGGCGTCGGTCGGCCGTTCGTCGGCCGGCCGGGGAAGCGCGACCGCGAACATCGCGTAGCCGAGCAGATAGAGGAGCAGGATCGCGGAGACTGCGCGGCGGATCACAACATCCTCCCCAGGGCCCTGAGGATGGTGGCTCTCGCGACCAGCATCGCCAGGCCGACTCCGAGGACCGGAATGACGGCGAGGGCGAGCCAGCTCGTCGCCGGCAGGTTGGCGGAGCCGAGCAGGTCGGAGCCGAGCGCTCCGATGCGCTGGCCGATCAGCACCAGAGCGAGCGCCGCGGCCCCGAAGCCGACCAGCCCTCCGAACAGTGCGTCGAGGGCGATTCGGCGCTGGAACAGCCTTGCGACCTGGACGTCGGTCGCGCCCATCAGATGGAGCACCTCGATGGTTCCGCGATGGGTGTCGAGCGCCGCCCGGGCGGCGAGGACGACGGTCGCGCCGGTGGCGCCGATCATCAGCGCGACGAGGCCGAGGGCGAGCCATTTCAAAGCCGAGATCAGCCGGCTCAGCGGCGCGAGCCACTGGCCGTTGTCGTCGATCCGGGCCGACGGCGCCGCGGCCGTCACCGCCGGCCGCAGCGTGTCGGCGCGGGCGCCGGGTATGAGCTGGGCGTCGATCATCGCGGGGATAGGAAGGTCGCCCTCGATGCCCCCCGCGCCGAGCCAGGGCTCGAGCAGCTCGGCCATCTCGGCGGGTTCGAGTCGGCGGACCGCTTCGACCTCGGGCAGCCGCCGGAGCCGGGCGACGGCGCGACCCGCCTCGGCTTCGCGGCGGTCGGGATTGGGCTCGAGGATCTGGACCGTCACCCGGTTGCCGAGGCCCGCGCCGAGGCTTGCCGCGGCTCCGCCGAGCCCGAGCCCGGCGGCGGCGGCGAGGACCGTGAGGAACATCATGATCGCGATCACCCAGGGCATCGGCCCGGCGAGCCGGCCCTCGGGCAGCAGCCGGCGGTCGGCCGCTCCCATCGTCCGCGGCAGGGCGCTCATGCTTCCACCCGCCGCGGCGGATGGCGAAGCGCTCCGGTCGGATCGAGCAGGGTGCCGCGGTCGAGCCGCAGCATCTCGGATCGGCCGATGCTCGAGATGAGGTGGAGATCGTGGGTGGCGACGACCACCGTCGTGCCGAGCTTGTTCAGCGAATCGAACAGATGAAGGAGGCGCTTGGCCATTTCGGGATCGACGTTGCCGGTCGGCTCGTCGGCGACGAGAAGCTCCGGCCTGGCGATGACGGCGCGCGCGATCGCGACCCGCTGCTGCTCTCCGCCGGACAAGGTAGCCGGCCGGGCGCTCGCGCGGTGGCCGAGCCCGACCCAGGCGAGCATCTCGCTGACCGGTCCCTGAAGGTCGTTCTCGTCGACCCCCGCGACCCTGAGCGGCAGGGCGACGTTGTCGAAGGCCGAAAGGTGGGTGACGAGACGGAAATCCTGGAAGACGACTCCGATCCGCCGCCGGAAGCCGGGCAGCCGCCTCCTCGGCATGGTGACGATGTCCTCGCCGAACAATTTGATCAGGCCCCGGCTCGGGCGCTGGGCGAGGTAGAGGAGTTTCAGGAGGGAGGTCTTGCCCGCTCCCGACGGGCCGGTCAGGAAGTAGAAGCCGCCGTGCCGGAGCGAGAAGCTGAGGTCCGAAAGCGTCTCCGCTCCCGTTCCATAGCGCAGCCCCACATTGTCGAACTGAACGATGGTGCCGCTAGTGCTCAGAACCCGCCTCCGCTCGGGGCCGCGCCCCGCCGCCTCAATGGCATGCGTGGCGCTGGGCCGTAAACCATTCAATGGGGCCGTCCCCCTGAACCGGGTTCAATCGAGGCTAAGGTGCAAAAACCCTCTCCCGTCCTTACGGGAGAGGAGGGGCCCGAGCCGAAGGCTTGGGAGGTGAGGGTCTTGCTGAGCCTGCGGTACAGACCCTCACCTCCCACCGCTTCGCGGCGGGCCCCTCCTCTCCCGCGAAAGCGGGAGAGGGATTCTTCGAGGCTCGCACCGCTCTTAACGAGTCCAGAATGACGGATTGGCGGCAATGGCTTGCATGGCGCGGCTCGCCGTGCTTGGATTCGCAGCGAGCACGAGCCTGTGGGGCCTCCGGTAACGATGATCCTCAGCTGTCCCGCCTGCAAGACCCGCTATGTGGTGCCCGACAGCGCGGTCGGTCCGTCCGGGCGACAGGTGCGTTGCGCCTCCTGCCGCCACAGCTGGCTGCAGCCTCCGCCTTCGTTCCGGCCTTTGGGCGAGCGGCAGGAGACGACGTCCGCGCCTCCCGCGCAGCCCCCGGCCCCGCCGCCGCCGCTGCGCGAGGCCTCGGCCGCACGTCCCGCCGCTTCCGTGCTTGGGCCCGCGCCGGCGGCTTCGCCGGAAAATTACGACGCCTTCGCCCACGAGCCGCCCTTCCGCCCGCGGCGCAACCCGGCGCGGATGTGGACGATCGCCGCGGTCGCCGCCGGGGCGCTGATGCTCGCCGCGACCGCGGCGGTGTTTTCCATGGGCCTGCCCGAGCTTGGCGTCGACATCGCCCTGCCCGGCCGGGGCTCGACCCCGTTGAAGCTCGACTACACGGCGGAAAACCGAACACTGGCGAGCGGCAACGCGCTGCTCACCGTCACCGGCCAAATCATCAATCCCACGCAATCCGTGCAGCGCGTCCCGCAGCTTCGAGCCGAAGTCCGCGACCCGGGGGGCAAGGTCGTCCACAGCTGGTCGATCTCGCCGCCGGTGGCCGAGCTTCAACCGGGCCAGAGCGCGAACTTCAACAGCGCGGAGATGGACGTGCCCACCGGCGAGGGCCGCAAGCTGCGCGTCGCTTTCCCCTCCGCGGCCTGAGCGGATGCGAGTCGGCGTTCTGACCGGCGGGGGCGACGTGCCGGGGCTCAATCCCTGCATCCGCTCGATCACCCTTTCCGCCGATGCCCTGGGCTGGGAGGTGACCGGCTTCCGGCGCGGCTGGGAAGGAGTGCTCGCCATCGACCCCGGCGACTCGGCCAGCGTCGGGGCCAACAGCCTGCCGCTGACCCGCGAGCGAGTCCGGGGGATCGACCGGATGGGCGGCACCATCCTTCACACGTCGCGGACCGACCCTCGGACCTTGCCGGAAGGGGACCGGACGAATCGAGTGATCGAGACCCTGGCAAAGCTCGGCATCGATGCGATGATCACCTTGGGGGGCGACGGAACGTTGCGTTTCTCGGCCCACCTGGCGGCGCAGGGGATCCCGGTCGTTTCGATCCCCAAGACGATGGACAACGACGTCTTCGGAACCGATTATTGCATCGGCTTCTCCACCGCCGTCAGCCGCTCGGTCGAAGCGATCAACGCGCTTCGGACGACGGTCGAGAGCCACGAGCGGATCGGAGTGGTCGAGCTGTTCGGCCGGCGCAGCGGCGAGACCGCGTTGCTCGCCGGCTTCCTGGCCCAGGTCGACCGGACCGTCATCGCCGAAGTGCCGGCGGACCTCGACATCCTCTTCCCGCTCCTCGCCGACGACAAGGCGTCCAACCCGGCCGGCTACGCGATGTGCGTGATTTCCGAAGGCGCCTCCATCGAGGGTGAGGCAGACCCCGATTCCAACCTGTCCAAATCCGCGAGCGAGCGCGGCGAAGAAGGGATCGGCCAGCGGCTGGGCCGGGCGATCAAGGCGAAGCTGGGGTTCGGAACCGTCATCCAGGAGCTCGCCTACCTGATGCGCGCCGGCGAGCCCGACGCGATGGACCGGATGGTCGGATTCGCCTTCGGCGGGCTCGCGATCCAGCTCCTCCAGCGCGGCGAGACCGCCCGGATGGTGACCCTGGCCGACGGCAATTACGGCCATGTGCCGATCGACACCCTGCTCAGCGGACTCAAGTCGGTCGATGTCGACGGCCTCTACGATCCCTTGACCTATCGTGCGCGTTTGATGCGGATCGAAGGTATGCCGATGTTCCTCTACTGATTCTTTGCTAGTCTCCGCCCGCTCGGCCGTCATTCCGGACCTGATCCGCCATCTACCTTTTTCAATTTTCCAGCACGGGAGAAGAAGGAGGTGGACCCCGGATCAAGTCCGGGGTGACGACAGTGGGGCGGAGATGGACCTCGGGGGAGAGTGAAATGCGCAAATATCTGCTTCTGGCGGCCGGAGCGGGCCTGGCCGCCGCGTCGCCGGCTTCGGCGGATACGATTTGTGAATGGGTGGACTTCGCCCAGCTTATCGCCGGAGCTTCCACTCCGCCACCGGAGGCGCCTCGCACCGGCGAGCACGACCGGGCCCAGACCCAGGTGGCGATCGCCATGTTCGAGGCCCTGAACGCGATCGACCGGCGCTATGAATCCTATCTCGGAATGCCGGCCGCGGCCCAGCCCGGCGCCTCCCAGGACGCGGCCGCCGCGACCGCCGCCTATCAGGTGCTGCTGGGCCACTTTCCGGGCCAGAAGGCGGCGCTGGACGACAGCTACAACGTCGCGATGCTCGGCGTGAGCGATTCCGCCGCGCGCGACAAGGGCAAGGCGATCGGCGAGGCCGCGGCCAAGCTCGCGCTCGCCGCCGGTGGGTTCGACCCGGAGCGCAAGCCGGTCCACTATCGGCCCCGGACCAGCGCGGGAATGTGGACTGCCACCCAGCTGCCGGTCTTCGCGCCTTACACGCTGACCTTCAAACCCTGGATCCTGCCGAGCTTCGACTCGGTCCGCCCGGCGCCGCCGCCCGCTCTGAACAGCGAGCGCTGGGCCCGCGATTACGACGAGATCAAGCGGCTAGGGGCCAAGACGGGGAGCGCCCGAACGGCCGAGCAGACCTTGATGGCGCGCTACCGGATCACTCCGAACATGACTCCGACCCTGCGCCTGATCGCCGACGCGAAGGGCCGCTCGCTGGTCGAGAATGCGCGCCTGTTCGCCCTTCTCGCGATGGTCAACGACGATGCCGGCATCGCCACCGCCGAGGCGAAGCTCCACTACAATTTCTGGCGTCCGATCACCGCGATCCGCAACGGCGCGGACGACGGCAACGACAAGACGGTCGAGGATTCCGGCTGGGAGCCTCTGATCGCCACCCCCAACCACCCGGAATATCCCTGCGCCCATTGCACCTATGCGGCCTCGACCGCGGTCGTGCTCAAGAGCGAGGTCGGCGACTCGCCGCCCGGCGGAGTCCGGGTCCATTCGCGCTCCATCCCCAACAGCATCGTCCAGGTGGTGCCGAGCCTGGATGCCTGGGTGAAGGAAGTCTCGGTGTCGCGAATGTACGGCGGAGTCCATTATCGCTTCTCGAACGAGGCGGGCGAGGAGGTCGGCCGCAAGGTCGCCGAGATGGCGCTGGCCAAGGTGATGCGGCCGCTTCCGGGCAAAGCGAAGGGGCGGAAGAAGGGGTAGGTGCCCCGCCGTCATTGCGAGCAAAGCGAAGCAATCCAGCGGGGCGCCTCCATCCCTGGATTGCTTCGTCGCTTCGCTCCTCGCAATGACGCGCTCAGCGGCCATTGCGTCCCCCCATCCCCTTTGCTAGAGGCCCCGCTCCTACCGGCCCCGGAAGCAATTCCAGGGTGAATCACGTGCGGTCGTGGCGGAACTGGTAGACGCGCAGCGTTGAGGTCGCTGTGGCCGAAAGGCCGTGGAAGTTCGAGTCTTCTCGACCGCACCAGATCCCCCGCCATTCCGGCGAAGGCCGGAATCCATGGACACGGATGCCGGGTCCAGCCCGGAATGACGATTGGCGCATTTGCCCGCGCTCCATGCTTGGGCCATGCTCGAGGCGATGACCTTGCCCCGCCCCGACGCGCAATCCCCAAAGCGGGCCTTCGGCTTCTGGATCTGCCTCGCCCTCGTCATGGGCAACGTCATCGGGACCGGGATCTTCCTCCTGCCCGCCGCGCTCGCTCCGTACGGCGTCAACGCGGTCGCCGGCTGGCTCGTGACGATCGCCGGCTGCCTGTGCCTCGCCCAGGTCTTCGCCGCTCTCGCTCGGGCACTGCCGGAGGCGAACGGGCCGTACGACTATATCCGGCCCGCGCTCGGAGCGCCCGCCGCCTTTTTCGTCATGTGGAGCTACTGGATCTCGACCTGGGTGACCAACGCGGCCGTCGCGATCGGGGCGGTCAGCTACCTTTCATCGGTCGCTCCCGGCTTCTTCCAACCGCATTATGCCGGTCCGCTGACTGCGGCCGCCTTCGTCATCCTCTTCACCGCGATCGCCATGCGCGGAGCCAGGGCGTCGGGTAAGGTCCAGGTCGCGACGACGATCCTGAAGCTCCTGCCCCTGCTGGCCGTCGTCGCGCTCGCAGCGTTCGTGCTCGCAGGACAAGGCGAGGGAGAGGGCGCCCTCGCTCCGGCGCCGCTCCAGCCCTCGTCGGTCGCCGCCGCCGCGACACTCACCTTGTGGGCGATGTTGGGGTTCGAATCCGCAACCGTTCCGTCCGGGCGGATCCGCGATCCGCAGCGGACGGTGCCCCGCGCAATCCTGGCCGGCACCTTCCTGGTCGGGATCGTCTATCTGCTGGTGACCTGGGCGGTGTTCCTGCTCCTCCCGGCCGACGAAGCCGCCAAATCGTCGGCGCCGCTGGCCGACCTGATCGGGCGCTACTGGGGCTCCGGCTTCGCTCATCTCATCGCCCTGTTCGCGGCGATCAGCGCGCTGGGCGCTCTCAACGGCTGGGTGTTCATCCAGGCGGAGGTGCCCCTGACGCTGGCACGCGGCGGGGTCTTTCCGGCAGCCTTCGCCAGGCTGAACCGCGCAGGCACTCCGATCGTCGGCCATGTCCTCGGCTGCGTCCTGAGCTGCGCCCTCATCGCAACCAACCTCAGCCGCGGCATGGCGAAGCTGTTCGAGTTCATGATCCTGCTCGCGACGGCCGCGACCCTGGTGCTCTACCTGCTCGCCGCGCTCTCGGCCCTGGTGCTGCGCCGACGGGGCGCCCTTGGAGGCCCACTGGTGATCGCGACGGCGACCGGCGGCACCTTGTTCGCGCTCTGGACCTTCTACGGCGCCGGTCTCGAAGCGACGGCCTGGGGCCTGGCGCTGCTTGCCAGCGGCCTGCCCGTCTATCTTCTGATGCGGCGAAACCCGTTGCATGGCCGGACCGTTGAGGCGGCTTCATCGACAGTGGAGGAATGAATCCGCGATGGCGGACGAGGCAAAGGATCGCCGTCAGATGTCGGACCGGCAGTGGCGCGAGCTGCTGACCCCAGAGCAATATCGGGTGCTCCGCGAGGCCGGGACCGAGCCGGCATTCAGCGGCCGCTACGTCGACAATCACGAACAGGGCGAATATCGCTGCGCCGGCTGCGGCGAATTGCTGTTCGACAGCCAGTCCAAATATGACAGCGAAAGCGGCTGGCCGAGCTTCACCGAGCCTGCCGCTCCGACGGTAAGCGAGCATGCCGACATGAGCCACGGAATGCGCCGCGTCGAGGTGCGCTGCGGCAGGTGCGACGGCCATCTCGGCCACCTCTTCCCCGACGGACCGGCACCGACCGGACTTCGCTATTGCATCAACAGCGCCTCGCTGGATTTCAAGGCGAGGAAGTGAGGGGCTGACCCGTCATTGCGAGGAGCGCAGCGACGCGGCAATCCAGCCCTGCGGCCCGCTCGCAAGCTGCACTGGATTGCTTCGCTTCGCTCGCAATGACGGGGTGGCCGACTCCGTCATCCCTTCTCTTCCCCCGCTTCCCCCGCCCTCTCCCTTGTCCCCCGACTCATCCGGCCCTAGGCTGCGCCCCCGATGGCCAGTGATGCTTCTTCCCCGCCGTCCCGCCTCCGCCGGACGCTGATCACCTTATTCAAGATCGGCTTGTACAGCGGCCTCATCGGGCTCGTCGCACTGGTCGTGGCGGTCGGAGTGGCGATGAGCTCGCTGCCCAGCTACCAGGAGCTCGTTCGCCGCGACGATCTCGGCCAGATGATCCGGGTCCGCGCCGCCGACGGGTCGGAGCTGATCGCGCTTGGCCCCAGCTTCGGCGAGTGGCTGAGCTACGACCAGATTCCGGACATCATGAAGGACGCGATGGTCGCGGTGGAGGACAAGCGCTTCCGCTCGCACATCGGAGTCGATCCGATCGGTCTCGCCCGCGCCTTCAAGGTCCGTTTCGCGAAGGGCCGATTCACTCAGGGCGGCTCGACCATTACTCAGCAGCTCGCCCGCAACATCTTCCTCACCAACAGCCGCACCTTCGGTCGCAAGGGCCGCGAAGCGGTTCTCGCGCTTGCGCTCGAGCGGCGCTTTTCGAAGAACCAGGTCCTCGAGCTGTACCTCAACCGGGTCTATTTCGGCGGAGGCGCCTACGGCATCGACGCCGCCTCGCGCCGCTTCTTCGGCCATTCGGCGAAGACCTTGAGCCTTTCGGAAGCGGCGATCATCGCGGGCCTCGTCAAGGCGCCCTCCAATTATTCCCCCACCGCCGACGTCGAGGCGGCACGGGGACGTGCCGAGGTCGTGATCCGGCTGATGCAGGAAAATGGCGACATCAGCCCGGCCGTGGCCGCCGCCGCGGAGCCGGCCGAGGTGCAGATGGTGCCGACGCCCAAGCAGAACAGCGTCCGCTATTTCACGGACTGGGTGCTTCCCCAGCTCGACACCCTGATCGACGAGACCGTCGATCCGATCGACGTCTGGACGACTCTCGACCCCAACATGCAGCGGCTCGGCGACCAGGTGATCAATGCGACCACCCCGGCGGGAGCGCAGGGCGCCCTGGTCGCGCTCGACCGCGACGGATCGATCCGAGCGATGATCGGCGGGCGCGACTATGTCCGCTCGCTCTATAACCGCGCCACCCAGGCCACCCGGCAGCCGGGCTCCTCGTTCAAGCTGTTCGTCTACCTCGCGGCGATCGAGGCCGGCTACAAGCCGGACAGCGTCGTCGTGGACGCACCGATCAAGATCAACGGCTGGAGCCCGCGCAACAACAACGGCGGTTTCTCCGGCCAGGTCCCGCTTCGCCAGGCCTTCGCCCAGTCGATCAACACGGTCTCGGTCCGGCTCGCCCAGGAAATCGGCTTCCGGACCGTGGCCGACATGGCTCAGCGCTTCGGAATCACCACGCCCGTCGTCACCCACCCCTCGATGGCGCTCGGAAGCTCGGAAGTCCGGCTGATCGACATGACCCGGGCCTTCGCCTCGGTCGCGGCTAAGGGAAATGCAGTCGTTCCCTACGGAATCCGGCGCGTGACCACCGCGAGCGGGCAGATACTCTACCAGCACCAGCCAGACGAGAACCGGGTCCTGGTCGCTCCCTGGGTCGCGGCCCAGATGACCGACCTGCTCCAGGCGGCGGTCCTGACCGGAACCGGCCGCGGCGCCCAGATCGGCCGGCCCGTGGCGGGGAAGACCGGGACGACCAGCTCCAACAAGGACGGCTGGTTCCTCGGCTTCTCGAGCGGGCTCACCACCGGCGTGTGGATGGGCCGCGACGACAACAAGGCCATTCCCGGGCTCCAGGGCGGCCGGGCGCCGGCCAGGGCCTTCCACGACTTCATGCAGCGCGCCGTCGCCAGCCGCCCGGCGGAGAATTTCGAAATCTCGGTGCAGATGCCCGAATGGGCGGTCACCGAGCCCGACGACGAGGCCTGGTTCGAGGCGCCGGACAACGCAGTGATGGTCAATCCCGACGGAAGCGGGCCGTCGGGCGGATTCCAGCCGCTTCCGCCTCGCCAGGAGGAGGCCGAGCCTTCGCCCGACCGGGAGGAGCGGCTCGACCAGGACTTCATCGACCGGGCGATCGACCGCGACCGGGAGCGGGACCGCTTCGAGCGGCTCCGGGAACGCGACAGGGAGCGAGAGCGGGAGCGCCGAGAGGACCAGCGGCGAGACCCCGATCTGGCCCCGCCGGTGGACCGCCGATCAGGCCGGTCGGCCGACCCGATGGAGTGAAGGGCCATGGCTTCTAAGCCATAGCCGCGCCGGTTTCGGATCCGCGCCGAGCAGAGTTTCGACCAGAGCGTGGAATTCGGGGCCGTGGTTCATATGCACCCGGTGAGCGACCTCGTGGGCGACCGTCGCCCGCCTCACCCAGTCCGGCGCCAGGATGAGCCGCCAGCTGTAGCGGATCCCGCCGGTCGCGGAGCAGCTTCCCCAGCGGGAAAGGGGGTCGCCGGTGCCGATCCGCGTCACCTTCACTCCGGCCTTGGCTGCGAACTCGGCGGTCTCGGCGGCGAGCGTGTCGAGGGCGTGGCGCCGAAGCCAGCGCATGAGCCGCGCCTCGAGTCCCTCCTCGGGGCCGCCGACGACCAGCCGCCCTTCCTCGAGCCGGGGCGTTCGTGGCCGGTCCGGGCTCCAGTCGATCCGGTGCGGCCGGTCGTAGAGGGGCAGGTCGGTCCCCGGAGCGAGCGGCAAAGGGGCTGCGACCTCGGCCAGGCGGGCCTCGATCCAGTCGCGATGGCCGTCGGCCCAGGCCAAAGCCTTTCGACGCGACACCCGTCTCGGAATGGTGAGGACGACCTCGCCGGTGCGCCGGTCCACCCGAAGCCGAATCGCCCGCGCGGTCGGCGAGACGCTCAGTTTCAGCTCAAAGCTCACGCTCGACCAGATGATGCTCGAGGTCGCCGGCTTCGTCTTCCGCGACCGTCCAGCCGCGAATCGACATTCCGGCGCGGTGCACCGCCTCGCGGTCGCCGCAGACCAGATAATGCCAGTCTGGAAGCGCCTTGCCCTCGGAGCGCAGGCGGTAGGCGCAGGTCGAGGGAAGCCAGGCAAGCGCTCCGACGCCGGACGAAGTGAGCCGGATGCAGTCCGGAACATAGGCCTTGCGCCCGCGGTAGTTGGTGCAGCGGCCGGAGTGGCGGTCGAGCAGCCGGCAGGCGACGTTGGTCGGGTGGATCGCGCCGCTGTCCTCGTCCTCCAGCTTGTGGAGGCAGCATTTGCCGCAGCCGTCGCACAGGGCCTCCCATTCCGCCCGGTCGAGCGAGGCCAGCGGTTTTTCCCAGAAGTTCACTTCACCCAACGTTCGAGCTCGGCGGCCAGCGCCTCGGCGCCCTTTTCATAGGGGAGGAGAGCGATCGGCTTGCCGTCCGGGCCGATCAGCTCGAGCAGGCGGCTGTGGTTGACGTTGTAGGCGGGCCCCCGACTCTCCGGGTCCTTGGCCCCATAGGCGCCGTAGCGTCTGGTCATGTCCGCGACCTGCTGGGGGGTTCCGGTGAGCCCGATGAGGCGGGGATGGAAAGCGGACACATATTCCTTGAGAACGGCGGGCGAGTCGCGCTCCGGATCGACGCTGACGAAGATCGGAGCGACCCGGGCGGCGCGCTTCGGATCGCTCTTCTCGAAGCGGCGAAGCGCCTGGCCGACGACCGCGAGGTCGGTCGGGCAGACGTCGGGGCAGTGGGTGAAGCCGAAATAGAGGAGCCGGTAGCGGCCGGCGAAATCCTGCTCGGTCACCTTGCGCCCGTCCTGGTTCGTGAGGGTGAACGGCCCCCCGATCGCGGCGCCCTCGAGCGGCGGCTGCTCGGACGGTACGGAGCAGGCGGCCAAGGCAAACGCCAGCGACAGGAAAAGTAGCGGCCGGAGGCGGGGGGAGCGGGTTTCGTTCATGGCGGAAGCAGCCTTGTCTTGCTATAGCCGCGCCGACAAGTCGAGACGGGGAAGCGAGAGTGTTCAACAAGTTCGGCCGCGCACTGGCGGCATCGATGGTCCTGATGCTCGCGGTTCCGGCCTCGGGCCAGCAGCAATTTTCCGACGGCTACACCTTCCTGCAGGCGGTCAGGGAGCGGGACGGCGACAAGGTCACCAATCTTGTGGCCGAGCCCGGTTCCGTCGTCATCAACACCCGCGACCGGAGCAACGGCGAGGGGGCGCTCCACATCGTCACGCGCGGCCGCGACCTCAACTGGCTGACCTTCCTGCTCGCCAAGGGAGCCCGGCCCGACCTGCAGAGCAGCCGCGGCGACACTCCGCTGACTCTCGCGGCCCAGATCGGCTGGCTGGAAGGGGTGGAGCAGCTGCTGTCGAGACGGGCCACGGTGGATCTCGCCAACGGCCGCGGCGAGACCGCGCTCATCATCGCCACCCAGCGCCGCGACATGCCGCTGGTCCGGCTGCTGCTCGGCCGCAACGCCAACCCCAAGCGCACCGACAATGTCGCGGGCATGTCGGCCCTCGACTATGCCAGGCAGGATCCCCGCGCCGCGATGGTTCTGAAGCTGCTCGAAGCCAAGGCGGCCCCGGCCAAGCCGGCGGCGGGGCCGGCGCGCTGACCGTCATCCCGGCGAAAGCCGGGACCTCAGGACGGAAAGTCACGGCAGGTCTCCCCGAGATCCCGGGTTCCGCCGGGATGACGAGCTCGCCGGGCCGGCCAGCTCAGGCGAATCCCGCCAGCCCGGGATCAAGATCCCCCACCAGCCGCCTCGCCGCCCGACGCGCGAATCGGAGAGTCTCGGCCTTGCGCCGGGCCGGCGCGAGCTTGCGCAGCGGCGCTTCGCGGACCACCGCCGCGTCGTAGCGGTCGGCGACCAGCAGGCCGCAAAGCTGAGGGTGGAATGCGGCGTCCTCGAACGGCGAGAGATCGAACCTGGCCGGAACCGCCCAGTAGAATCGGTCGCAATAGCCGAGATACTCGATCCACTTGCAATCGCCCATCAGGTCGGCGCGCGACACCTTGATCTCGACGATCGTGATGAGGCCCGACGAATCGATCGCCATCATGTCGGCCCGGCGGCCGTTGGGAAGCGGCACTTCGCACAAGCCGAACATGTCCTGGTTGAAGAAAAGCCTGGTCACGCCGCGCGCCACGTCCTGGGCGGCGATCGGCGCGTCGGCGAAGCAAAGCTCCGGCTGGAGACTCGGACGGGAGGCCATCCGGCCAGGTTAGAATGAATGGGGAACGCTGTGAAGCGCGCGACTCGTGGAATCCTTCGGTCGATCGTCATTGCGACGAAGCAATCCAGTTCGGCTTCCGAGGCCGCGCTGGATTGCTTCGCTTCGCTCGCAATGACGGGCGTGTTTCGTCCCGAGGCGGCCCTAGCGGTAGAAGATGTGGTTGCCGACCGCTGCGACCCGGGTCAGGCGCCAGCGCGGGGAGACCCGCTTGGCGTGGAAGAACAGAGCCTTGGGCGCCGGGCTATCGGCCAGGTCGCGAACCGCGATATGGGCGACGGCGACGGCCCGCTTCCAGGCGAGCGACGTCCTGGCGATGGCTGGGAATCGTCCGCCGCGGATGAAGGAGAATTGGCCGCGCTGCTTGACGACGCCGCAGGCCGAGGTCGGGAATCGGCCCGAACGCGCGCGGTTGAGGATGACTTCGGCGACGCTGAGCTGGCCGTGGAGCGGCTCGCCCTTGGCCTCGAAATAGACCGCGCCGGCCAGGCATTCGTGCTGCGCGTCGGCGGTCTGGGTGCCGGCATGTTCCGCGACCAGCTCAGCAAGGCTGCGGCGGACGGGCCTTTCGGAATCGGCGGCCTGCTCGGGCTCGACGGCGGCGGGCGCGGGCGCGATCGCGGCGACGGGGGGTGCGGAAGCCGCCGGCGGCGGGGCTCCGAGGCCCGGCTGTTCGAGATTTTCAGTGGTGACTGGAGTCCCGGTCAGCTCCCAGGCCAGGGAAGGGGCGCCGAAGACGAATAGGCTGGCAGCAGCCGCGAAGGACGCGGCGCGAAGGAGGCGGTTCATTCGATCTCAAATCAGTGCGGCGGGCAGCCCAAGCCGGATGCATGAGGAAAACGGGCGCATCCCGGGCGGCCTTCCGTCTCGCGTGGCCGCCCCCTCCCAATACCCCGGGTCGTGACGGCCCCCCGCTCTCGAAGGACGAGGAGAGGGCTAGTTTGTGCGGCGCAACAGAGTCAATCGAGAGCGTTCATTTCAGCGGCGAACCGTTCGGCGGACGGGATATCCAGTTCAATTAACCATGAATCCGGGTCGAATCGCCTCAACCGTGCGATAAACGCCGGAACTTCGCTTGAATTTTCAATACGTTGGCTTCCGCTTTCCTGCCAGGCGTAGCGCCCGTCCGGCTGCAGGAGACGCTCGAAGAGGCGTGGATTAACGCCTCTTTCCAGAAGGATGACGAGGATCGAGCCGGCCGTGGCATCGCCCTTGGCGAGCACCGCACCGAACCCGCCCTCCCCTTCCGCTTTTCGAATGAGGGCGCCCGCCAGGACCGAAGCGGCGACCCGGGCCTCCATCAGCCGGCGACGTAGCCTGAGAGGCCGCTCAGCGGGATATGGGAGCGCATGAAGGTTCCGGTGCCGCTCGCGGCGAGCTCGCCCTCCGAATCGATCAGTCGGGCCTCGCCGACCAGGACCCTTCGCCTGCCGCTCGCCCATCGCCCCTCGGCGGTCGCCGGGCCCGAGCGCAGCGGGCGGGTGAAGATCAGGTTGAACGCCGTGGTCAGTAGGAATCGGTCGGTGACCAGGCTGTTGCAGGCGTAGAAGGCCGCATCGTCCATCATCTTGAAGTAGAGCGTGCCGTGGGCGGCGCCGGCGGCGTGGAAGAGCTGCTCGCGCACCTCGAACCGGATTCGGGCGAACCCCTTCTCGACGATCTCGAGCCGCGATTCGAAGAGGCCGTTGACCGGCGCGTGGCGATAGAGCGACTCGAGCGCCCGGTAATGGGCCGAGGCCCCGGCATCCGCCTCAGGCGGCATTGCGGCTTTCGACTCCGGAAAGCAAAGCGAACAGTGCGTCCCGCGACCGGGCACCGCGCAGCTTCGCCACCGTGCCCCGGTCGCGGAGCACCCGGCTGACCGAGGCCAGCGCCTTGAGATGGTCGGCTCCGGCGTCGGGGGGCGAGAGGATCAGGAAGACCAGGTCGACCGGCAGGTTGTCCACCGACTGGAAGTCGATCGGAGCGGTCAGCCGGGCGAAGAAGCCGAACACCCTTTTCAGGCCCTCGATCCGGCCGTGCGGGATGGCGATGCCGCCGCCGAAGCCGGTGGATCCGATCTTCTCCCGGTCCGCCAAAGCGGCGGCGATGGTCTTGGAATCGAGCCCCGTGCGCCGGGCCGCGGCGGCGCCGAGCAGCTGGAACAGACCCTTCTTGTTCGGAACATTCATCCCGCCGTCGACGCAGTCGATGGTGAGGATGTCGGTAATGTCGTTCATCGGTTCACCGGATGCGGTCGCCCCCGGCCGCTCTTTCAAGATGTGGAGGAAAGTTTGAAAATGTGGAGGAATTGCGACGTCTTGGCGCCGGAAGGCTATTCGCCTTGCGGTTCCGCCTCGCCTCGTCGGTAGTCGAATCCTTCGGACTGGGCCAGCTGCTCCGAGTCCTGGGGATGATGATCCTTGAGCCGGCGGGTGTGGCGGCGAAGCTGCTTTTCGACCTTGTCGGCGGCCGAATCGAAGGCCGCGGGCGCGGTCGCCGCCTTGTCCGCGGCCTTGAGGACCACGCCCTGCGGAGCGAAGGCGACGATCTCGCAGGTGAAGCCGTGGTCGTGAGGGCCCTTGCCGAAAGTAACCTGGGCGGAGACGAGCCTGGAGGCATATTTGTCGGCCACGGCGGCGAGGCGGGTGGTGGCCCGCTCCTGAAGGGCTTCGCCGGTGTCGAGCTGATGACCGGAGACGCGGATATCCATGGCTTTCTCCAGCAAGGGGCCGAGCGATTAGGCGCGGCGGCGGCCCGAGGTCAACCGCGCCCTTCCAGCCTGTGCCAGATGGGGTCGGAGAGGGTCGCAAGAAAGGCGGCGTGGGCCTGAAGCTCTTCGTCGGTCGGCGCGTGGGCCCGCGGCGGGCGGACTTCGACGAGTATCGAGCCGGAGCCGGCGACCCGGATGTCCTGCGCCTGCCCGACCCCAGCCGCGGCGATATCGGTGAGGGTGAGACCGATCTGGCGGCCCCCGGTCAGCTCGACATAGCATTGCGCGAGGAGCTGAGCGTCGATGAGCGCGCCGTGCTTGATCCTGAGGCTTCGATCGACCCCGAAGCGGGTGCACAGGGCGTCCAGGCTGTGCTTGGCTCCCGGATGCTTCGACCGGGCGAGCTGAAGCGTGCAGACCATCCGGGTCAGGCAGACGAGCGGGTGGCCGCAATTGTTGAGCTCGTGGTTGAGGAACCCGAAATCGAAGCTGGCATTGTGGGCGACCAGCGGACAATCGCCGAGGAACTCGATCAGGTCGCGGGCCACGTCGCGGAATCGCGGCTTGTCGGCGAGGAAGGAGTCGGTGAGGCCGTGGACGGCCTCCGCTCCGCTCGGCATCGGCCGTTCCGGATTGAAATAGGCGTGGAAGGTGCGGCCGGTCTCGATCCGGTTCCAAAGCTCGACGCAGCCGATCTCGACGACGCGGTCGCCGGTCAGCGGGCTGAGGCCCGTGGTTTCCGTGTCGAAGACGATTTCCCGCATGGCTTCGACTATGAATCGCGGCGCGGCACGAGGCAAGCGAGGATGCGGCGAACCGCTCGTCGAGTCTCGTCCAGGGCGCCTCCGGTGGGGATGACGAAATCGGCCCGGGCGCGCTTTTCGGAGTCGGGCAGCTGGCGGGCGAGGATCCGCTCGAATTTCTCCGCGGTCATTCCGGGCCGGGCCAGGACCCGCTGGCGCTGGACCTCGGGCGGGGCCGAGACGACGGCGATCCTGTCGACCCGTTCGGAGCCTCCGGCTTCGAAGAGGAGCGGGATGTCGAGCACCACCAGCGGTTTGGCGGAATGGCCGGCCAGGAAGGCTTCGCGCTCCCGGGCCACCGCCGGGTGGACCAGGGCCTCCAGCCGCCGAAGCGCCTCCGGCTCGCCGAGCACCCGCTCGGCGAGCGTTCCGCGATTCACGCCCGCCGGTCCGGTGGTGCCGGGGAAATGCGCCTCGATCGCCTCGACCAGGGCACCTTCCGGCCCCTGCAGCCGGTGCACCGCGGCGTCGGCGTCAAAGACCGGCACGCCTTCCTCCGCGAACATCCCGGCGACGGTGGACTTGCCCATTCCAATGGAGCCGGTGAGTCCGAGGACGATCATCGAGTGAGAAGCTCCCGAAGCTCCGGGTCATGCTCACGAGGCGGAATTCCGTCGAAGAAGTAGACGAAGGCCGCCGCCGCCTGCCCGATCAACATGCTCAGCCCGTCGATGGTTCGAAGTCCGCGACTTCTGGCGGCGGCCAGGAGGGGCGTCTCCAGCGGCGAATAGACGATATCGTAGACGATGGCATCGTCGGGCAGCCCGCTCAGATCGAAGTCGAAGTCGTTGCCGGGCCCGCCGATGG
Organism: Allosphingosinicella sp.; assembly: GCA_036388065.1. Lineage (GTDB taxonomy): Bacteria > Pseudomonadota > Alphaproteobacteria > Sphingomonadales > Sphingomonadaceae > Allosphingosinicella. Next base: position 37,097 of record DASVSP010000072.1, read on the forward strand.
CGCTCGCGTTCACGAGAAGATCCACCGCCGGGATGGGGTCTTCAAGCGAGCAGGGGGCCAGCCCCTCCTGATTGAGCGACCGAAGCATCGCCTCGGCCTTCCCGGGAGTGCGGTTGGCAACATGGACGATGTCGAAGTTCAGCCCGGCGAGCGCGATGAATGCAGCGCGGGCCGCTCCGCCCGCCCCGATCAGAGCCGCCGTGCCACGCTCCGAATAGGCGCTTCGAAAGGGCTCGGCGAACCCCCTCAGGTCGCTGTTCGATCCGAGAAGGGTTCCTCGATGGTTCTTGACCAAGTTGACGGCGCCGGCCGCTTTCGCCTCCGGGAAGAGCCCGTCGAGAAGTTCGACGATGTCGACCTTGTGCGGCGAGGTGACGTTGCACCCCGACCAGTCAGGATCGCGACGACGCTCCTGCAAATGGGCGCCAAGGTCCCGCGAGGGGACGAGGGTTCGGCGATAATCGCCTTCCAGGCCAAGCTTCCCGAGCCAGAATTTGTGGATGAGCGGCGATTTGGAATGGGCGATCGGGTCGCCGATGACCTCGGCATAGGGGACGCCCATCAGCGGCCCGCGCCAAGCCGAAACCCCTCTCCCGTTTTTACGGGAGAGGAGGGGCCCAAGCGGAGCTTGGGAGGCGAGGGTCTGTACACCGGACTCAGCAAGACCCTCACTTCCCACCGCTTCGCGGTGGGCCCCTTCTCTCCCGCCGAAAGCGGGAGAGGGAAGATAAGGCGGTGAGACGCTTCATGACGTCAGAAACCCCCGCTCGCGCAGATATCCGAGCAAGGGCAGGAGGGGCATTCCGAGGATGGCGAAGTGGCTGCCTTCGATTCGGTCGAACAATTGCGCTCCGGGGCCTTCTATCCGGTAGCCGCCGACGCTCCACCGTATCTGCTCATATTCGCGGTCGAGATAGTCTTCGAGGAAGGCGTCGCTGAACGAGCGCATGGTGAGCAAGACCGACTCGCAATTCCACCAGATCGCCTCGCCGCCCTCCGCCAGGACGGCGGCAGAATGCAGCCGGTGCGAGTCTCCTCTGAGCGAGGCGAGCTGGCCCCGGGCTTCGTCCCGGGAGGCCGGTTTCCCGAGAAGGGTGCCGTCGCTCCGTTCCAGCGTCTGATCGGAACCGAGCACCAGATCGCCGTTCCCGGCGGCCACCGAGAGCGCCTTGAGCTGGGCGAGCTCCTCGGCAACGCCTCGAGCATCGAACCCGGCGCCCCACAGCCCGGCCTTGGCCGCGGCCTCGTCGAGCTCGGCCTCGACCGTCTCGAACGGCACTCCGGCCGCCTCGAGCATCTGCCGCCGGGCGGCGCTCTTCGAGGCGAGCAGAAGCCTCACCGGTCGTCGTCGCCCACCGCGGCGGCCGCCGCGTCCATCCGCTCGTTGCACAATTTGACGATTGCGAAGGCGGTCTCCTCGATCGAGCGGCGGGTGACGTCGATCACCGGCCAGTCGTTGTCGGCGAAGATCCGGCGCGCGAAAGCGAGCTCGGCATTGACCGCCTCGATGTCGACATAGTCGGTCTCCGGCGCCTGGTTGAGGGCGAGCAGACGGTTGCGCCGGATCTGGACCAGCCGGTCGGGATTGGTGGTGAGCCCGACGACCAGGGGATGATCGAGCGAGAACAAAGTCGGCGGCGGAGGCGCTTCGGGGACGAGCGGGATGTTGGCGACCTTGTAGCCGCGATTGGCGAGATAGATGGAGGTCGGGGTCTTGGACGTGCGCGACACTCCGGCGAGGACGATGTCCGCCTCCTCCCAATTCTCGGAGCCGATCCCGTCGTCATGGGCGATGGTGAACTGGATCGCGTCCACCCGGGCGAAATAAGCGGCGTCGAGCGCGTGCTGGCGGCCGGGCCGGCCGGCCGCTTCCCGGCCGAGGACGACCGAAAGCGCGTGGGCCACCGGATCGAGGGCGGCGACGGCGTGGATTCCGCGGCGGCGGGTCTTCTGCTCGAGCTCGCGTCGGAGGGTATTGTTGACGAGCGTATAGAGGACGAGGCCGGGCCGCCGCTCGACGTCGTCCAGGACCCGGTCGAGATGGCCTTCCGAGCGCACCATCGGCCACAGGTGGCGGCGGACCTCGACGCCCTCGAACTGGGCGAGGCAGGCCGTTGCGATCACCTCCAGAGTCTCTCCCGTGGAATCGGAGAGGAGATGGAGGTGGAGCATGGTCACGGGTTCGTCATTGCGAGGAGCGAAGCGACGCGGCAATCCAGCGGGCCTCGGAGTCCGAGACTGGATTGCTTCGCTTCGCTCGCAATGACGGTGGCACGAAGCGGTTGTGGATAAGCATGTGGGGATCGCTAGCTTAAGCCTCGGGAGCGTTGCAAGCGAACGCTTCGTCCCCGCAATCCGCTTTTCCGTCCACAGACTCGCAAAGGTTAACAACTCCTTACGGCCAAGCTGTGGAAAGCGGGGATGGACGGCGCGACTCCGCGGGCTTGCGCCAACGCCTGAGAGTCAAGCTGTTTGCAAAATCGGGCGAAGCCAATAAACCCCGCGACGCGCCTTCCTACAACCTACAACTGACTCTCTTTATATAAGACTCTTATAGAGAGTAGAGCGGAGCACTTGCCCTCATGGCCGTCGCCGACAAGCCTCTGCTCGCCGTCCTAAAGGGCGGAAAAGCCGGGAAAACTCCGCTCTGGCTGATGCGCCAGGCAGGCCGCTACCTGCCCGAATACCGGGCGCTGAGGGCGGAGAAAGGCGGCTTTCTCGACCTGGTCCAGGATCCCGATTCCGCCGCCGAGGTCACCCTCCAGCCCATCCGCCGTTTCGGCTTCGACGGGGCGATCCTGTTCTCCGACATCCTGATGGTGCCTTTCGCTTTGGGCCAGGACCTTCGCTTCGAGGCCGGGGAAGGTCCGCGGCTGTCGCCCACCCTCGTCGACTCGGCGCTCGCCGATCTCGACTCGGCCCGGGACCGCCTCGACCCCGTCTACCGGACTGTGGAGAAAGTGGCGCAGTGTCTCCCGGAAGCTACGACTTTCCTGGGTTTCGCGGGAAGCCCCTGGACGGTCGCCACCTATATGGTGGCCGGCCAGGGCAGCAAGGACCAGGGGGAGGCGCGAAGGCTCGCTTATGGCGATCCCCGGGCCTTCCAGGCGATCGTGGAGGCGATATCGAGCCTCACCGTCGACTATCTCTCCCGCCAGGTGGAGAGCGGCGTGGAGGCCGTCCAATTGTTCGACAGCTGGGCCGGAAGCCTTTCGCCGGCGCAGTTCGAGCGCTGGGTGATCGCTCCGACCGCCTCGCTGGTCGCCGCCTTCAAGGCCAGGCATCCGGAGACTCCTGTCATCGGCTTTCCAAAGGGCGCCGGAGGCAAGCTCGCCGCTTATGCGCGGGAGACGGGGGTGGACGCGATCGGCCTCGACGAGACCGTGGATCCCGCCTGGGCGGACGAAATTCTTCCGCCGGGCATGCCCGTCCAGGGCAATCTCGATCCGCTCGCCCTGATCGCCGGCGGCGAGGCGCTTGAAACGGCGGTGGCCCGCATCCTATCTAGCCTCTCGGGGAGACCGCATATCTTCAACCTGGGGCATGGCATCTTGCCGGACACGCCGATCGCGCACGTCGAAAAGCTCATCGAGCTGGTGCGCGCGTGATCGATGCGCTCGCGACGGCCCTCAGCTTGACCTACGCCTGGCTCAAGGCCGGCCATGTCATCTTCGTGATCTTCTGGATCGCGGGGCTGTTCATGCTTCCGCGCTTCTACGTCTACCACCAGGAAGCCGCGCCCGGATCGGCGGAGGAGGCGCGGTGGATCGAGCGGGAGCGAAAGCTGCGGCGGATCATCATCACTCCGGCGATGATCCTCGTCTGGATCTTCGGGCTGTCGCTGGCCTGGACGACCCAGGCCTGGGTGATGGGCTGGTTCCAGGCCAAGTTCATCCTCGTCGTGGCGCTGTCGGCCTATCATGGCTGGATGGTGGGCTACGGCCGAAAGCTCGCCCGGGGCGAGCGGGCCCTGAGCGGCCGGGGGCTGAGGATGATGAACGAAGTGCCGGGGATCGCGGTGGTGCTGATCGTGGTGCTGGTGATCGTGAAGCCTTTTTGACGGTCCCGGGCCGTCATCCCGGCGAAAGCCGGGACCTCGGGGAGACCCGCCGAGACTTCTCGTCCCGAGGTCCCGGCTTTCGCCGGGATGACGGATATCTTCCACTTCCGCACTTTCCTTCCCGGTTGACTTGAAAAATCGCGGAGCCTAACGCGCCTACAGTCGTTCGCCTGCCGTCCGTGTAGGCAATCCCCAGCCGCCACCATCCCGACCTTCGCGGCCTGTCGACAATCCCAATTTCCGAGTAAATTCTCCATGCATCTCAAAGACTTGAAGCAAAAATCCCCCGCCGACCTCGTCGCCATGGCCGAAGAGCTGGGAATCGAGGGCGCCTCCACCCTGCGCAAGCAGGAGCTGATGTTCTCGATCCTGAAGGTCCAGGCCGAGAATGGCGAGGAGATCATGGGCCAGGGCACGATCGAGGTGCTTCCGGACGGATTCGGATTCCTCCGCTCTCCGGAGGCCAATTACCTCGCCGGGCCCGACGACATCTACGTCGCTCCGAACCAGGTGCGCAAATTCGGGCTCAGGACCGGCGACACGGTCGAAGGCGAGATACGCGGCCCGAAGGAGGGCGAACGCTATTTCGCACTGGTGCGGCTGGTCTCGGTCAATTTCGACGATCCCGACGCGGTTCGCCACCGGGTCAATTTCGACAATCTCACTCCGCTCTACCCGGACGAGAAGCTGACCCTCGACAGCGCCGATCCGACGGTGAAGGACAAGTCCGCCCGGGTGATCGACATCATCTCGCCGCAGGGCAAGGGCCAGCGCGCGCTGATCGTCGCTCCGCCGAGGACCGGCAAGACGGTGCTCCTCCAGAACATCGCCCGGGCGATCACCGACAACCATCCCGAGGTCTTCCTCATCGTCCTCCTCATCGACGAGCGGCCGGAAGAGGTGACCGATATGCAGCGCTCGGTGAAGGGCGAGGTCATCTCCTCCACCTTCGACGAGCCGGCCAGCCGCCACGTCCAGGTCGCCGAGATGGTGATCGAGAAGGCCAAGCGCCTCGTCGAGCATAAGAAGGACGTCGTCATCCTCCTCGATTCGATCACCCGCTTGGGCCGCGCCTACAACACGGTGGTGCCGTCGTCGGGCAAGGTGCTGACCGGCGGCGTCGACGCCAATGCCCTGCAGCGTCCCAAGCGCTTCTTCGGCGCCGCCCGCAACATCGAGGAAGGCGGATCGCTCTCGATCATCGCCACGGCGCTGATCGACACCGGATCCAAGATGGACGAGGTCATCTTCGAGGAGTTCAAGGGCACCGGCAACTCGGAGATCGTGCTCGACCGCAAGGTTTCCGACAAGCGCATCTTCCCGTCGCTCGACGTCGGCAAGTCCGGCACCCGCAAGGAGGAGCTGCTCGTCGACCAGGCGACCCTCTCCAAGATGTGGGTGCTTCGCCGGATCCTCATGCAGATGGGCACGGTCGACGCGATGCAGTTCCTCCTCGACAAGATGAAGGACGCCAAGTCGAACGAGGATTTCTTCGCTTCGATGAACCAGTAGGCCAAGGGGGGCCTTCCGCATGTCCATGCTCGACCTCTTGATCGTCGCCCACGGCGCCGCTCCGCCGCTGGGGATCGGGGGAATCTGGGACGCCATCGTCACGGATTTCTCGAAGCTCAACACGGCCGCGGCCTGGGTGGTCTTCGGCCAGGTGCTGATGATCGACATCATGCTGGCGGGCGACAACGCCATCGTCGTCGGAGCGCTCGCGGCCGGCCTTCCGGCCGAGCAGCGGCGCAAGGTGATCCTGATCGGGATCATCGCCGCACTCGTCCTTCGGATCGCCTTCGCCTTGGTCGTCACTCAGCTGATGCAGATCGTCGGACTGACCTTCGCCGGCGGACTGCTGCTGCTCTGGGTGAGCTGGAAGATGTGGCGCGAGCTTCAGCATTCGGGCCAGTCGGGCGGCTCGCCCGAAGTCAGCGGCGACGAGGACAGCGGTCTGAAGCCCGCCAAGAGCTTCGCCGCGGCGGCCTGGGCGGTTGCGGTCGCCGACGTGTCGATGAGCCTGGACAACGTGCTCGCGGTGGCCGGAGCGGCGCGCGAGCATCCCGGGATCCTGATCATCGGACTGCTCCTCGCAGTCGCTTTGATGGGAATCGCGGCCAACATCCTCGCCAAATATATCGAGCGCTACCGCTGGATCGCCTGGATCGGGCTTCTGGTGATCGTCTACGTCGCCGGAAAGATGGTCTACGAAGGCTTCGTCGACCCCAATGTTGGGCTTGGCACTCTGTTCGGGTGAGGCAGCGGATCCTTCGATACGCCGGTTCGACAAGCTCACCGTAGGGACTGAGCTTGGCGAAGGCCCGTATCGAAGGACGGACGGTCAGGGAATCAGCACCGTCGATCCGGTCGTCGCCCTCGACTCGATCGCCCGGTGGGCGTCGGCCGCCTTGAGCAAGGGGAAGGTCGCTCCGATCCGGACCGCGACCGAGCCCTTGCCGATCATCTCGAACAGTCGCTCGGCCGAGGCTGCGGTCTCCTCGGCGCTCCTGCAATAATCGGCCAGCGTGGGGCGGGTGACGAAGATCGAGCCGGCTCCGAGCAGGTCGAGGGCGCTGAAGGGCGGCACCGGCCCGGAGGCGTTGCCGAAGGTGACGAACAGGCCGCGCCGGGCGACCGAGGCGAGCGACGCCTTCCAGCTCGCCTCTCCGACCCCGTCGAGAACGACCGGAACCCCCTGGCCGCCGGTCAGCGCCCGTACCTCGGCGGCGAGCGTTTCCATCGGACAGCACAAAGCGTGGTCGGCGCCCAGCTCCGTCGCCAGCGCCGCCTTTCGGCTGTCGCCGGCATGGGCGATGACGGTGGCCCCGACGGCTTTCAGCCATTGAACGAGGATGGAGCCCATTCCGCCGGCCGCGGCGTGGACGAGGACGGTCTGCCCGGCTTCGACCCGGGCGCAGCGTTCGATCAGATATTCGGCGGTGCAGCCCTTGAGCATCGCCGCCGCGGCCTCCTCGCCGCCGATCGAATCGGGCAGCTTGACCAGCCTGTCGGAGGGGATCGTCCGGTGGGTCGCGTAGGATCCGAGCGGGCCGTTGAAATAGCCGACCCGGTTGCCCTCCCGGAAGCCCGTCACGCCTTCGCCCACCGCTTCGACGACCCCCGCCCCCTCCCCGCCCAGCCCCGAGGGCAAAGGCAGCTTGTAGAGGCCGGAGCGGTGATAGGTGTCGATGAAGTTCAGCCCCACCGCCTCGTTCCGAACCAGGACCTCGCCCGGCCCCGGACGCGGTATGTCGATATGCTCGGCCTCGAGCACTTCCGGGCCGCCCGTCCGGCGGAGGATGAAGGCGTAGGGATCGGTCATGTCGCCGGGCGGGCAAGCACGGGCCACGCCCGGAAAGTTCCGACCGCATAGGTCAGGCCGTAGACCAGCACGATCAGCGAGCTCCACAGGTCGAACGCGGTGACCAGATCCGGTTTGAGGAGGAGCAGCGGAGCCAGGGCAAAGGCTCGAAGCAGGTAGATGGCGCTTATGATCACGAGCGCGGTCCGGATGAGGGGCAGGCGCCTCAATCGTCCGGCGCCCGCCAAGGCATAAGCCGCCCAGATGGCTAGGATAGCCGCGATGCCAAGAGTGATGACCGTCGGCCAGACCGACCCCCGCTCCGCCATCCGAGCCATGTCTTCGCCGGCACCGACGAAGCGGTACCAGTCGGGGCCGCCGGCGATCACCGCCAGATGCAGAACGGCAGCGGCCGCGCTGAGCACCGCGCCGGCGGTCAGCCAGGAAGCGCCGCGCCGGTTCACCCGAGATGCTCCGCGAAGAATTCCGCGGTCCGTTCGTCCGCCAGCCGCGCGGCCTCCTCGCTTCGCCTCTTGCCCATTTCGGCGGCGAAGCCGTGGTCCTCGCCGGGATAATCGTGGAGCGTGACCTTGGGATGGTCGTCGAGCGCCTCGTGCATCGCCCGCTGCGCCGCCTCGTCGACGAAATGGTCGGCGCCGGCGATGTGGAGCATCAGCGGACGGGCGATGGCGTTCTTTTCGTGGAGGATGTCGGGGAGGCCGACGGCGTAATAGCCAACGCTCGAATCGGCATCGGTTCGCGCCGCGGCCATGTAGGCGAGCCGGCCGCCGAGGCAGAAGCCGACGACTCCCACCTTTCCGCCCTCCCCCAGCCGGGCCCGGGCAGCGCGGATCGTGGCCTCGATGTCGATCACGCCCCGATCCTGGTCGAACCGGCCCATCAGCTCGAGCGCCCGGCCGAACTGGTCCGGGACGTCGGGGTCGAGCTCGATGCCGGGCTCGAGCCGCCAGAACAGGTCCGGCGCCAGCGCGAGATAGCCCAGGGCCGCCCAGTGGTCGCACTTGCGGCGAATGCCCTCGTTGACCCCGAATATCTCCTGGATGACGACGATCGCCGCCCTCGGGACGCCCGCGCCTTGCAGCTCGGCGACATAGGCGTCGAAGCCGGAGTCCCCTTCGAGCGTTTCGATCCGCATCGTTGCCATGCTCGGCTCCTCCTTGCCTCGGGAGGGCCTTCTATACACATAGCTTCCAGACCAGCGGAAGGACCGGCCCATGAAGATCAGCGTCGACGTCGACTGCACGCCCGAGGAAGCCCGGCGCTTCCTGGGGCTTCCCGACCTGACTCCCGTCCACGAAGCCTATGTCCAGCGGATGACCAAGGCGGCAAGCGAGGGGCTCACCGCCGAATCGGCCGCGGAGATGATGAAGGCCTGGGGCCCGATGAACGAGGCGGGCCTGACGATGTGGCGGTCGATGCTCGAGGGAATGAGCGGGAAGAAGGGATGAGTCCCGTCATCCCGGCGCAAGCCGGGACCTCGGGACGAGAAGTTTCGGTGGGTCTCCCCGAGATCCCGGCTTTCGCCGGGATGACGGAGGTTCGAGGGGGCGGCGCGTGACCGACACCATCTTCGCCTTGTCCTCCGGCAGCCCGCCCGCGGCCCTGGCGGTTGTCCGGATCAGCGGTCCGAACGCGGAATCGGCGCTCTGCGCGCTGGCCGGGAAGCTGCCGCAGGAGAGAGTGGCCACGCTCGCGACGCTGCGCTGGCGGGGCGAGCCGCTCGACCGGGCCCTGGTGCTGCGCTTTCCGGGGCCCCACAGCGCCACCGGAGAGGATGTGGCCGAGCTTCACCTCCACGGCGGCCGTGCGGTCGTGGCGGCCGTTCTGGGGGCCTTGGCGGCGCAGGAGGGCCTGCGGCCCGCGGAGCCCGGCGAGTTCACCCGCCGGGCGTTCGAGAACGGACGGATCGACCTTGCGGAGGCGGAAGGACTCGCCGACCTGCTCGCTGCGGAAACGGAGTCGCAGCGCCGGGCCGCCCTCGCCGTTGCCGGAGGGGCGATCAGCCGAAAGTTGGAGGCATGGCGTCACAGGCTGCTCGGGCTGGCGGCTTCGCTGGAGGCCTGCCTCGATTTCTCGGACGAAGGCGAGGTGGGCGAGGCCTGGCCGGCTGGATGGGCGGACGGAGTCGACTCGCTCGCCGCCGAGATGCAGGCCGTGGTCGACCAGCCGCCGGCCGAGCGCCTCAGGGACGGATTGCGAGTCGTCATCTCAGGGCCTCCGAACGCAGGAAAGTCCAGTCTACTCAATGCCTTGGCTCGAAGAGAGGCGGCGATAACATCGGCCCAGGCCGGAACGACTCGAGACCTGATCGAGGCTCCGACGGCATTGGCCGGAATGCCCTTCCTGTTGATCGACACGGCCGGGCTTCGAGACAGTTCCGACGAGGTGGAATCGATCGGAGTCGGGCGGGCACGCTCCAGCCTCGCCTCGGCCGACCTGATCCTGTGGCTTGGCGATCCGGCCCAGGGGCCGGAGCGGGACAAGACGATCCTGGTCCAGGCAAAGTGCGATTTGCCGGAAGCGGCGCGCGAATCGGACGTTCGAGTCTCGGCGATCACCGGGGAAGGCATTCCGGACCTGGTCTCGCTGTTGGCCAGGCGGGCTCGGGCTCTGCTCCCGGCAGAAAGCGAGGTCGCGGTCAACGCCCGGCATCGCGGCGTCATCGCGCGCGCCGTCGGCCATCTGCGTTCTGCGCGGGTCGACGACATGCTGATCGCGGCCGAGGCCCTACGCGAGGCACGGGTGGAACTCGATCGAGTCACCGGGCGGGCCGGGGTGGAGGACATGCTCGACATGCTGTTCGGGCGTTTCTGCATCGGGAAATAGGCGTCCATCAGACTGATGCTCCCCGAACTCGTCTCGGAGAGGGGGACCACAAAATCGGCGGAGAGCTTTCCAATTGGCGCGACATTGTTCCACGTGGAACATATAGACGGCGCTATGGATCGGAGCTTCGACATAATCGTGGTCGGCGGCGGGCACGCCGGCTGCGAAGCGGCTGCGGCCGCCGCCCGTATGGGCGCCCGGGTGGCGCTGGTCAGCTTCGCACGCGAGCAGATCGGGGCGATGTCGTGCAACCCGGCGATCGGCGGGCTGGGCAAGGGGCATCTGGTTCGGGAAGTCGACGCCTTCGACGGCCTGATCGCCCGCGCCGCCGACCAAGCCGGCATCCACTACCGGATGCTCAACGCAAGCAAGGGGGCCGCGGTTCGCGGGCCTCGGGTCCAGGCTGACCGGCGGCTCTTCAAGGCGGCCATCCACCGGATGCTCGACTCGCAAGCGGACCTTGCAATCGTCGAGGGGGAAGCTGCCGCTCTCCGGCTGGACGGCCGCCGCGTCGCGGGGCTCGAGCTCGCCGACGGCCGGTCGTTCGAGTCGAAGGCGGTTATCCTGGCGACCGGAACCTTCCTTGGCGGCAAGCTCCATTTCGGCCGCACCAGCCGGGCCGGCGGGCGGATCGGCGAACGCTCGGCCTCGGCCCTGGCCGTCCAGCTTCGCGAGCTGCGCCTCCCGCTCGCTCGGCTCAAGACCGGGACCCCGCCCCGCCTCAATGGCCGAACCATCGACTGGGCCCGGCTCGAACGGCAGGAATCGGACTCCGACTGCTGGACGCTGTCGCCCATGACGCCGTTCCGTCCCGCCGAGCAGCTCTTCTGCGCGATCACCCGAACCAACGAAGCGACCCACGCAATCATTCGGGCCAATCTCGACCGCTCGCCGCTTTTCGCCGGCGACATCAGCGGAGTCGGCCCGCGCTACTGCCCGTCCATCGAGGACAAGGTCCACCGCTTCGCCGACCGCGACGGTCACCAGATATTTCTCGAGCCCGAAGGGCTGGAGGAGGCCGCCGTCTACCCCAACGGAATTTCCACCTCGCTGCCGGAGGACGTGCAGCTTGCGATGGTGCGCTCGATGGCGGGCCTGGAGCGAGCCGAGATCGTCCAGCCGGGCTATGCGGTCGAATATGATCATGTCGACCCCCGGATCCTCGAACCGACGCTCTCCGTCCGGGAGGTCGAGGGCCTGTACCTGGCAGGACAGATCAACGGGACCACCGGCTATGAGGAGGCCGCCGCCCAGGGGCTCGTTGCCGGCGCCAACGCCGCCGCCTGGGCCGGCGGACGCCCGCCGCTGCGCTTCGATCGCAGCGAGAGCTATATCGGGGTCATGGTCGACGACCTCACCCTTCAGGGCGTCACCGAACCCTACCGGATGCTCACGGCGCGCGCCGAATTCCGGCTTCGGCTTCGCGCCGACAATGCCGAGTCGAGGCTCACTCCCGGAGCGATCGCGGCCGGAGTCGTCGGGGCGGAGCGGCGCAAGCATTTCGACGATCGCCAGGCGCAGCGCCGGGCCGTGGAGCGGCACCTCGACGCCCTGCGCACGGCAGCGGAGCTGAAGGGGGCCGGTGTCGAAATTCGCGACGACGGGGTCCGCCGCCCGCTGTCCGATTGGCTTCGATATCCCGAGCTGAACTCGGAGGCCCTGCTTCGGGTGGTCCCCGCACTGGCCCAAGTCCCTAGGCCCCTGCTTGAAGAGGCGGTCGAGGATCATCGCTACGCCCCCTATGTCGAGCGGCAGCGGGCCGAGGTCGCCCGGCTTCGAAGCGACGAGAATGTCCGGATCCCGGCGGACATCGATTATTCGGCGATCGCCGGATTGTCGCTCGAAATGGTCGAGCGGCTCGACTCCGCCCGCCCGACCAGCCTGGGTGCCGCGCGTCGGATTCGCGGGATCACCCCCGCCGCGCTGGCGGCGATTCTCGTCCATTCCAGGCGCAGGGCGGCCTGATGGACGAGGCCGAGGCCAAGCGGCGGCTTGATGTTCCACGTGAAACAATCGAGCGCCTGGAAGCTTTCGTGGCGCTGCTCCGGACCGAAAACGCGCTTCACAATCTCGTCTCCAAGGCCTCGCTGGATTCGGTCTGGGAGCGTCACATCCTCGACTCCGCGCAGCTCGTCCGTTTCGCCCCCACCGCTGCTCGCTCCTGGCTCGATCTGGGGACGGGCGCGGGGTTTCCGGGCCTGATGGTCCCGCTGTTCCATCCGGCAGCGGCGGTTCTCATCGAGTCCCGTCGGCTTCGGGCGGAGTTTCTTCGAGCCGCGGCGTCTCTGCTCGGAATAGCGGACCGGGTTGAAATCCTCTGCTCACGGATCGAGACGGTCCCGTCCCGGCCGTTCGACGTCATCAGCGCTCGAGCCTTCGCCCCGCTGCCCAAGCTTTTCACCCTCGCCGAGCGTTTTTCCGCGCCCGGGACGGCCTGGATCCTCCCGAAAGGAAGAAACGCCAAGTCGGAACTGGAAGCGGCGCAATCTTCGTGGCAGGGTGATTTCCGTCTCGAGCCGAGCCTGACCGACGACGAGGCGCGAATCGTCGTTGCAAGCCGGGTTCGCCGCAAGCCGAGGGGAAGATCTTGATCCGAATAGCGGTCGCCAACCAGAAAGGCGGGGTCGGCAAGACGACGACGGCGATCAACCTCGCCACGGCGCTGGCCGCGACCGGCTGGCGCGTGCTCCTGATCGACCTCGATCCCCAGGGCAATGCCTCCACCGGTCTCGGAATCGGCCACGCCCTGCGCGACCGGTCCAGCTACGACGTGCTCACCGGAGGAGCCACGATCGAGGAAGCCGTGGTTCCGACCAAGGTCCCCCGGCTCGACCTGGTGCCTGCCACCGTCGATCTCTCCGGAGCTGAGATCGAGCTTGTGGCGCTCGAAGAGCGGACCCACCGGCTCGACAACGCGATGGATGCGTCCGCGGGCCGCTGGGACGTGTGCCTGATCGACTGCCCGCCGAGCCTCGGGCTGTTGACCATCAACGCGCTGGTCGCGGCCCAGTCGATTCTCGTCCCACTGCAGACGGAATTCTTTGCATTGGAAGGACTTAGCCAACTCTTGCAGACGATCGAGCGGATCCGCGCCCGGTTCAACCCGGAGCTTTCGATCCTCGGAGTGGCGCTCACCATGTTCGACCGGCGAAACAACCTGTCCTCGCAGGTGGCCGACGACGTGAGAGCCTGCCTCGGCAAGGTGGTGTTCGAGACGGTGATTCCCCGCAACGTCCGGCTGTCGGAAGCGCCGAGCCACGGCATACCCGCGCTCATCTACGACCATCGCTGCCCCGGGTCGGAAGCTTATATCGCCCTTGCGCGCGAGCTTATCGGCCGGCTGCCCAAGGCGGCGGCGGCGGCATGAGCGAGGATTCGCCCGCCCGCAAGCGTCCGTCCGGCCTCGGCCGAGGCCTTTCCTCGCTGCTCGGCGAGGTGGCGCAGGAGGCGCCGGTGTCCGGCGGGGCCCAGCCCGCCCGGGGCGGAATCCAGATGATGCCGATCTCTTCGATCGAGCCCCATCTCGACCAGCCCCGCCGTTATTTCGACGAGGAGGCACTGGACGAGCTCGCCGCCTCGATCAGGCAGCGCGGGCTGATCCAGCCGGTCGTCGTCCGTCCGCACGGCCATCGCTACCAGATCGTCGCCGGCGAACGGCGCTGGCGAGCGGCGCAGCGGGCGCAGCTTCACGAAATCCCGGTCATCGTCCGCGATTTCAACGATGCCGAGACCCTCGAAGTCGCACTGCTCGAGAACATCCAGCGCCGCGACCTCAACGCGATCGAGGAAGCCGAGGGCTATAGGCGGCTGATGGACGAGTTCGGCCATAGCCAGGAGGCGCTCAGCAAGCTCGTCTGGAAGAGCCGAAGCCATATCGCCAACCTGTTGAGATTGCTCGCTCTTCCAAGCGGAGTCAGGCAGCTGCTGGAGACCGGCCAGCTCAGCATGGGCCATGCCCGGGCGCTGATCGGCTCCGCGGATCCGGACGCTCTGGCCCGACAAGTGGTCGAGCGCGGCCTTTCGGTTCGCGAAACCGAGAAGCTCGCCCGCTTCGGCAAGCCCGGCCGCGAGCGCCAGGGGCGGCTGGCGATCAAGGAGGCCGGGGCCGACATCGAGGCGCTCGAGCGCCAGCTCGGCGACATGCTCGGGCTCAAGGTGAAGATCAGCCACAAGGGCGACGGCGGTGCGGTCGCGCTGGCCTATTCGACGCTCGACCAGCTCGACATGATCTGCCAGCGGCTGAGCGGCGAGAAGATTTAGGGTCGAGCGGCGTCTCCACCGTCATTGCGAGCGAAGCGAAGCGATCCGGAGGCGCCGGCATCCGTGGCTGGATTGCTTCGTCGCTACGCTCCTCGCAATGACGGTGGCCGGCCCTCACCCGTCATCCCGGCTTTCGCCGGGATGACGGTCTACCTCAGACGCGCCGCCTGGCGGCAGATGGCGAAGAGTTCCTCGTCGACGGCCGCCGGTCCAAGCCCGCCGGGCGCCTTTACCTGCCGCTCCGCTTCCAAAAGCCGGCTGACGCTCCGCGCCAAGGCGTCCGAGCGCCACCGGCCGAGCTGCTGGCCGACCGAGTCCTTTTCCTTCCAGAACAACGACTTACCCTGTGACGCCATGACTGCGCCGGGGCTGCTGCCGCGCTCCACCTGGGATCGCAGGCGGGAGAGCAGGCTCATCCGGCGAAGCACCGCCCGGATCAGCGGGATCCCCTCTATCCCCTCGCTGGACAGGCGGACCAGCTCGGACTGAAGCATCGCGGCGTTGCCGCTTCCGACGCTGTCGACGAGCCGGCTGAGATCGCCCTCCTCCGCCGCGGCTCCGACCGAGTCGATCGCTTCGTGCTCGAGCGGCCTGGGCCGGTCCGGGGCCGAGTCGAGGTACAGAGCCAGCTTCTGGAGCTCGAGCGCAAGGATGGCGCGGTTGCCGGCGCAGGAGTCGGCAAGTCGGCGGGCGACGTCGGGCCGGACGGTCAGCCCCTCGGCCCGGGCCATTTCGATGACCAGCCGCTCGGCTTCCTGGCCCTCCGGGGCGTAGCTGGCGAGCGCCAGGGCGGCGGGATCGGCGAGCGCGAGCTTGAGGAGCTTGGAAGCGGGCTTGAGGGCTCCGGCGATGAGCAGAACCGGATTGCCGGCCGCCGGCGCCTGAAGCAAGGCTTCGACTGCGGCCAGGCACTCGTCCCCGGCGGGCTGGACGACGATGTAGCGGGCGCCGCCGAACAGCGAGATCGAGGCCGCCTCGTCGGCGAGCCGCGCCGGGTCCGCCTTGAGCTCGGCTCCGGTCAGCTCGACCCGTTCGGCCTCGGGGCCCGCTCCGGCCGAGGCGACCTTGACCAGCGAATGGGATCCCGAATCGTCGGGGCCGTAGAGGAGGAAGAAGCGATAGGCCGAAGGGCTCTTCAGAGCACGCTCCACCTCGGCGCGTTTCGCTTTCACGGCGCTTCGCCGCTTCGCCGGGCATAGAGCGCGACCCGAGTGACGATCTGGTCCGCGACCTCCCTTGAAAGGCGCTCGAGCGCCGTCTGCTCCGCGGCGACCGTGGCATATTCGGAGCCGACCACGTCGATTCCGGCGTCGGAGCCGGCGGTGGCGTCGAGAAGGACGGTGCCCTTGGCCGAATCGACCAGTCGATAGCGCGCCCTCAGGGTCCGCCGCTCGCGGGTGACGGCGTCGTCGGTGCGGATTCCGAAGCCGGTGATGTCGTCGTCGAGCATCACTTCGAGCCGATAGGCCGCGGAGCCGTCCTTCGGGGCGCCGAGCCGGTCCTCGAGAGCGGTGCGGACCAGCCAGCCGGCGCGCCCTTCGATCGGGGCGACCGTTACGGAGCGCAGGGTCTGGGCGACCGGGCCCGAGGCGCCCCCGCCGTAGAGCGGCTGCAGCCCGCAGCCGGCGAGAAGAAGAGCGCCTGTGATCAGAGCAAGGCTAACCCGAAACCGTTCGGCCCCGGACTTGATCCGGGGCTGTCGAAGCCGTTTGTTTCGCTTGGATCCGGACGAACGGAAGGAAGGCCCTTCGACGAGCTCAGGGCGAACGGGGCGGGGCTTAGGGCGGCCGTACGTCATGCGACGACGTTCACCAGCCGGTCGGGGACGACGATCACCTTGCGGGGCGCCTTGCCGCCGAGCAGGCCGGCGATCTTCTCCGAGGCGAGGGCCATTTCTTCGAGAGTCTCCCTGTCCGTGCCCTTTGGAGCGGAGAGGGTGTCGCGAAGCTTCCCGTTCACCTGCACCGCGATCGTGACCTCCTCCTCGACCAGAAGGGCCGGGTCCGCCTCGGGCCATTGCGCCTCGGCGACGAGGCCGTCGCGGCCCATCGCCGCCCAGGCCTCCTCCGCCAGGTGCGGGACCATCGGCGAGGCCAGCCGGACCAGCGCCTCGACGGCCGAGCTTCGCGACGGCGAAGGCGCCGCTTTCTCGATCGCGCTGGTCAGCTCGAAGAGGTTTGCGATCGCCTTGTTGAAGGCCAGAGCCTCGATATTGGCGCCGACCGCGGCGATCGCCTGGTGGACCTTGCGGTCGAGGGCCTTGTCCTCGCCGTCGCCGAGCCAGGAGGAAACGCCGCGATCCGCCTCTTCCGACGCGAGCCGCCAGAGGCGCTGGACGAAGCGCCAGCTGCCCTGGATCCCGGCCTCGCTCCATTCGAGGTCGCGCTCCGGCGGGCTGTCGGAGAGCATGAACCAGCGTACCGCGTCGGCGCCGTACTGGTCGACTATGGGCTCCGGATCGACCGTGTTGCGCTTGGACTTGGACATTTTCTCGACCCGGCCGCGAACGACGGGGCCGAGATGGCTTTCGGCTTCGTCCGGAGTCAGCCACCTGCCCTCGGAGTCCTGGAAGGTGACGTGGGTGACCATGCCCTGGGTGAAGAGGCCCTTGAACGGCTCCTCGACGTCGAGCTTGCCGATCCGCTGAAGGGCGCGGGTCCAGAAGCGGGCATAGAGCAGGTGGAGGATCGAATGCTCGACTCCTCCGATATACTGGTCGACGGGAAGCCAGCGCTCCGCCTCGGACCGGTCGAACGGTTCGTCCGCCGGCTGGCTGGCGAATCGGATGAAATACCAGGAGGAATCGACGAACGTGTCGAGCGTGTCGGTCTCCCGCCGGGCCGGGCCGCCGCAATCGGGGCAGTCGACCTTCGCCCAGGTCGGGTGGCGGTCGAGCGGATTGCCCGGAGTCTCGAAATCGATGTCCTCGGGCAGGACCACCGGCAGCTGCCCGCGCGGCACCGCGACAGGGCCGCAGGCCTCGCAATGGACGATCGGGATCGGGGTGCCCCAGTAACGCTGGCGCGAGACTCCCCAGTCGCGAAGCCGCCACACGGTGGTGCCCTGGCCCCAGCCCTCGGCTTCGGCTCGGGCGATCACCTCCCGGATCCCGTCTTCCGCGGTGAGGCCGTCGAGGAAGCGGCTGTTCACCAGCCGGCCCGGACCCGAATAGGCCTCGTCGCCGATCGGCTCCTCGGCCTCCTCGGGCGACGGTGCGACGACCCGGGTCACGGGCAGCCCGTATTTGCGGGCGAAGTCGAGGTCGCGCTGGTCGTGCGCCGGGCAGCCGAAGATGGCGCCCGTGCCGTAATCCATCAGCACGAAATTGGCGACGTAGAGGGGCAGCGTCCAATCGGGGTCGAGCGGGTGGATGACCCGCACGCCGGTGTCGAAGCCCTTCTTCTCCGCAGTCTCGAGCTCGGCGGCCGTGGTCCCGCCCTGCTTGCACTCGGCGATGAAGCCGGCGAGCGCTTCGTTTCCGTCCGACAATGCCTGGGCGATCGGATGGTCGGGCGCGATCGCGGCGAAGCTTGCGCCGAAGATGGTGTCCGGGCGGGTGGTGAAGACTTCGAACGACGAAGGGAGGGAGGAAGGGGCTTCGACAGGCTCAGCCCGAACGGATTCAGGGTTCGACCCCATCCCGCCGGCTTCCGAGCCCCCCTCCGTTCGCCCTGAGCCTGTCGAAGGGCTTTCACTGCCTTCCGTCGAAGCCAGCTCGAACCTGAACCGCATCCCCCGGCTCTTGCCGATCCAGTTCTCCTGCATCAGCCGGACCTTGTCGGGCCACTGGTCGAGCTCGCCGAGGCCGTCGAGCAGATCGTCCGCGAAGTCGGTGATCTTGAGGAACCACTGGCTGAGCTTGCGCCGCTCGACGAGGGCGCCCGAGCGCCAGCCGCGGCCGTCGATGACCTGCTCGTTGGCGAGCACGGTCATGTCGACCGGATCCCAGTTCACTTCGCTCTGCTTGCGATACACCAGCCCCGCCTCATGGAGGTCGAGGAACAGAGCCTGCTCGTGGCCGTAATAAGAGGGGTCGCAGGTGGCGAGCTCGCGGCTCCAGTCGAGCGCGAACCCGAGCCGCTTGAGCTGCGCGCGCATCGTGTCGATGTTGGATCGGGTCCATTCCCCGGGATGGACCTTCTTTTCCATCGCCGCATCCTCGGCCTGCATCCCGAAGGCATCCCAGCCCATCGGGTGGAGCACGTCGAAGCCGTTCATCCGGCGGTAGCGGGCGAGGACGTCGCCCATCGTGTAATTGCGGACATGGCCCATGTGGATGCGCCCCGACGGATAGGGGAACATCTCGAGGACGTAGGCCCGGGGGCGGGAATCGTCGCCCGAAGCGTGGAAGGTGCCTTGCTCCTCCCACAGCTTCTGCCAGCGCGCGTCGGCCTCGAGCGGGTTGAAACGCGCCGCCATTGTCAGTGAAGCTCCTTAGCTTGCGATGGCGTTCCGGCGGAGATCGCGGGCGCGGGTGAGGATGATCTCCTCGAGCTTCTGGACGGTCGCCGCCGCGACCGGAGCGTCGACCCACTGGCCGCCGCTCAGGACCTGCCGGGAGGCGGCGATTCGAAGCGCGTCGGCGCGCAGGTCGCGGTCGAGGATGGTCGCGGTGACCTTGACCCGCTCGCCCGGCGAGCTCGGATTGCTGTACCAGTCGGTCACCAACACCCCGCCGTTCGAATCGACCTGGGCCATTGGCGCGAAGGAGAGCGTCTCGAGAGCGGCTCGCCACAGGTAGGAATTGACTCCGATCGTCGACACCTTGGACGCGGCGAGATCCGCCTCGCGCACCCGGTCCCCGCTGCTGCGCCCGAGCGACTTGTTGATGTCCTCACGAACAAAGTCGCAGGCGGAGAGGCCAAGGGCGCCGACGATCGTCAGTGCCAGAATATCAGCGCGTCGCATGAAGCTTGTGTCCTTGGAAACTACGGAGGGTCGAGCGCCGTTATAGAACGCGCCACGCGGGCGGCAAGCCGTCTCTGGGCTGGGTGAGGACCTGGAGGGAGCCAAGTGCCGGGATGAGCGTATTGCTGCCACGTCAATGCCGGGCTGTGGAAAACATGCAACATGCCGGAACGATTCGTGTCCGCTCCTTCCGCTTCGCTGGTTTGACCGCCCGGGACGTACTACATCCGCTTCGATACGGGAGTCGCGTGCAGTGATTGTGAAGCTCGGTGGTATCGGTGCAGCAGGAAGCTCAGCGCTCGTCGCGCTGTCGCTCGTGCTCACGCCTGCCCTCGCCGCGAGCAGCCAGCAGGGCCGGAAGGCGAGGCCCGCGGCGTCGCTCCGGGCCGGCACCTTCACGCCCGCCGTCGCCGATCCCCGCCTCGCCGCCGAGCTCGCGCGCCGCGGAGTCCAGGCCAACAGCTTCCGGTTCACGCCTGCGCCGACGTCGGTCAACCGGAGCCAGTCGATCCGAGTCGCGATCAGGGCCCGCGCCGCGAGCCCGGCCGCAGCGACTCGCCGTGTCGCCGACGCGTCGGCCACCCCCGTCACCGCGATCACGCCCACCGTCTACAATCTCGGCGCTTCGGTCGGCTGGAAGCGCTTCGCGCTGTCCGGCGATGTCGATTCCGTCAAAGGCGGGACGATCCCGGGCGGCCGCAAGGCGGCGGAAGTCGGAGTCAGCTATTCGGGAAGCCGCTTCACCGCGCGCGCCGAGGCCGGAGTCGCGAAAGCCGACGACGCGACCCCCCGGATCATCGCGGAGGATGAGACCTATACGGTCGGAGTCGGCGGTTCCTACCGGATCGCCCGCAACCTCGATGTCACCGGCGGAGTCCGCTACAAGATCCAGCGCGACCGGCTCGAGGCCCTCGCCGACCCGCGCCGCGACAGCCAGGCGGTCTACGTCGGGACGGCTTTCCGCTTCTAACTGCCTCCCCGCGGGAAGCGGGGGGAGGGGGACCACACGAAGTGTGGTGAGGGGTAGAAGGCGCAGATCGCCGAGGATCCCGATCGAACCATCGAAATCCAGGGCAGCTACCCCTCCACCATGCTTCGCATGGTCCCCCTCCCCATCTTCGATGGGGAGGCAAGCCAAACGTCTATTCCTGCCCAACCGTAGATGTGGGGAAGCCGCAGCGCGTTGCGCGCATCAACGCCGCCCAGCGCAATCACCGGGACCCGGGCATGCCTGGCGATCAGTCCGAATCGAACCGGCCCGTGCGCTCTGCCGCCCGGATGGGAGCGGGTCGGGAAGGCCGGGGAGAGGAAAATCAGCTTGGCGCCCGAGCGCTCCGCGGCCTTCAGCTCGCGCAGGTTATGGGCCGAAGCGCTGAAGCTGCCGTATCGACGGCCATGACTTCCCTCGCCGCGCAGCCCACCCCCGGCGGCGAGAAGCAGCAGTCGCCGGCGCTTCGCGACCCGCCGGACCCGGTCGAACAGCCTCCGCCGCTCGGCGCAGGAGAGGCTATAGTGCCGAAAGACGATTCCCGAGCCCCTGGGCAGCCGCTCGAGCGATTCCCACAGGCCGTCGCCCTGGCGCTCGTCGGTCATCAGCCAGAGTCGCGGCAGAGGCTGGCGGCGGGGCATGGCGCTTCCTATAGCAGCCGGCATGACCGGCGTATCGCCCGCACAGCGCCTTCAGGACGTGAGGGACTCGATCGAGCGGTCCGCCCGGCTCGCCGCCCGGCCGGCGGCAGAGGTGACTTTGATCGCCGTCTCGAAAACCCATGGCGCGGATTCGATCCGCCCGCTGATCGAAGCCGGGCAGCGCGACTTCGGCGAGAACCGGGTCCAGGAAGCGCAGGGCAAGTGGCCGGCGCTCAAATCGGAGACTCCGGGTCTCCGGCTGCACTTGATCGGTCGCCTTCAGTCGAACAAGGCGGCGGAGGCCGTCGACCTGTTCGACTCGATCCATTCGGTGGACCGGCCCTCCCTGGTGTCGGCCCTCGCCGGGGCGATGGCGAAAGCCGGGCGCCGGCCGGACTGCTTCATCCAGGTCAATATCGGCGACGAGCCGCAAAAAGGCGGCTGCCCCGTCGCGGATCTTCCCGCCTTGATCGAGGCGGGCCGCGAGGCCGACCTTCCGATCGGGGGCCTGATGTGCATTCCGCCCGCCCACGTCGAGCCGGCGCCTTATTTCGCACTGCTCGCCGAGCTGGCGCGCCGGAACGGCCTCGATTGGCTCAGCATGGGCATGTCGGCCGACTACTCGACCGCGGTGGCGACCGGAGCCACCCATGTCAGGGTCGGAACCGCCCTGTTCGGGGAACGGCCCTGAAGTTCGGCGATGGCCTGGAGCCTTCTTATATCATCGGTCCCGGGAACCGATGATATTCCAGGCCATGATCTTCGATTTCGACGGAGTCATCGTCGACAGCGAGGTCCTGTCCAATACCATCCTCGCCCAAGCGCTGACCGAACTCGGCCACCCGACGTCGGTGGAGCAGGCCGTCGAGCGCTATATCGGCCTCAACTGGCGCGACATGTGCGTGGTCATCGAGGCGGAGATCGGTCGGCCGCTCCCGGCCGACTTTCGGGAGCGTTCGAAGACGGCCTTCCAGCTTCGACTGGAGGAAGTGACCGCCGTCGCCGGCGTGGAGGCCTTTCTCGCCGCGCTTCCGCCGGTGCCCAAGGCCGTCGCCTCGTCCAGCCCGACCGAGTGGCTTCGCGGATCGCTCGAGCGGTTCGGGCTCGCCCGTCATTTCGGCGACCGCCTGTTCAGCGCCGCCGAGCATGTCGAGCGGGGCAAGCCCAATCCCGACATCTATCTCCACGCAGCGCGGGAGATCGGAGTTCGACCGGGGCAGGTGCTGGTCGTCGAGGATACGCCGGCCGGGGTGAAGTCGGCCCGGGCGGCGGGGATGACGGTGGTCGGTCTTTGCGCGGGCCTGCATTGCGGGCCCGGCCACGGCGATCGGCTTCGAGCGGCCGGAGCCGACCATGTCGCCGCGACCTATGACGACGTGCGCAAGCTCGTCATGCGGAATTTGACCCGGCATCCATGAACACGGCCGCAGCCGTCTCCCGATCGCGTCATTGTGAGCGAAGCGAAGCAACCCAGCCCGGTCGTCGAGGGACGCTGATTGCTTCGTCGCTTCGCTCCTCGCAATGACGGTAATGCCGTCATGACGTCAGAGCGAGTGCCCGCTCCGGTCCCGCTTGGTGGCGAGGTAGCGCTCGTTGTGGCGGGTGCGCCCGGTACGGAGCGGCCGGATTTCGACGACGTCGATCCCGGCCGACTGCAGAGCCTGTGCCTTCGACGGATTGTTGGTGAGGAGCCGCACCTTCGCAACGTCGAGCTGATTGAGCATGTTCGCGGCGATGAGATAATCGCGCTCGTCGTCGCCGAATCCTATGTGGCGGTTCGCGTCGAGCGTATCGAGGCCCCGGTTCTGAAGGGCATAGGCCCTTATCTTGTTCACCAGGCCGATCCGCCGGCCTTCCTCGCGCAGGTAGATGAGGAAGCCGCCTTCGCGGGCGATGAGCTGCTTGGAATCGTCGAGCTGGGCGCCGCAATCGCACTTCTGGGAAAAGAAGACGTCGCCCGTCAGGCATTCCGAGTGGAGCCTGACGAGTGGGATCGAGTCCGCCCCGCCCCGGCCCAGCTGGAGCGCCAGATGGTGCATGTTGCCCACAAATTCGCGGAACACGAAGATACGCGCGCTCTCGTCGACGTCCACCGGCAGAGGCGCGGTCGCGATCAGCTGGAGATCGTCCGGCGGCGAATAGCCGGCCACCTCCTCGACGTCCAAAGCGGGGCCTTCTTCGGGCCGTGCGTACCGATAGAGCAGCGCCGGTAGAAGCTCGGCCTTCTTCGCCAGGCCCATCGCGCAGCTGGCGATGATCTCGCGGGTCGGCGCCCGGACCCGCGAGGGCCGAACGGCCGAGTAGTTGTCGAGGAGCGGGTTGGCCAGGATCCGGGCCTCGTCGAGCGTGACGCCCTCGAGCTCCAAGACGACCGTGTCCTCGCCCTCGACATCGCCCCCCAGGCCGAGGACCCGCGCCCGCTCGGCGCTCACCAGCAGCCTGAGCGGCTCGCCGCCGCCGAAGGCGTCGACCGCCGCCCGGCTCGCGAACTCGACCGAAAGGAAGGCCACGGTGAGGTCGTCGTTCCGGAGCCTGATCGCTTCGCCCCGGCGAAGCTTCGCCAGAGCCGCTGCAATCCGCTGGTTCGCGGGTCCGCCGCTCAAATCTCGAACTCGGTCACGAGCGGGACATGGTCCGAGGGCCGGGTCCAGTTCCTGCAGGGCTCGTGGACGACGTGGCTCAGGGCCTGGCGCGCGACGTCTGCCGTCGCCCACATATGGTCGAGACGGCGCCCGCGATCGTTTTTGGTCCAGTCGGGCGAGCGGTAGCTCCACCAGGTGTGAAGGCGCTTTGGCGCCGGGTGGAAATGCCGGCCGAGGTCGACCCAGTCATTGCTCTGCTGCAGCCTGGTCAGCGCCTCGACCTCGACAGGCGTATGGCTGACCACGCCCAGCAGCTGCTTGTGGCTCCACACGTCGCACTCGAGCGGAGCGACGTTGAAGTCGCCGACGACGATGGTCGGGCAGCGGCAGGCCTCGGACCAGCGGGTCATCCGTTCGAGAAAGTCGAGCTTCTGGCCGAACTTGGCATTGACCTCGCGGTCGGGCGTGTCGCCGCCGGCCGGAACGTAGACGTTCTCGAGCCGGATCCCGCATTCGAGCCGGACTCCGATGTGGCGGGCCTCGCCATTGGCCTGCCAGTCGTGCCGCTCCTCCTCCCGCGCCGAAAGCCGGCTGAGGATCGCGACTCCATGGTGCATGCGCTGGCCGCACAGGATCTGGTGGACGTAGCCCAGGCCGTGGAACATCGCGGCCGGGAAGTCGGGGTCGCAGACCTTGGTCTCCTGAAGGCACAGGATGTCGGGGCCTTCGTCGCGAAGGAACTTCTCGACGATCTCAAGCCGGGCTCGGACGGAATTGATGTTCCAGGAGGCGATCTTGAGAGTGGAGGACATGGCTCGAGCCTCTAGCCCGGACCGCCTTTGCTGTCGATGACGCGGGGCGCCCCGGGCAGTTAAAGGCCCCCGCTCCGGGGGCGTGGAGCGAGGGCCAACCAAGCGTGGTCTACGCGAGGCGCGATTACGGCGGCACGCCGGGCAACAGGGGGAAAACCCGACAGCGACCACCCGCAATCGCAATTTATGTTTTAGTGTCTCATTCCTGTCGCGCCGATGAATGGCTTAACCTTTTCGGCCCTTTACCGGGCGCTGGAAGGTGAAGGCGCTGTCGGCGACGGGCACGTTGAAACGCTGGCCGGAGAGCTTGACGGTCGTCCGGTTGTTCTGGGCGTCGACCACCGTCCAGCCCTGGAGCAGAAGGCCCGACGGCGCGCTGGAGACCTTGGCGAAACCGAGCGTGATCGTCCCGAATTCCGGCCTCTTCGGGTCGCGCGCCTGGACGAGCATGGTCTGGCTGTCGTTGCGGACGATCTTGGCGATCCGGCTGAGGTCCGGGTTGGGGTTGAGAAGCACCCCGAGCGGCGAATTGCCGATCGGCCAGCCGTCGACCCGGCCCGTCTCGTAGTCGATCATGTTGAGCTTGCGGCCGTCGGCGACGATCAGCATCGGCACGCCCCTCTGATACTCGAAGCGGAGCCTGCCCGGCCGCTTCAGGGTCATCGTCCCCGTCAGCGACCGGCCCTTGCGGTCGGTCTGGCGGAAACCTGCGGTCATCGTGCTGACCGCCTTGAGGTGCGCCGTGACCTGGGAAAGCGGGGAGGCCGCCTGGGCGGCGACCGGAGCCTGCGGAGCCGGCATGGCGACGGCGGCCGCCGACCCGGCTGCAAGGGCGAGCGTCTTCAAACGCATCATTCTAAGTCTCCAAACGGATGGAATTTGAAAGCGGCGCTAGCCTTCGAAGCTTGAATGCCCTCTGAACCCGGCGGTTCCGAGCGCCTCATCCTCCCTGTCCGCGAAGCGGATGGGAAGGGTGGTGGAGGGGCAATTGCCACAAGCCCGCGCCGTCTCGCGCCAAATTCACTGATGCGTACCCACTACCCCTCCACCATGCTTCGCATGGTCCCCCTCCCCATCGCCTCCGGCGATGGGGAGGACAAGCGGCTAGTGGAGCGGCCGCCCCTCCGAATCGACCAGGACCTCGCGGCGGCCGACATGGTCGGGGGTGCTGACTATGCCGTCTTTCTCCATCCGCTCGATCAGGCGCGCTGCATTGTTGTAGCCGACCCGGAGCTGGCGCTGGAGGTAGGAGGTGGAGGCTTTCTGGCTCTCCGCGACCGTCTGGATCGCCTTTCGGTAGAGCTGCGCCTCCGGATCGTCCTCGCCGGTCGGCTGGCCCTCGAACATGTAGCCGCCGTCCTCCGGCTCCTCGGTGACCGCCTGGACGTAGCTGGGATGTCCCTGCGCCCGCCAATGGTCGGCGACGGCGCGCACCTCCTCGTCGGAGACGAACGGGCCGTGGACCCGGGCGATCTGCTTTCCGCCCGGCATGTAGAGCATGTCCCCCTTGCCGAGTAGCTGCTCGGCGCCCTGCTCGCCGAGGATGGTCCGGCTATCGATCTTCGAAGTGACGGCGAAAGAGATCCGGGTCGGATGGTTGGCCTTGATCACTCCGGTGATGACGTCGACCGAGGGCCGCTGGGTGGCCATGATCAGGTGGATTCCGGCGGCGCGCGCTTTCTGGGCGAGCCGCTGGATCAGGAACTCGACCTCCTTGCCGGCGGTCATCATCAAATCGGCGAGCTCGTCGACGATGACCACGATCTGGGGAAGGACCTCGTAGTCCAGCTCCTCCATCTCATATTTGGGCTGGCCGGTCTCGGCATCGTAGCCGGTCTGAACCCGCCGCCCCATCGATTGGCCCTTGGACTTGGATTCGCGCACCTTCGCGTTGAAGCTCGAAAGCTGCCTGACCCCGACCGAGGCCATCATCCGGTAGCGCTCCTCCATCTGCTCGACGGTCCACTTGAGCGCGCGGATCGCCTTGGCGGGCTCGGTCACCACCGGTGCGAGGAGGTGCGGGATGTCGTCGTAGCTGCTGAGCTCCAGCATCTTCGGATCGATCATGATCATTTTGCACTGCTCGGGCGTGAGCCGGTAGAGCAGCGACAGGATCATGCAGTTGAGGCCGACCGACTTGCCCGAGCCGGTGGTCCCGGCGACGAGCAGGTGCGGCATCGGAGCGAGATCGGCGACGACGGGATCGCCGGAGATGTTCTTGCCGAGCACGATCGGGAGCTGGGCGACCTGGTCCTCGAACGCGTGGCTCGCGATGAGCTCGGAGAGGACGACCATCTCGCGCTTGGGATTGGGAAGCTCGATTCCGATGACGCTCCGGCCCGGGATCGTCGCCACCCGGGCGGAGAGCGCGGACATGTTGCGCGCGATGTCGTCGGCGAGCTGGATCACCCGGCTCGCCTTGATCCCGCTCGCGGGCTCGAGCTCGTACATGGTGACCACGGGGCCGGGCCGGACCTCGACGATCTCGCCCTTCACCGAGAAATCGTCGAGCACGGATTCGAGCAGCCGCGCGTTGCGCTCCAGGCTCGCCTTGTCGAGCGCTCCGCCGACCGGAGGCGGCGCCGGGGCGAGAAGCTCGAGCCCCGGCAGCTGGTAGCTGTCGCCGAGCGCGAGCGACGCCTGGCGCTCTCGAAGCGGCCTCTTGGCCTGCGCCGGAGTCCGCACCCGGTCGTTGATGACCGTCCGCGGCGGCTCGGACGGTGCGATGACCGGGGTTCGGGCGGGCCGGTCTTCGGGCTCGGGCAGCTCCGCGCCGTCGGCGGCGAAGGCGCGCTCCCGTCGCGGCAGCCGCCGCGAAGCGATCCAGGTCCTCTCCTCGGAGCGGAGCCCGAGGCCGAACCACAACGAGGCCAGGCCGGTGGCCCCGAAGAGGCCGACCGTGACGATCTTGAAAGGTTCGACGATTGCGGGCTCGCCGATCGCTCCGAGGCCGAGCTCGACGAGCTTTGCGAGGGAGAGGCCGGCGGCTCCGCCCCAGCTCGCCGGGAGCCCGTTGACGGCTTCGCCGACGAGCAGCGACGCGGCTCCCCCGACGAGGATCAGTCCGAGAAGGGTCAGTCCGAGCGAGCGGAGCCAGCGGGTGGAAACGGCGCCGGTGGCGATCCGCACTCCAAGCAGAACGAGGAGAGGCAGAAGCAGGGCCACGGGGGGGCCGAACAGGCTGAGCAGCAGGTCGGCGATCCAGGCGCCCGGAGCCCCCACCCAGTTCCCGACCGGACCGGCCGCGGCGGTGTTGAGCGAAGGGTCGGTCGGCTCGTAGCTGACCAGCGCGACAAGCATGAGCAGGGCCGCGGCGCCGATCGCTCCGCCGATCAGCAGCGCCCAGCTCCGGCGCATGCCGTTCTTCACTCCGGTCCGCCATTGCGCCAGTCTCAGCTGACGGGCGCTCTGCGCTGCTGAAGCCGCCATACCCCGTGCCCCAAATGTTCCGAGCAAGACAATGCGCCCGCCTTGAGTCCCCGGTCAAGCGCTTGGCGTTGCAGCTTTGCATCGGTAGGGCGGGAAAATCGTTGTAAAGGCACGCATATGGATCGCGCGGACGTCATCATCCTCGGCGGCGGGCTCATCGGCCTCAGCCTCGCCATCGCGCTCGACCGCCACGGGCTCTCGGCGATCGTCGTCGATCCGGCGGACCCGGAAAGGAACCTCGCGCCCGCATTCGACGGCCGGGCCACCGCGATCGCCAGCGCCTCGTGGCGGATGCTCGAGGCGATCGGAGTCGCCGACCGGCTGGAAGGCGAAGGCTGCCCGATCCGTTCGATCCGGGTGAGCGACGGGCTCGAGCCGGGCGGAATCGTCTTCGACTCGCCGGATGCCGACGATCCGCTCGGGATCATGGTCGAGAACCGGCGGCTTCGGCAGGTGCTTCGCGAGGTCGCGCTCGACTGTGGCAGGGTGAAGCTGCTGATGCCGGCGCAGGCCGCGCAGATCGTCCGCGATTCGGCGGCCGTGCGAGTCGCGCTGGAGGACGGGCGAGCCGTCGCGGCGCCGCTCCTCGTCGGAGCCGAAGGCCGCAACTCCCCGACCCGCGAGGCGGCCAACATCCCGCTCGCGCGCTGGAGCTACGACCACTCCGCGGTGGTGCTGACCGTCGAGCACGAGCGGCATCACGAAAATGCCGCCTACGAAATCTTCTATCCGAGCGGCCCGTTCGCGATCCTGCCGCTCCTTCCGGGCACGCGCTCGGCGATCGTCTGGTCGGTTCCGGCGTCGGACTCGGCCGCGGTGATCGATCTTCCGGACCGGGCCCTGGCCCATGAGATTTCGAAGCGGATGGGAGGCTTCCTCGGGGAGGTGAAGCTGGCCGGGCCGCGCTGGAACTATCCGCTCGGTTTCCACCACGCCGCGACGATGACGGCTCAGCGGCTGGCGCTGGCCGGCGACGCCGCGCACGGAATCCACCCGATCGCCGGCCAGGGCCTCAATCTCGGCTTCCGCGACGTCGCCGCGCTCACCCAGGTGCTCGTCGAAGGCGCCCGCCTCGGGCTGGACCTCGGCGATGCCCAGCTTCTATCCCGCTACGAGCGCTGGCGGAGCCTCGATACCCTGACCGTGGCGGCCGCGACCGACGGCCTGACCCGGATCTACGGCGTTCCCGGCCGCGCGGCCTCGGCGATCCGCCGCTTCGGAATGGGAATCGTCCAGCGGGTGGGCCCGCTGAAGAGCCAGTTCATGGCCGAAGCGAGGGGGGAGAGCGGGGAATTGCCGCTGCTGCTGCGGGGGATCGCGATCTGATTGCCTCCCCATCGGAACGTGGAGAGGGGGACCACACGAACTGTGGTGGAGGGGTAAGTGCCGCGACGCCTGCAAGTTCGCGCGAGAACTCTCAGTCCGGCGCCCCTCCACCAGGCTACGCCCGGTCCCCCTCCCCATGCTTCGCGTGGGGAGGCAAAATGCGCGCTTCCTCGACGAGCATCACCGGAACTCCGTCCCGCACCGGAAAGGCCAGCCCCGCCGCTTCCGAAACCAGCTCCCGCCGCTCCTCGTCCCACCTGAGCGCAGTCCGGGTGACCGGGCAGACGAGCAGCGCCAGAAGCTCCTCCCTCATTGCAGGGTCTCCGGCCCCTCCGCCCCGCCCGGCACCATCTGCATGAACTGCATGAACTGGACGAGCAGGTCGCACCGCTCGGCGATGTCGGGTGCCTCGAGCAACGCCTGCTTGGAACCGACGTCGAACGGCGCGACCTGGGCGATGGCGTTGACCAGCATCTCGTCGTCGAGCCGGCTGACGGCCTCCCAGTCGACCGAGTAGCCGAGGGCATCGGCGTAGCGGCGGGCCTCCCGCTCAAGCTCGGCGCGCTGGGCGAGTCCGAGCGGCTCGGGCTCGGCGAGGTCGTCGAAGCCGCGGCGCTCGGCGTCGACCTGGCGGTACGCGGTGTCGACGCTCGCCTCGCGGACGATCCGGAATCGGCCCAGGCCCTCGAGGACGATGTTGAAGCGCCCGTCCTCCATCTCCTCCGCGGCCTCGATCCGGCCGAGGCAGCCGACGTCGAACAGGACGGGCGGCTCGCCGGAGCCGCGAGGCTGGATCATCCCGATCAGCCGGTCGCCGGCGATCGAGTCCCGCACCATCGCCCGGTAGCGCGGCTCGAAAATGTGAAGCGGCAGCTGCGCCCGCGGGAACAGCAGCGCCCCGGCGAGCGGGAAGACCGGGATCCGGAGCGGCTTGTCCCCGGCCATCAGGTGAACAGGATCGCGGAGAGGCGGCGGCGCTGGGCCCCCGCCCACGGATCTTCCAGCCCGACGACCTCCATGAGCTGGAGTAGCCTCTTGCGTGCCGCGCCTTCGTTCCAGTCGCGGTCGCGGGCGATGCTCTCGAGCAACCGGTCCGCGGCGCCGTCGCGGTCCCCCGCGGCCATCAGGGCCCCGGCCAGCTCGAAGCGGGCCTCGTGGTCGTCGGGGTCGGAAGCGATCCGCCGCTCGAGCCGGGCCGTGTCGACGCCCGAAGGCGCCGCCTGGGCCAGTTCGAGCGCGGCCCTTGCCCGGGCGATCGCGGGATCCTTGGCGGCACTCTCGGGCGCTCCGTCCAGCACGGCGCGCGCCTCGTCAGGCCGGCGCGCCGAGATCAACGCCCGCCCAAGGCCGCCGATCACTCCGGCATGATCGGGCGCCATCTCCAATATCTGGGCGAAGATGTTTACCGCCCGCTCCGCGTCTCCGCCGGCCAGCACCTCCTCGGCCATGGCGATCAGCGGCTCGATCTCAGCCTCGACCTGCCGGGCCTCGCCCTCGATCGGCAATTGTTCGAGGATCTGGTCGAGGAACCGGGTCAGCTGCGCTTCGGTCCGGGCGGGCGACAAGTCGGCGACCGGCTGGCCCTGGAAGATGGCGTAGACGGTTGGGATGGACTGCACCCGGAATTGGTCGGCGATGAGTTTGTTCTCGTCGACATTGATCTTGACCAGCCGGACGCCCTTGGCCGCATAATCGGCGGCGACCTTCTCCAGGATCGGGGTCAGCTGCTTGCAGGGCCCGCACCATTCGGCCCAGAAGTCCACGATGACGAGCGACGTCATCGAAGGCTCGATGACGTCGCTCCGGAAGCTTTCGAGCGCCTCCTTCTCCGCCGCGCTCATGCCCAGTGTCGCCAAGTTCAAGCCTTTCCGATCCGATCGCTCCGGCCGCCTATGTGGGATGTCGAGGGTATCTGCCAAGCCTGACTTACCCCTCTCCCGTCCTTCACGGGAGAGGAGGGGCCCAAGCGAAGCTGGGAGGTGAGGGTCTGCACCCCGGACTCGGCAAGACCCTCACGTCCCACCGCTCCGCGGCGGGCCCCTCCTCTCCCGAGGAAAGCGGGAGAGGAAAGGCTTACTAGCCCCTTGCCGGGTGGCGGACCCCATGCTAGCAGCCGCCGCCTTACCTCGGCCGGGGGCGCTAAGCGCAGCCGGCGCAGCTCAGAGCGGGCGTAGCTCAGGGGTAGAGCACAACCTTGCCAAGGTTGGGGTCGAGGGTTCGAATCCCTTCGCCCGCTCCAGAGTTTTCGATGAACCGGCACCGGCAAGTCACCCTGTGGGCGTGACTTAGGATTTCAGCGGCCCCGCGACGAACCGGCGGCGGCTCGCGGGGGCGGTACCTCCACAGTCGTCGGTCAAACCCCACTTCAGCGAGGCGCGGCTGCCGCCGGGTTCGCAGGCACGCGCCTTCGACCCATTCCGATCGCCATCCCTCGCCGGCAATCCCTCAGCTCGGCCGCGCGGCATCTCGGCTTCTGCACTGCGCGGCCTTGTCCTGGGAGCCGGAGACCATCCCAGTTGCGCCCACCGCATGTATCGATAAACAGTTTGACTCTTATCGAAAAACAATACAGACAACATCGATACTCAATGAGGGAGCGGGTCGATGGCGGTTACGGATCAAAGGCTGATGGGCATCGTATTGACGGCTTTGAGGGTCCTCGCCGTCCTGAACCTCGTCTGCCTCTTCGCCTTTGTCGCGGTCCTCGCGTCCAGCTTCCTGGCCGAGGGCACGATCCGACAGGCGCTGCTCGAGACTCGGCCCGCCGAGGATCCGAACGCGACGCTGGCGGCGATCCGGATCGTCATGGCGATCGGGATCGCCGTCGTCCCGCTGGTCCACGTGCTGCTCGATCGCCTGAAGGCGATCGTGGAGACGGTCCGCGCCGGCGATCCGTTCGTCGCGACCAACGCCGACCGCCTGCGGGTCATCGCCTGGTGCCTGCTTGGAATTCAGCTCTGCGATCTGTGCTTCGGAGCCGTGTCGCTGACGCTCGCGGCCGGGACCGAAGCCGTATCCGGCTGGACCTTCTCGCTCACCGGCTGGCTGGCCGTAGCCCTGCTGTTCGTCCTTGCTCGGGTCTTCGCCCACGGGACCCGGATGCGCGACGAGCTGGAAGGCACCGTCTGATGCCGATCCTCGTCAAGCTCGACGACCGCCTCCACGACCGGCGGATGACTCTTACCGAACTTGCCGACCGGGTCGGAATCACGCTCGCCAACCTGTCGATCCTCAAGACCGGCAAGGCGAAGGCGATCCGTTTCTCGACTCTGGAGGCGATCTGCGCCGCGCTCGACTGCCAGCCGGGCGATCTGCTCGAATTTTCAGGTGAAGTTTCAGGGGAGGATGATCATGTTCCGGGAAATTAAGGAAAATTACGCCCTCGCTTGGAGGTTCGCGGCGGCCCTGCCCCTGATCTTCGCACTGCCCGTGGCGGTGGAGGCGATCCAGCACGTCATCGAGTGGCGAATCGGCATGTTCGAAAGCGCTGCAATGGCATCGGCCGCCGAAAACCATCCGGCCCGCTCGGGCTGGGCCTACATCAAGATCGCGACTCTGGTCGTCATGGGCTGGTGGGTCTGGCGCTTTCTCGGTTTCGAGGGCGACCGCGGCCGGACGATGCGCTGGGACTCCTTCGCGGCATCCCGCTACTCGCTGGTTCTGATCTTCTCGGCGGTCCTTACCGTGCTCGAGATGCAGGTGGGCCGCCTCCTCGGCGGGGCCTTCGAATCGTCTCGTCACCTGCTCCTGGCCGGGATCGGACTGATGCTCGTGGCGATGGCCCTGGAGCTGTACTTCGCGCCGTGGAAGGTCGGCGCCGCGCTCGGTCGGCCGAAGGCCGGCCTCGCCGAATCGTTCAAGGCCATGCACGGCAACATCGCCTGGAGCTTCGGGCTGACCCTGGCGATGTTCTTTCCGGTCATGATCCTGCACTACGCCCTGGGGCTCCTGCCGATCGTTCTTCCAGCCGCCGCCGGAGCGGTCCTCCTGGTGCTCGACAGCCTGCTGGTCGGCTATCTGGCGATCCTCTTCCCGACGACCGTCTACATCATTGCGAGGCGAGCGACCGCCGGATCGGAAGCGGGCAATCCCGTCGGTAGCAAAACCCTGCCGCTCCCCGCCTGAGGCGCAGGATCGAGGCGGGACCGGCCGCGCGGGCGAATTTGCGCCGGTCCCACCCGGGCTTCGCCTTGCATTGAGTGAAAATCCGGGCGAGGAACGGCGACATGCTGAGCCTCGCCCTCCTCCTCGCGGCCGCCGCCGCCGCCGCACCTGCACCGGCCCCCGCCCGGGCCAGACCGGCGCCTCCGCCGCGCTCCTTCATCCCGCCGGTGTCGGCCCGGGCGGTCGTCACGACCCCCTCCGGGCTGCGCTTCGAAACACTGAGGCCCGGGACCGGGGCGAAGCCGACCACGGCGGATCTGGTGCTCGTCACCTACGAGGGCCATCTCGCGGACGGGAGCCTGTTCGACGCCGGCCCGCGGCCGACCGCCTTTCCGGTGACCGGAGTGGTCCCGGGCTTCGCCGAGGCGCTGCAGCTGATGCAGAAAGGCGGCCGCTACCGCTTCTGGATCCCGTCGGCTCTGGCCTACGGCGCCGCCGGCGCTCCCGGCGCAATCCCGCCCAACGCCGAGCTCGAGTTCATCGTCACCCTGATCGACATGAAGCCGGCGACGGAGGTGGCCCCGCCCCAGACCGAGACCAAGCCTCAGCCTTAGGTTGTATCGACACTCACGCGGCTGCATCGGCCTCTTATCCCTCTCCCCGGCGGGGAGAGGGGGATCAGGCGACCCGCAAGGAACGCTTGCCCGCCACCCCCGTTCTCCAGCCACCGGGCAGGCGCGACGCTCCGTCGCCGCCGCCGGAGCGCCGCCGCGGGGACAATGAGCACCAAACTCGACAATTTCGATTCGTCAGCCTTCGAGCCGCCGCCGGAGGCGATCGGCTTCTATACGGACAGCCTGAAGCTCCTCCAGGAATCGGGGATACCCTTCCTCCTGTCCGGGACCTACGCTTTGTCCTGCTTCACCGGAATCACCCGGCCGACCAAGGACCTGGACGTCTTCTGCAAGCCCAGCGACGCCCCGAAGATTCTCGGCTTCTTCAAGTCGCGCGGCTTCGAGATCGAGATGGAGGACGAGCGCTGGATCGGGAAGGTCTGGCAGGGCGACAATTTCTTCGACGTCATCTTCAACATATCGTCGGCCAGCATCCCGATCACCG
Source organism: Allosphingosinicella sp. (assembly GCA_036388065.1). Lineage (GTDB taxonomy): Bacteria > Pseudomonadota > Alphaproteobacteria > Sphingomonadales > Sphingomonadaceae > Allosphingosinicella. The sequence goes on from DASVSP010000072.1 coordinate 71,474, forward strand.
ACGAATGGTTCCAGGAGGTCTATGAGGCGGAGGTCTACGGGACCACAGTCAGGGTGACCCCGCCGACCCAGTTCATCCTCTCCAAGCTCTTCCTGCAGACGCGCTACCGCTACGACGGCGCCGACATCGTCCACACGATCCTGATCAAGCACGACGAGATCGACTGGAAGTGGCTGCTCTCCAACATGGAGCTCTACTGGGAGGTGCTCCTCATCAACGTCCTCAATTTCCGATTCGTCTACCCGACGGAACGCGAACTGATCCCGCGCTGGCTCTACGAGGAGCTGCTGGAGCGGCTCAAGGCGCAGGACCAGATGCCCCCGGCGAGCGTCAGGATCTGCCGCGGCCGGCTGATCAGCCCGACCGACTATGTCGTAGACGTCAGCGAATGGGGTTTCGCGGACGTCGTCGGGAAGGGAGTGGACGAGAAGCATGAGCCCCACCACTGAGACCCTCACCGTCGCGGCGATCGGCGACCTCCACGTCACCGAGACGTGCCACAACCGCTACCGGACGATGTTCGAGGAGATCAGCGAGTCCGCCGACGTTCTGGCGTTGGCCGGCGACCTGACCAATTTCGGCAAGGTCGCGGAAGCCGAAATCCTCGCCGAGGATCTTCGCGCCTGCACGATCCCGGTGGTCGCGGTTCTGGGCAATCACGATTACGAGGCGGGCGAGGCCGAAGACGTCGTCCGGATCCTCCAGGCCGCCGGAGTGATCATGCTCGGCGAGCAGGCGACCGTGATCGAGGGCGTCGGCTTCGCCGGAGCCAAGGGTTTCATCGGCGGCTTCGGCCGGGGCGAGCTCGGCGCCTTCGGCGAGGACGCCATCAAGGTCTTCGTCGACGAGGCGCGCAACGAAGCGAGGCTTCTGGAAAACGCCCTGCGGTCGCTCAGGACCGAGCGGGTGCTCGCGGTCCTTCATTACGCACCCATCCCGGAGACGGTGGAAGGCGAGCCCCTCGAAATCTATCCCTTCCTGGGCTCGTCCAGGCTCGCCCACGCCATCGACCGCTTCGACAACGTCAAGGCCGTCGTCCACGGCCACGCTCACCGAGGCGCCTATTCGGGCCGGACGCCGGGCGGGGTCCCGGTGTTCAACGTCGCCCAGTTCGTGGTCGAGCCCGAATTCGGGCGGCCCTACGCCCTGCTTGAGATTTGAGGTCCTTCGATACGCCGCTTCGACTTCGCTCAGCGGCTACTCAGGATGAGCGTTCGAGGATAATCCATCCGCTCATCCTGAGTAGGGACTGAGCCTGGCGAAGGCCCGTATCGAAGGACCTTAACGCGGCCGCACTACGGTTGGTCCCACCTGCGGCGCCCTCGGCTCGAGCAAGGCCGCGCTCTCCAGCCGGTCCAGGGCCCGGTGCGCCGCGACGTAGCGCCGGGCATTGGCGATCCAGGGGTCGGCACGTTCGTGGCCGGGAAGCCGGAGAACTTCGAGCAGGGCCACCTCCACCTGCCCCGATTCCAGGCTCTGGCCGGCGCGGCGGAGGCGCTCGGCGGGCTGGGTCGAGGGCGTATTCTCGCGCCGGATGGTGACGAGCCCGGCCATCTCCGTCTTGAAGGCCGCCCACCAGGTCTGCCCCTGGCCGCCGCCGGAAAGATGCGGAGCGACCTCCTGGAACTGCTTCTGAAGGCTCTGCGCGGTGACCGGCGCCCGGGCCACGGTGAGAACGGTCGCCACCGCCTGGGGCTCGGTGGCCGCGAAGCGCTGCCGAAGAAGGGTCTCGATATAGCCCAGGGCGACTCCGCGATCGATCGCCCGCCGGGCCGCGAAGGCGACCAGCAGGCCTTCCGCCCGGTCGGCATTGCCGACTGCCGCTCGCGACTGCAGGTCGAGAAGCGCGAGCCTCTCCTCGAGCCGGTTGACCCGGCGGGTCGTCTCGGGGTCTATCACCAGCCGCTCGCCCGCCTGCGGCTCGGCGGCCGGCCCAGCGTCCGGCTCGCGCAGCACCGCCATCGGTTGGGTCGCCGGCTCGGCCGCCTGCGCAGGCGCGGGCGCCACTCCGAGGAAGGCGGCGCCGGTGCTCCAATTGGCGAGCAGCCAGCCCATCGCCGCGAGCCCGGCCAGGAAGGCCACGAGCGGAAGTGCGAGCAAAGTCCAGAGCGGCCGCTTCGGCTTTGCAGTCACCCGTCCCGGCTCATATTCCATTGCCGTCCCTCACCACGTCCCAGCCATGATTGCATAGCTTCGCCGCAAGCTCCAGCAAGGCTTGGTCGCGCGGGGCCGCCGCCACCGCCTTGGCGGCCCACCCGCTGCCGGCGGCCGCCGCCGCGGCCGGGCTGATCGCCGCGATTGCGATCCGGGCCCGGTCGCCGGCGAGCTGAGCGAAACGGGCGCCTGCCCGGGCCGAATGGATCATCGCCGCCGCGGGCCCCTCGAAGCGCCCGCGAGGCACCGGCTCGGCCGAATAAACGACTCGCCGCTCGATCTCCACCCCTTCCGCCTCGATCGCGACATGGTCCAGTCCGCAAAGATGGAGCGCTCTCTCGACGCCCGCCGCCGCCATCATGCCGGCCGCCGCCGCGCCGTCGCACGGCCCGGTGGAAACGTCGCAAAAGCCCGCCGAGCGGGCCGCCGCCGCGGTTCGTTCGCCGACGGCGAAGCAGGGCAGGGCGGCAAGGCCGTCCGGGGCGTGGCGCGCCCCGTTGGCGCTGGTCAGAAGCACCGCCTGGAAACGGCTCGAATCCACGGGCGGCCCCGCCACTGCGGTTATGGCGAATAAAGGGGCGACGACCGGGTCGAGGCCCATCGCCCGGGCCCGAGCCGCGGTCTCGGATGCGCCCGGCTCCGGCCGCAGGATGATCAGCTTCACGAAGCGAACAGCGCCCTGAGCCGGGGGGGTGCGCGGACCAGCATTTCGCGGGCGAGCTCGAGCGGCGCCGAATCGTCGCCGCTCGAAAACTCGCGGTCGCACCGTTCGACCTCCGACCCGTCCTCGGTCAGGATCTCCGCGCGCAGCCGGATCCGGTCGCCCTCGAGAGTCGCAAGCGCCGCCACCGGCGAGCGGCAGCTTGCGCCCAGGCCCTCGAGCAGTCGCCGCTCGGCCCCGACGCAGAGGTGGGTGGGGCGATGGTCGATCGCCGAGACCAGGGTCCGCACCCGGCGATCGGCGCTCCTCACCTCGACCCCGATCGCCCCCTGCGCCGGCGCGGGCAGGAAATCGTCCAGCACGATTCCGACCTCCGGATGGTTGAGCCGGTCGAGCCCGGCGGCGGCGAGCAGGGTCGCGTCGACCTCGCCCATCCGGATCTTGCGAAGCCGGGTTTCGACATTGCCCCGGAAGGGGACGATGACCAGATCGGGCCGGCGAGCGAGCAATTGCGCGGCTCGCCTGGGCGACGAAGTGCCGACCCGGGCGCCTTCCGGCAAGACCGCGAGGCTCGGGGCCCCGACCAGCCGGTCGCAGACGTTCGCCCGCTCGAGGATCGCCGCGACGGCGAGCTCCGGCGGCCGGATCGTCTCGACGTCCTTCATCGAATGGACTGCAAGATCGATCCGGCCTTCGAGCAGCGCCGAGTCCAGCTCCTTGGTCCACAGGGCCTTGCCGCCCATTTCGGAGATCGGCCGGTCGCGAAGCTGGTCGCCGCTGGTCGTGATCGGCTCGATCTCGATCAGCTCGGGACCCCAGCCATGGGCGTCGCGCAAAGCGGTCGCCACCAGCCGCGCCTGGACGAGCGCGAGCGGCGATCCGCGGGTTCCGAGGCGAAGGACCGACTGCATGCGCGGCTTGTGCTAGCGGGTGAGAGGGTGGCAGGGAAGCGGGGATGAGCCTGATCCTCGGCATTGAATCGAGCTGCGACGAGACCGCGGCGGCGCTCGTGACCTCCGATCGCCGAATCCTCGCCCATTGCCTGGCCGGCCAGGAGAGCGCCCACAGCCCCTTCGGCGGGGTCGTCCCCGAGATCGCCGCCCGCGCCCATGTCGAGATCCTGCCCCGGCTTATCGAGCAGGCTTTGGCGGAGAGTGGCGCGGGCCTCGCGGACGTGGACGCGATCGCCGCGACCGCCGGCCCCGGCCTGGTCGGCGGGGTGATGGTCGGCCTCGTCGCGGCCAAGGGGCTCGCGCTCGCGGCCGGCAAGCCGCTCGTCGCGGTCAACCATCTCGAGGGCCATGCTTTGTCGCCGATGCTCAGCGATCCGGGCCTCGCCTTTCCCTATCTGCTCCTCCTCGTGTCCGGAGGCCATTGCCAGCTGCTCTACGTCGAGGGCCTCGGCCGCTACCGCCGGCTCGCCACCACCATCGACGACGCGGCCGGCGAGGCGTTCGACAAGACCGCCAAATTGCTCGGCCTGGGCTTCCCGGGCGGGCCCGCCGTTGAAAAGGCCGCGCTCGCCGGCGATCCCGCCGCCGTTCCGCTGCCCCGCCCGCTCCTGGGTTCGGCCGAGCCGCATTTCTCCTTCGCGGGCCTGAAGAGCGCGGTTCTCCGGGCCAGGGACAGCGGCCGCTATTCGGCCGAGGACATCGCGGCCTCCTTCCAGCAGGCGGTCGTCGACAGCCTCGTCGACCGGACCCGGCGCGCGCTCGAGCAGGTGCCCGCGGCGACCGCACTGGTCGTCGCCGGAGGAGTAGCCGCCAACCAAAGCGTACGATCCGCCCTGACCCGCCTCGCCGAGGCCCGCGGCCTGCCGTTCGTCGCTCCGCCGCTCTGGCTGTGCACGGACAATGCCGCGATGATCGCCTGGGCCGGAGCGCTTCGCTTCGAGGCCGGCCTCACCGACCCCCTCGACTCGCCCGCCCGGGCCCGCTGGCCGCTCGATCCGGAGGCCGAAAAGGTCCGCGGCGCCGGGGTGAAGGCGTGACCGCCCCCTCCCCGTTCGGGCCGAGCTTGTCGAAGCCCGTTCCTGTCTTGCGGGCGCTGGAATGGAAAAGCGGGCCTTCGAAAGGCTCAGCCCGAACGGAGTGGGGGCGTTGAGCTCGGCCATTCGAATCGGAGTGCTCGGCGGCGGCGCGTGGGGCACGGCCCTTGCCCAGGTGGCGGCCGGCGGCGGCGAGACCCTTTTGTGGGCGCTCGAGCCGGAAGTGGTCGAGAGCGTCAATCGCGAGCATCAGAACCGCCTCTTCCTCGCCGGAATTGCGCTGGACCCGTCGATCCGCGCCACCGGCGACCTCGACTCCCTCGCCGGCTGCGACGCCCTCCTCGTCGTCACCCCGGCCCAGCACATGCGCAAGGTCTTGGCCGCCATGCCGGCCCTCCGGGTCCCGCTCATCCTGTGCGCCAAGGGCATGGAGGAATCGACCATGGCCCTGATGCACGACGTCGCCCGGGAGGCTCAGCCGGAGGCGCCCATCGCGGTCCTTTCCGGGCCCACCTTCGCCCACGAGGTCGCGGCCGGCCTTCCAGCGGCCGTCACCCTCGCCGTCGAGGATCCGGCGCTCGGCGAGCGGCTCCGGGCCCGGATCGCCCGCCCCGGCTTCCGCCCCTATCTCTCGAACGACGTGATCGGGGCGGAGATTGGCGGAGCGGTCAAGAACGTGCTCGCCATCGCCTGCGGAGTGGTCGAGGGCCGGCGGCTCGGCCAGAATGCGCGATCCGCCCTGATCTCGCGCGGCTTCGCGGAGATGACCCGCTTCGGGCTCGCAAGGGGCGCCCGCGCCGAGACCCTCGCCGGGCTTTCGGGCCTGGGCGACCTGGTCCTCACCTGCTCGTCGACCAGCTCGCGCAACTTCAGCCTCGGCAAGGGCCTTGGCGAAGGACGCCGGGCGTCGGAGCTGCTTGCGGATCGGCGAACCGTGGCCGAAGGCGCCCACACCGCTCCAGTGCTTGCGCGCGCGGCCCGGGAGGCGGGGGTGGACATGCCGATCGTCTCGGCGGTCTGCGCGCTTCTGGCGGGCGAGGCGAGCGTCGACGAGGTTGTCGAGCGGCTCCTGTCCAGGCCGCTGCGGCCGGAGGGCGTCTGACGGCGGGTTGACCGTCATCCCGGCGAAAGCCGGGACCTCGGGACGAGAAGTCTCGGCGGGTCTCCCCGAGATCCCGGCTTCCGCCGGGATGACGGCGGCTCCGCCACCGTCAGAAATCCCAGGCAATCCCCTTCTTCTCCCAGTCGCCGTAGCGGGTCGGCTCCTCGCCCTTGGGCCCGCCATGCTCCTCGCAATCGCCCGGCGGGCCGGGCTCGGGCAGCGGCGGGCTCGGGGAAAGATGCGCCGGAGGCTTCACGTGCCCGGGCCGCCGCCCGGCACTGCCGATTGAAGATGGGTCGCTCATCCCCCACATTTCGGGAGACGGAGGCCTGTGCGCAAGGATGAACCAGTTTCGGACCCTGATGATGCTTGCGGCGCTGACCGCTTTGTTCATGGGGCTCGGCTTCACGATCGGCGGCCCGCGCGGCGCCTTCATCGCACTGATCGTCGCCGCCGCGATGAACCTCGTCACCTATTGGAACGCCGACCGGATCGTCCTCTCGATGCACGACGCCAAGGAGATGACGGTTCGCGACTGCCCGCAATTCGTCGGGATCGTCCATGATCTCGCGGCCCGGGCCGGCCTCCCCAACCCCCGCGTGTTTCTGATCGATTCGCCGCATCCCAACGCCTTCGCCACCGGCCGCGATCCGGCCCACGCCGCGGTGGCGGCGACCACCGGACTGCTCGGCCTCCTCACCCGGGAGGAAGTGGCCGCGGTGATGGCGCACGAGCTCGGCCACGTCCGCAACCGCGACACCCTGGTGATGACGATGACGGCGACGATCGCCGGCGCGGTCTCGATGCTTGCCAATTTCGGCTTCTTCTTCCGCGGCGGCGAGCGGGGCAACCCGCTGGCAATGGTTGCCGCGGTCCTGGTCGCGCCCTTCGCTGCGATGCTGGTCCAGCTGGCGATCAGCCGGACCCGCGAATATGGCGCCGACCGGGCCGCCGCCGAGATCTGCGGAGATCCCCGCTCCCTCGCCTCGGCGCTCGCCAAGCTCCACCAGGGCGCCGCCCGGATCCCGAGCCCGGTCGCGCTCCGCAATCCGGCGGCGGCGGCGCTCTACATCGTCCCGTCGGGCGCGGGGCGCGACAGCCTGTTTTCAACCCACCCCGACACGGCCAACCGGATCGCCGCACTTCAGGCGATGGCCTCCGAGTTCCGGCCTCGCCCGCCGGCCGCCGCGCCGCCGGGGCCCCGCCGGACCGGAGCGAGCGCTCTCGACCCCCTCGGCCGGCGCCGCAGGTGAACCGCCCTTCCGATCCGGCCGGCGTCCCC
>DASVSP010000073.1:0-2569 GCA_036388065.1 Allosphingosinicella sp.
GCAGAATAACTCATCGCCGGACCGGAGTCGATTATGCCGTCATTCCGGCGAAGGCGGGACCTTCGCATAAGTCGCCGGGTATCAGGCTGTATCGAAATTCAGTGGAGTCCCTCCAATCCCCCTCTCCCCGAGGGGAGAGGGCTGGGGTGAGGGGGCTCGGCGGCCGAAACCGGGCGCTGCCGCCGAACCCCCTCTCCCTACCCTCTCCCCGCCGGGGAGAGGGATGAATGTTCGAGTCAGCCCGCTGAGCGTCGATTCAACCTGGCCCTCCTTTCAGGGGATCGGCTTTGCCCCGCACGCCGCAAGGGTCATGCAAAGGTCCCGCGAAGGTCGAAATCCGTGAACACGGTCGCGGACAATTATCGACCGTCCGTGTTCATGGATTCCGGAGCAAGTCCGGGATGACGGTCAGTCCAGGTTCGGCCGAAGCCACCTCTCCGCCTCCTGCAGCGACACCCCGCGCCGAGCCGAATAATCCTCGAGCTGGTCGCGGCCGATCCGCGCCACTCCGAAATACTGGCTGTCGCGGTGGGCGAAGTAGAAGCCGGAGACGGCGGAGGTGGGAAGCATCGCCATGCTCTCGGTGAGGGTGACCCCGGCCGGCTCGCCGCCAAGCATCTCGAACAGGACCGGCTTCAGGCTGTGGTCCGGGCAGGCCGGATAGCCGGGCGCGGGGCGGATCCCGGTATAGGTCTCGCGGATCAGCTGCTGGTTGGTGAGATGCTCCTCGGCATAGCCCCAGACGCTGTTCCGGACATGGGCGTGGAGGGTCTCGGCGAAGGCCTCGGCGAGGCGGTCGGCGAGCGCCTTCAGCAGGATGTCGGAATAATCGTCATTCTGCGCCTTGAATCGGGCGAGGTGGGGCTCGAGGCCGTGGATCCCGACCGCGAAGCCGCCGATCCAGTCCTCGCCGTCGGGGTCGATGAAATCGGCGAGGCACATGTTGGCCCGGCCCTCGCGCTTCTTGACCTGCTGGCGAAGGAAGGGGAGCCGGGTCCAGTCGTTGCCGGCGAGGACGAGGACGTCGTCGCCCTCGCGCCTGCAGCGCCACAGGCCGACGGTCCCGCGCGGAGTCACCCAATGCTCGGCGATCATCCTGTCGAGCATCGCCTGGGCGTCCTTGAACAGGCTGGTGGCGCTTTCGCCGACGATCGGATCGGTGAGGATTGCGGGATAGTTTCCGGCCAGCTCCCAGGCCCGGAAGAAGGGAGTCCAGTCGATCGAGGCCCGAAGGTCGCGGACCGGCCATTCGCCGAACTGGTGGACGCCCGGACGCTTCGGCGCCGGCGGCTTGCCGGCCGGGTCGAAGGCAAAGGCATTGGCGCGGGCCTCCGCGAGCGCCGAAAGCTCGCTGTGGCCGCTTCGAGCGCGGGTCTGGCGGACGATCTCGTAATCCTCGGCGGTCCTGGCGATCAAAGGCTCGGCCTGGGTCTCGGAGACGAGGGACGATGCGACCCCGACCGCTCGGCTGGCGTCGAGGACGTGGAGGACGGGGCCGTCATAGGCGGGATCGATGCGGATCGCGGTGTGGACCTTGCTCGTCGTCGCTCCGCCGATGAGAAGCGGAAGCTTCATCCCGGCGCGCTGCATCTCGTCGGCAACGGTGACCATCTCGTCCAGCGACGGAGTGATGAGGCCCGAGAGGCCGATCATGTCGGCATTGTTCTCGTTGGCGGCCCTGAGGATGTCGGCCCAGGGCACCATGACTCCGAGGTCGATCACCTCGAAGCCGTTGCACTGCAGGACGACGCCGACGATGTTCTTGCCGATGTCGTGGACGTCGCCCTTCACCGTCGCCATGACGATTCGGCCCTTGCCCTGGGTGGCGCCCGTCCGCTCCTTCTCGGCCTCGACGAAGGGGATGAGGTGGGCGACGGCCTTCTTCATGACCCGGGCCGACTTGACCACCTGGGGGAGGAACATCTTGCCGGACCCGAACAGGTCGCCGACGACGTTCATCCCGTCCATCAGCGGGCCCTCGATGACGTGGATCGGCCGCTCGGCGGACTGGCGCGCCTCCTCGGTGTCGTCGACGACATAGGCGTCGATGCCCTTGACGAGGGCGTGCTCGAGCCTCTTGCCGACCTCCCAGCCGCGCCATTCCGCCTCCGCCTTCTCGCGCACCGGATCGGAGCCGAGGAACTTCTCGGCGAGGGTCACCAGCCGCTCGGTGGCGTCGTCGCGGCGATCGAGGATGACGTCCTCGCAGGCTTCGCGAAGCTCCGGGTCGATCGTGTCGTAGACGTCGAGCTGGCCGGCGTTGACGATCGCCATGTCGAGCCCGGCCGGAATGCAGTGATAGAGAAAGATCGAGTGCATCGCCCGGCGCACCGGCTCGTTGCCGCGGAAGGAGAAGCTGAGGTTCGACAGGCCGCCCGAAATGTGGACGTGCGGGCAGCGCGCCTTGATCTCGCGGCAGGCGGCGATGAAGTCGAGGGCGTAGCGGCGATGCTCCTCGATCCCGGTCGCGATGGCGAAGATGTTGGGATCGAAGATGATGTCCTCGGGCGGGAAGCCCTCGGCGACGAGCAATTTGTAGGCGCGCTCGCAGATCTCGACCTTGCGCTCC
>DASVSP010000074.1:0-3277 GCA_036388065.1 Allosphingosinicella sp.
CGCCGCCCGAGTTGATCAGCCGCCGGACGGTGTCGTCGATCCGGACCGCCTCGAACACGCCCGTGCGCCCCTTGTAACCGCTGTTGCCGCACTGCGCGCAGCCGCGCGGCTCGTGGACGATGCTTCCCGGCTCCAGGCCGACCAGGGCCGCGGTCGCCGAATCGGCCTCGACCGGGGCCCGGCAGGCCGGGCACAGGCGGCGGACCAGCCGCTGCGCGATCACCGCGCGCAAGGTCGAAGCGAGCAGGAACGGCTCGACCTTCATGTCGCGCATCCGGGTGATCGCCCCGATCGCGTCGTTGGTATGGACTGTCGAGAGGACGAGGTGGCCGGTGAGCGACGCCTGGACGGCGATCTCGGCGGTCTCGCGGTCGCGGATCTCGCCGACCATGACGACGTCCGGGTCCTGGCGGAGAATGGCCCGAAGCCCCGCCGCGAAGCTCAGTCCGACCTTCGGATTGACCTGGGTCTGGCCCACTCCGTCGACCGCATATTCGACCGGGTCCTCGACGGTGAGAACGTTGCGGCTTCCGTCGTTGAGCAGCCGCAAGCCCGCATAGAGGCTGGTGGTCTTGCCCGATCCGGTCGGGCCGGTGACCAGGACGATCCCGTTCGGCTCGGTGAGCGCCCCTGCGAACAGGGCATGGACCGACGGCGGCATGCCGAGCGAATCGAGGTCGATTCCGGCATTTTCCTTGTCGAGGATCCGAAGCACCACCCGCTCGCCCGCCCGGCTCGGAAGCGTCGAGACCCGGACGTCGAGCAGCTTGCCGCCGAGGGTGAGGCCGATACGGCCGTCCTGAGGCACCCGCCGCTCGGCGATGTCGAGCCGGGCCATGACCTTGATCCGGCTGACCACCACCGGCGCGACGTGCGCCGGCATCCGGAGGGTCTCGCGAAGCACCCCGTCGATCCTCATCCGGACCACCAGTCCGGTCTCGTAGGGCTCGATATGAATGTCGGAGACGCCCTGGCGGGCCGCGTCGGCGATGATCCCGTTGATCAGCCGGATGGCCGGCGCGTCGTCGGCGCTGTCCAGCAGGTCGTCGGCGGTGGGCAGGTCGGAGGCGAGATGGCTCAGCTCGTCGCCGAGGCCGAGCGAGCCGGCGGCGTCCGCCGCGGCCTGGTCGTCCATCGCATAGCGCTCGGAAAGGAGCTTGTCGAAGCCGTCGGCGGTGACCGGCTCGACCGCGAGCGGCCGGCCCAGCACCCGCCGGGCCTCGATCAGCGCCTGCGGATCGGCCCCCTGCCGGAGCGCGACCCGGGCCTTGCCGTTCGCTTCCCCGACCAGCGCGATGCCGTTCCGCTTGGCGAACAGATAGGGCAGGTTGGCGGCAGGTTCGTCGCCCCGGCGAAAGCCCGGGCCTCCGGTCGGAAGGTCGCGGCCCTCCTCCACGAGGTCCCGGCTTTCGCCGGGATGACGGTCTACCGTCACCGGGGAGTCCCTGCGGGCGGCGACGGAGCCGGAGTCACCACCTGGTCGCCCGGGCCGGCCTGCGGCGCGTAGAGCGCCGGATCGAGCGGCAGCGGCGCGGCGGGCGCCGGATCGGGCGGGACCATTCCCATATATTCGCGGACGAGCTCGTCGATGCTCGGCTCCTCCTCCGGATTCTGCTGATATTGCATGCCCCGGATATAGCCGTAGCGCCGCTCGGTCATCGCCCGGGCGTCGGCGGGCGAGCGAAGGATGGTCGGCCGAATGAAGACCATGAGGTTGGTCTTGGCCCGGCTCCGGCTCTTCGACTTGAACAGATTGCCGATGGCCGGCAGGTCGCCGAGGAACGGGATCTTCTCGATGGTGCGCCGCTCGTTGTCGTCGAGCAGGCCGCCGATCCCGACGATCTCGCCGTCGTCGACCGTGATCACCGTCTCGATCTCGCGCTTGTTGAGGATGAGGTCGCTCGACCGGCCCGAGACCGGTCCGGCGATCGAGCTCACCTCCTGGCGGAGGTTGAGCTTGATCGAGCCGCCGGCGTTGATCTGCGGAAGAACCTCCAGCGTGATCCCGACATTCTCGCGGTCCACCGTCCGGAACTGGTTGTCGAAATTGGGGGAAAGCGCTTCACCCGTGGTGATCGGTATCTCCTGCCCGACGAGGATCCTCGCCTCCTGGTTGTCGAGAGTCATGATGGACGGAGTGGACAGGATGTTCGACTTGCTGTCGGACTTCACCGCATTGATGATCGCCCCGAAAATGGCGTTGCCGGCCCTGAAGGCGAGGCCGCCGATGCCGCCGGTGGCGCCAAGGACCGAATTGACCGCCGCTTCCTGGAGGGCGTCGGCGACCGGCGAATTCTGGGTGGTGGTTACGACCTGGCCGTTGACGGTCGTCGTCGTCGTCCGAAGCCGCTCCGCCGCGACCGCGCCGGCAACGGTCAGAAGGTTCGGGCTGGCGTTGGAATAATTGGTGACCGCGAACGGGATGTTGCTTCCGCTCAGGCCCGAGAGCAGCAGCTGGACTCCGAGCTTCTTGGCGGCATTGTCCGAAATCTCGACGATGATCGCCTCGACCAGCACCTGCTCTCGGCGGGTGTCGAGCTGGCGGATGACCTCACCCAGCTGGCGCTGGACGTCCGTGGAGGCGGCGATGACGAGGGCGTTGGCGCCCTGGAAGCGGGTCACGACCGCTCCGCGGGGCCCGAAGATGCTGACCCCGGTGGGCGAGCCCGTATCCGGGGCGGGAGCTTCCGCGGTGGTCGTCGTCGTCCGCACCGGGGGCCGGCCGCCGCCGCTTCGGGTGGTCGACGAAGAGGTCGAGCCCTCGCTCCGCGATGACGACAGGCCGGGAGTAGGCGGCGGCTGGGTGACCGGCTGGCCGAGCAACGTCTGCAGCACCGGAAGCAACTGAGCCGCGTCGGCATGTTCGAGGAATATGACCCTGATCTCGGTTCCGGTGGCGGCGCGCTGGTCGAGTTCCTCGGCCATCGCCGCCAGTCGGGAGACGGTGGCGGCGTCGCCTCGAAGAGCGATCGAGTTCGAGCTGTCGATCGGAACGATGGTCGCGGCCCGGCCGCCCGGGCTGCTCCCCTCCATCAGCGCGTTGAGCGAGGTCGCGATTTCCCGGGCCCCGGCGTTTCGAAGGGCGACGATCCGGCTGCTGTTGGTATCGCGGTCGATGCTCCGGAGCACCTGGCGGATCCGAGCCACGTTATCGGCGAAGTCGGCGACGACGATCGAATTGCGGCTTGCGGTGATCGAGCCTTCGCGGCTGACCAGCGGCCTGAGCGCCTCGAGCGCCTGGGTGCCTTCGATGCTTCGGGTGCGGAGAATCTCCGTG
>DASVSP010000075.1:0-22301 GCA_036388065.1 Allosphingosinicella sp.
GGGACCTTTGCGTAAGTCGCCGGTTACCGGCGGTCGGGGGGGGTTATGACCCCTCTCCCCTGCGGGGAGAGGGCAGGGTGAGGGGGTTCGGCTTTCGAGGAAAATTCGCGGACTCAGTACCCCCTCACCCCAACCCTCTCCCCGCCGGGGAGAGGGGGTAGTTGAGCAGCCCCGCTTCAAGCTCTTTCAGCCAAGCCATTGCCACAGCGGCGCTTCCCGGCCATGGGCGGGCGCCATGGCGACCGAAGCTTCCGCCCTCAACCGGGACTTCAAGCAGGCGATGCGCCGGGTCGCCTCGACGGTGAACGTCATCACCGTCTGCGTCGGCGGCGAGCCGATGGGAATCACCGCGACCGCCATGTCCTCGCTGTCGCTCGACCCGCCGAGCCTTCTCATCTGCATCAACCGCACCGCCTCGCTTCACAGTCCGCTCGAGGACGTGTCGCATTTCTGCGTCAACGTCCTCCACCGGAGCCAGGAAGCGATCGCCCAGATGTTCGCCGACCGGAGCCAGCTGGCGCTGCGCTTCGCCAGCGGCTGGCACGTGGACTGCGACCGGCCGCCCAGGCTGGCCGACGCCCAGGCGGCGATCCTGTGCCGGCGGATCCGCCACTTCTCGCACGGGACCCACTCGATCTTCATCGGCGAGGTCGAGGAGGTCGCGGTGAGGGGAGACGTGGATCCGCTGCTCTACGTGGACGGGCGATATGGGGGGGCTGGCTGAACTTGCCTCCCCGCCGCGAAGCGGTGGGGAGGGGGACCACCGAAGGTGGTGGAGGGGTGCTTGCCGTAGAGTCGGAGGATCGAGCGCGCGACGGCAAAGGCCCTCGCCACTTACCCCTCCACCATGCTTCGCATGGTCCCCCTCCCCATCTGGCGATGGGGAGGCAAAACTACCCCCTGATGAACTGCTCCATGGCCTCATAGGCCTCGTCGTCGGTGGTCTGCACCGGCGGATGCTTGCAGAAATAGGCCGCCGCCGGATGGACCGGTCCAGCGAGGCCGCGGTCCTTGGCGATCTTGGCGCAGCGGATCATGTCGATCGCGACCCCGGCGGAATTGGGGCTGTCCTCGACCGAAAGGCGCATCTCGAGGTTCATCGGGACTCCTCCGAACATCGAGCCTTCCATCCTCAGGAAGCACACCTTGTTGTCGTTCTGCCACGCGACGTAGTCGCTTGGGCCGACATGGATGTTGTCGTCGTCGATTCGGCGCTCCGCGACGGACTGAACCGCCTCGGTCTTCGAGATCTTCTTGGAGGCCAGCCGCTTCCTGTTCGACATGTTGAGGAAGTCGGTATTGCCGCCGGTGTTGAGCTGGTAGGTGCGCTCGAGGCGGACCCCGCGCTTCCTGAACAGGTCGGTGAGCACCCGGTGGACGATGGTCGCTCCGAGCTGCGCCTTGATGTCGTCGCCGATGATCGGGACCCCCGCGGCGCGGAAGCGCTCCGCCCAGCCTTCGTCCGAGGCGATGAACACCGGAATGTTGTTGACGAAGGCGACTCCGGCCTCGAGCGCGCATTCGGCGTAGAATTCGGTCGCCTCCTGGCTGCCCACCGGAAGGTAGTTGAGCAGGACGTCGGTCTCGGTCTCCCTCAGCCGCCGGACGATATCGGCCTTGTCCGGCTGCGGAAGGTCGGCCGGGAGGAAGGTCCGATCGTCAGGCCATTCGGCCATATGCTCGGAATAGCCGTCCAGAGTCCGGCCCATCTCGACCGTGACTCCGCTTTCGGGGACATGGTCGCAGAACACGAGGGTGCAGTTGGGCTTCTCGAATATCGCCGCGGCGACGTCCTTTCCGACCTTGCGGCGGTCGATGTCCCAGGCGGCGACGAGCTTGATGTCCTTGGGCCGGTAGCCGCCCAGATCCCAGTGCATCAGACCGATCTGGTCGTTGGCACCGCCATTCTGGTAGTGGGCGAGCCCCTGGACCAGCGAGCTGGCGCAATTGCCGACGCCGATGACGGCGATATTGATCGCCTTGGGGTCATGAAGGCTCATCGGGCGCGCTCCGGACGGGCGCGGTTCAAACAGATTTTCACATTCACCTCAAAGGTCCTGCGGCGGCCTCCAAACGCGTGGAGCCGCTAAATGGGCACATGCTCAGGGCTCTGCCCCGCCGGAGCGCGGAGTGCAAGCTTGGCGTTCGCCCGGGCGGCGCTAAGCGCATGACGGTGTGGCCCCTTTTCCGCACCCGCCGCTGGAACAATGCCCCGCGCCGGGCGGTTTTAGCGAACAGGCCCGGTGCAGCGCCGTCAGCCCCGTCCGCGTCCCGAAGACCCTTCCCGAAAACCGCGCAAGCAATCACGGAAACTTCCTCGATTCCGAACACGCTCTCAGGCCTTCCGTACGGCCTTGCGACAAACTGGAAAGACAAAGGGTTGCACAAACGCCTTTTGAACGCGACCGGCATTGCGGCCTCCGCCCGGCGGAACGGGCGAAGATGAAGCCTTCGCTGCGCATCCTCATCACCGCCGATCCGGTCGACGGCACCTGGCAGTACAGCCTCGATCTGGCGCGGGGCCTCTACCGCCTCGGGCATGAGACGGTTCTGGCGCTTACCGGCGCGGCGCCTGCTCCCGAGCAGTTGAAGGCCGCGGCCGCGATTCCGGGCCTGGGGCTCGTCGAGGCCGGGCCCGCCCTTGACGGCGCCGGCGGAACGGAAGCCTCGATGGCTCGGACGGCCGCGGCGATCGCCGCCGCCGCCGCCCGGACCGAGGCCGACATCGTCCAGCTCAATACGCCCGCTTTGGGGGCTCTCGCCGATTTCGGCCGGCCGGTGGTGGCCGTCGTCCACAGCTGCATCGCAAGCCGTTGGGAAGCCGTGGAAGGCGGCAGCCTGCCCGACGCGTTCGCCTGGCGCACCGAGCTTGTCGCCCGGGGACTTCGCTCGGCCGGCGCCGTGGTGGCCCCGACTTCCGCCTTCGCCGCGTCGGTGAAACGCCACTATCGCCTGAACACCGCCCCTCGCATCGTCCATCACGGCCGCTCTCCGGTCGCGGTTCCGAACGGAGTGCCGCACGATTTCGTGTTCGCCGCCGGACGGCTTTGGGACGAAGGCACCAATTTCGGGATGATCGACGCCGCCGCGGCAAGGATCGCAGTTCCGGTGCGCGCCGCCGGCCCGCTTGCCGGGCCGAACGGCGCCAAGGTCCTGTTCGACAACATCCACTGCCTGGGCACGCTCGGCGACGAGGAGCTGGGCCGCTGGCTGTCGGCGCGTCCGGTCTTCGTCTCCGCGGCCCTGCACGAGCCGTTCGGACTCGCGGTTCTCGAGGCCGCCTCGGCGGGATGCGCGCTCATTCTGTCCGACATCCCGAGCTTCCGGGAGCTGTGGGAAGAGGTGGCGATCTTCGTCGACCCCCGCGACGAAGACGGGTTCGCCCGGGCGATCGGCAATCTGGTGGGCGACGATTTCGAGCGCGCCGTGCTCGGCCGGGCTGCTCGGGAGCGAGCGGCGCGCTACACGCCGGACGCAATGGCCGCTCAGATGGCCAATCTCTATCGCACGCTGCTTCCCGCGGTCCGAAGGCCGGTTCTGGCGGCGGCGAGGGCGGCGGCTTAGCCCAATCCCCCCCTGCCTTTGCAGGGGAGGGGGACCATGCGAAGCATGGTGGAGGGGCACTCCCGAAGAATCCCGAAGAACCCCTCCACCAGGCTGCGCCTGGTCCCCCTCCCCGAGAAATCTCGGGGAGGAATTTAGCGCTACTTCGCGAACAGATTTTCCGGGTCGGCCATCGCCTTGATCTCGAGCGCGTTGCCGGACGGGTCGAGGAAGAACATGGTGGCCTGCTCGCCGGCCTCGCCTTTGAACCGGACGGTCGGCTCGATGACGAACCCGGTCCCGGCCGACTTCAGCTTCGCCGCCATCGCCTCCCAGGCCTCCATTCCCAGCACAGCTCCGAAATGCGGCACCGGCACATCGTGCCCGTCGACCGGATTGTGATGGCGCTCCGCCTTCATCGCTGGGTCCAAGTGAGCGACGATCTGATGGCCGAAAAAGTCGAAGTCTATCCACTCAGCCGAACTCCGTCCTTCCGGGCAGCCGAGCAGGCCGCCGTAGAAGGCGCGGGCCGAATCGAGATCGTGGACCGGGAAGGCGAGGTGGAATGGGGGAATGGGCATGGCGGAGTTCGTAAAGCCATTGGCAGAATTCAGCCACCCACTCCGTTCGGGCTGAGCCTGTCGAAGCCCCTTACTTTCATATGGAGGCGCGAAAGGAGAGGGCTTCGACAGGCTCAGGCCGAACGGTGGCCGGGTCCCAGCGACGAACTCAGCGGCTGGATGGATTGTAAATCCGCCGATTTCCGACGAAGGAACGGCCCGTGAAGCCTCTCGCCCTCTCCTTTCTCGCCGGCCTCGTCGCCGCCTGCGGCTTCGAGCCGATCGGGCTCTGGCCTCTGACGCCGGCTGCCTTCGCATTCCTCCTCTGGCTCATTCGCCAGGCCCCTGGCCTGCGCGCCGCTCTCGCACGGGGCTGGTGGTTCGGAGTCGGTCATTTCATCCTCGGGCTGAACTGGATCGCCACCGCCTTCACCTACCAGGCGGAGATGCCGGCTTCGCTCGGCTATCTGGCGGTGGTCCTGCTCTCCCTGTACCTGGCCGTCTTTCCCGCCGCCGCGGCCGGCCTCGCCTGGCGCTGGGGACGGGCCGACGCCCTTCGCATCGTCCTGGTCTTCGCCGCCGCCTGGATCGCCACGGAGTGGCTCCGAGCCACCTTGTTCACCGGCTTCGCCTGGAACCCGATCGGAGTCGCGATCCTGGCGACCCCTTTCTCCTACGCCGCCCGATTGGTCGGCACTTACGGCCTTTCCGGAATCCTCGCGTTGCTCGCCGGCGTCCTGCTTCTGATCGCGCTGAGGCGGTGGCGTTCGGCCGCGGCGGTCGCGGGCGGGTCGGCGATTCTCGCTTTGGCGGGTTTCCTTTCGGCCGGCCCCGCGCCCGGCTCCGCCGGCCCCGCGCTTCGGATCGTTCAGCCCAATATCGGCCAGCAGGACAAATGGCGCGAGGGGTTCCAGCAGGAGAACATGGCCCGACTGCAGCGTCTTTCGGAATCGGGCGGCGGCGAGCCGCGCCTGCTTCTCTGGCCGGAAGCGGCCGTGACGAGGCCGCTCGAGAACGGTCTTCGCGATCCCGGCCACGTCATGGAGATGGTCGAACTCCGCCGCGACGTCGCCGCGATGCTCGGTGACAAGGACCTGCTCCTCACGGGCGGCGTGACCTGGCGCTCGCCCGACGGGTACGACGTGACCAGCGCCACGAACAGCGTCTTCGCGATCGACAGGTCCGGAAGGATCCTCGCCCGCTACGACAAGTCGCATCTCGTGCCCTACGGCGAATATCTGCCGATGCGGCCGATCCTCTCCGCGATCGGACTGTCGCGCCTCGCGCCCGGCGACATCGACTTCGATCCGGGACCGGGTGCGAGGACGATCGTCCTGCCCGTCGTCGGCAAAGCCGGCTTCCAGCTGTGCTACGAGATCATCTTCTCCGGCCAGGTCGTCGACCGAAGGAACCGGCCGGCCTTCCTGTTCAATCCCTCGAACGACGCCTGGTTCGGCGCCTGGGGACCGCCGCAGCATCTCGCCCAGGCGCGGCTTCGAGCGATCGAGGAGGGGCTGCCCGTGCTTCGAGCGACTCCGACCGGAATCTCCGCAGTGATCGACTCCGACGGCCGGCTCCTGCGAAGCCTGCCCTGGCGGACGGCGGGGGTCATCGACACCCGGCTTCCGGCGCCGAGGCCGGCG
This sequence comes from Allosphingosinicella sp., assembly GCA_036388065.1. Taxonomy (GTDB): domain Bacteria; phylum Pseudomonadota; class Alphaproteobacteria; order Sphingomonadales; family Sphingomonadaceae; genus Allosphingosinicella. The sequence goes on from DASVSP010000075.1 coordinate 5,747, forward strand.
ACGCCCTTCGCCCGGCTGGGGAACATCCTGCCGCTGCTCTTCTCGCTTCTCCTGGTCGGCCTGGCGATGGTCGCGCACCGCATTGCAGGGCGGCGCAAAGACGGCTAGGGAGCGCGCATATAAGGATATCTTTATATCCTTCTCTCCCCTCGCAAGATCAGGAAGGCCGGTTCTCCCGATGCGCAGCAATTATCTCTTCACGTCCGAATCCGTGTCGGAAGGCCATCCCGACAAGGTGTCCGACCAGATTTCCGACGCCGTCGTCGACCTTTTCCTCGCCAAGGACCCGGAGGCGCGGGTCGCCTGCGAGACCCTGACGACGACCCAGAAGGTGGTGCTCGCCGGGGAGATTCGCGGCCGTGGCATCATGGACGAGGAAGGCAATTGGGCGCCCGGAGTCCAGGACGAGATCGAGGCCGTCGTGCGCTCGACGGTGAAGAGCATCGGCTACGAGCAGGAGGGCTTCCACTGGGAGACGCTTCACTTCTCGAACAACCTCCATCCCCAATCCGCCCACATCGCCCAGGGCGTCGACGCCACGGGCAACAAGGACGAGGGCGCGGGCGACCAGGGCATCATGTTCGGCTTCGCCTGCGACGAGACTCCCGACCTGATGCCGGCCACCCTCTATTACAGCCACAAGATCCTCGAGCGCATGGCCGCCGACCGCCATTCAGGCGCGGCGCCCTTCCTCGAGCCCGACGCAAAGAGCCAGGTGACCCTCCGCTTCGAGAATGGCGAGCCCGCCGCGGCCACCGCGATCGTCGTCTCCACCCAGCACGGCAAGGGCTACGACCAGGGGGAGAAGGAGGCGGAGCTGAAATCCTACGTCCGCCGTGTCGTCGCCGACGTGCTTCCGGCGCAGTTGCTCTCCGACGAGACCGTCTATCACATCAACCCGACGGGAAGCTTCGAGATCGGCGGGCCGGACGGCGACGCGGGCCTCACCGGCCGCAAGATCATCGTCGACACCTATGGCGGAGCCGCTCCGCACGGCGGGGGCGCATTCTCCGGCAAGGACCCGACCAAGGTCGACCGCTCGGCGGCGTACATCGCCCGCTATCTCGCCAAGAACATCGTCGCCGCCGGGCTCGCCCGCCGTTGCACGATCCAGCTCGCCTACGCGATCGGAGTGTCGGCGCCCCTGTCGCTCTACGTCGACACGCACGGCACCGGGACCGGCGGCGATGATTCCGCGATCGAGCGGGCGATCATGTCGATCCAGGAGCTGGGCGGCCTCACCCCGCGCGCGATCCGCACCCATCTCGGCCTCAACAAGCCGATCTACCAGAAGACCGCCGCCTACGGCCATTTCGGCCGCAAGGCCGACGGCGACTTCTTCCCCTGGGAGAAGACCGACCTGGCGGAGAAGCTCAAGGCGGCGCTGTAAGGCTTCGGCGACAGGCCGCCCGTCACTCCGGCGAAGGCCGGAATCCATGAACGCAGACGGCGACCGGATTCGTGCTGCCCTGTTCATGGATCCCGGATCAAGTCCGGGATGACGGAATGCGGCCCGCCGCTAGTCCTGCCTGCACCGCACTTGATGGGTGCGGCCCTTGCGGACGAGGGTTCCGGTGCCGCCATAGCCCTCGTTCCGGACCCGCAGCTGCGCTTCGGGGGCGCCGGTCTCCCGATTGACGAGGTCCACCCAGGTCCGCTCGCGGTCGATCCACCACTGGTCCAGGACGAGACCTTCCCCAGGCTTCATGGTGGAACGCCAGCGGCCGCCTTCCTTGACGGCGGCGCCGACGACTCCGCCGGGGATGCCGTGGCCGATGACGAGGCTGATCGCCGGTTCCTCGCCGCCGGTGGGCGCGCACAGGAAGCCGCCGGTCGCCGCGGCGGGCGCGGACAGGCACAAAGCGGCGGCGGCGATGGCGTATCTCATGCCGGGAGGATAAGGGCCGCCAGGTGAACGATCCCAGTACCATCCGCCGGCTCTACGGCCGCCGCTCCGGGCACAAATTGCGCGGCGGGCAGGAGGCTCTGCTCGAGCGGCTGCTTCCGGCGGTGAGCGTTCCGGAGGAGGGGCCGGTCACCTCCGAGGCGCTGTTCGGCGACTCGCGGCCGCTTCATTTCGAGATCGGGTTCGGCTCGGGCGAGCATCTCGCTTACCGGGCGGACCTGCTTCCCGACCACGGCTTCATCGGCGCCGAGCCCTTCCTCAACGGAGTGGTCGGAGCGCTCCAGCATATTCGCGACGGGCGGCTCGCCAATATCCGGCTCCATATGGGCGATGCACTGGAAGTGCTCGAGCGGGTTCCGGACGGGGCCTTGACCATGGTCTACCTGCTCCACCCCGATCCTTGGCCCAAGGCGCGGCACGCCAAGCGGCGGATGGTCAATCCCGGGCCGCTCGACCTCATCGCGGCCAAGCTGAAGCCCGGCGGCGAGTTCCGCCTGGGCACCGACGATCCGACCTATTGCCGCTGGTCGATGATGGTCATGAACGGCCGCCGCGACTTCGAATGGCTTGCGCAGGGTGCGAAGGATTTCCTCGTGCGCCCCGGCGGCTGGCCGGAGACCCGCTACGAGGCAAAGGCGCGGCGCAAGGGCCACGAGGTCTGGTACTTCCGCTACCGGCGGGTGTAGCCGAAGGCGCCGACTCCGGCTGGCGCGTGCGCCGCTAGCCAATCCTCACCGTCATTGCGAGCGAAGCGAAGCAATCCAGCGCGGCCTTCGAGGCCCGCTGGATTGCTTCGTCGCTTCGCTCCTCGCAACGACGGTGGTACGGCGGGACGGTCGGCGCTACCTCGCCGGCATGAGCTTGAGCAGCCGGCCGCCCTCGCCGTCCTCGAGCAGGTAGACCGAGCCGTCTGGCCCCTGCTCGACCTCGCGGATTCGCTTGCCCATGTCCCAGCGCTCGGCTTCGCGAGCGTTCGTTCCCTCGACGTCGACGCGGACCAGAGCCTTGCTCGAAAGGCCCGCGACGAGAGCGTCGCCGCGCCAGCCGGGGAAGGCCGAGCCCGAATAGAAGATCATGTTGCCGGGCGAGATGACCGGGGTCCAGGACACCTTGGGCGCCTCGAATTCGGGGCGGGTGCGATGGTCGGGAATGTCCTTGCCGTCATAATGGTCGCCGTTGGAGACGATCGGATAGCCGTAATTCTTGCCGCGCCCGACCAGGTTCAGCTCGTCGCCGCCCTTCGGGCCCATCTCGATGTCCCACAGGCGGCCCGAGCCGTCGAAGGCGATGCCGAGCGGGTTGCGGTGGCCGAGCGACCAGATCTGGGCGGCGACTCCGCCCCGGCTCGCGAACGGATTGTCGGCCGGAACGGTGCCGTCGTCGTTCAGCCGGACGATCTTCCCGAGATTGCCGCTCATGTCCTGGGCAGGGGTGAATTCCTGGCGGTCGCCGTTGGAGATGTAGAGCTTTGCGTCCGGGCCGAAGGCGATCCGGTGGCCGTAATGGCCTTTGCCGCCCAGCTTCGGGCTCTGCCGGTAGATGACCTGAAGGCCTTCGAGCCTGGGGCGGTTCGAGTCCTCGACGAAGCGCGCACGGCCGACGACGGCGCCGCGATTGCCGCCTTGGCCCGGTTCGACCCAGCTCAGATAGACCAGCCGGTTCTGGGCGAAGCCGGGGTGGAGGACGACGTCGCCCAAGCCGCCCTGGCCGCCATAATCGACCTTCGGGACTCCGGCGACGTCGCCGACCCGGCCAGTGTCGTTCCACAGTAATTTGAGCTTGCCGCTCCGCTCGGTGATCAGCGCCCGGGGACCCGGGCCGGGAAGGAAGGCCATCGCCCAGGGTTCGTTGAAGGTCGCGACCGGGCGGGCCTGGAAGGGCCGGCCCCTCGAGCCCTGGTCCGCCGACTCGGCACTGCTCTCGGCCGCTTCGCCCCCGGCGCTGCAGGCGGCGAGGAGTAGGAGTGGAATGAGGCTGCGCATGGTCGTCTCCCTAGGTTGGCTTCGCCCTAGCCGGTCGCGCGGTCGCCCCGCAATGGCCCCTTCAGGTCGTCATCCCGGCGAATGCCGGGACCTCGGAGAGACCCGTCGAGGCTTCTCGTTCTGAGGTCCCGGCTTTCGGGTTTCCATCAAAGTATGATTCCGGACGCGCTGGCGCGGCGCGGGGATTGCGCCTAGCCGGTGCGGATGAGGATCGCAGCACTGCTTCTTCCCGCCGCGCTCGCGGGCTGCGCGACCCCGGCCGCCGTCGACTCGCCGCGGGACCGGTTCTTCGGCGCCCTCGCCTCGCTGTGCGGCAAGGCTTTCGAAGGCCGGATCGCGAGCTCGGCCGTCGAGGCCGACTCCGCCTTCGCCGGCAAGCCGTTGGCGATGCATGTAAGCGGCTGCACCGCCGACGAGATCCGGATCCCCTTCCACGTCGGCGAGGATCGTTCGAGGACCTGGGTGGTCACCCGCACCGGGACCGGGCTCCGCCTCAAGCACGACCATCGCCATTCCGACGGGAGCGAGGACGAGCTGACCCAATATGGCGGCGCTACGGTGGGGGAGGGGACCGCGCAGCGGCAGGAATTCCCGGCCGACGATTACTCGAAGGCGCTGTTCGTCCGCGAAACCCTTCCGGCTTCGGCGTCGAACGTCTGGGCGATCGAAGCGGACGGCCGAACATTCGCCTACGAGCTGCGCCGGCCCGGGCGGTTCTTTCGTGTGGAGTTCGATCTGACCCGGCCGGTAGCGCCGCCGCCGGCGCCCTGGGCGGCGAAGTAGAAAATCCTCCCCTGCATTTGCAGGGGAGGGGGACCATGCGAAGCATGGTGGAGGGGCCTTGCCCGGTCCGAAGAACCCTCCACCGCACTTCGTGCGGTCCCCCTCCCCGCGAAATCGCGGGGAGGATTTACGGCAGGATGTTACGGGTTGCGGCGGGCGTCGACGTGGATGTCGCGCTCTTTCTTCTTGAGGCCGAGGAGTCCGGCCAGGCCGAGCAGGCCGAGCAGCCCCCAGGGGAAATCGTCCTCCTCTTCCTGCACCGGAGCCGCGTAGGTGGTGTCGGCGGTTCCGACGCCGGTGTCGTTCGTCTGAGCGAGAGCGGCCGCGGGGCTCAGAGCCAGCGCGGCCGCCAGGGCCGCATGCTTCAGTACCGAATTGCGCATCTGATTTCCTCCTGTTGAAACGGGCCCGGTTCGTTCGGGCGGTGCGGCAACGGACAGGGCGTGAGCGTGTTCCGAATTTTATCTGCGGCTGCGGGGCCCCAATCGGCACGCTGCCGCAACTATCTGCCGCATATGCAAGAATCGCAGGAACGAGCGCGCGCGCCGAAAGTTGGGCGGGTCGATGTAAGCATCGAGGCCTACCCCATGACAGAAGCTGAAGAGGTCGCGGCGATCCCGCTCGTCGAGGAGCGCCTGGAAGTCGGCAAGAGGCGGGTCTCCCTCCGGCGGAGGAACGCGGGTCGGCGAATACCGGCTGGTCAAGGGCGGCGCCAAAGTGACGACGTCCATGCAGGAGTCGGCCCCCGCCGAAGCCGGCCACTCCGGACAGGGCCGGGTCCTCAGCGAAGCCGAGCTCGCCGAAAGCGGCCTTCTGAGGGAGCGGGTGATCGAGATCGGCGAGATGCGCGAGGAAGCGGTCGTCTCGAAGCAGGCGGTCGTCCGAGAGGAGCTGGTGATCCGGAGGGACGTCGAGGAGCGGACGGAGCGGGTTTCCGAAACCGTTCGCCGGACCGAAGTGGACATCGAACAACTGCAGCCCGAGGCTGAGAGCGCTGGGGAATCGCCCGGCCGCTGAGGCGGATCGCAGGATGAGACAATCGCCGCGGCCCGGCTGCCGCGAACCGAGACGAGCGGGGAAACACTGAAGGAGAGTAGCTTATGTCGCGCACCGTCACCGCCCTCTACGATACCCGCCAGGAAGCCGAATCCGCGCGCCAGCGCCTGTCCTCGGCCCTCGATGTCGAACGGGTGAAGATCATCGACCAGAATTCGGGAGGCGGCGGCGATGGCCGGTCCCTCAACAACCTCTATCTCTCCAGCGACGACCGCCACGCTTACGGCGAGGGCCTTCGCCGCGGCGGCTTCCTGCTTTGCGCGGAAGTTGAGACCGGCGAGGATCACGAGCGGATCATCCAGCTGCTCGAGGAATCCTCGAGCGTCGACCTCGAAGAGCGGCAGCAGAGCTGGAAGAGCGAAGGCTGGCAGGGCTTTACCGGCGCCACCACGGCGTCTTCGGAAGGCGGAATGACAAGCCAGGGCACGACCGGCCAGGGCACGACCAGTCAGGGCACGACCGGCCAGGGGATGACGGGCCAGAGCTCGACCGGCCAGGGCGCCGCAGCCGTCGGCAATGTCGTCGAGGAGCAGCGGATCCCGATCGTCGAAGAGGAACTGCGCGTCGGCAAGCGCGAGGTGACCCGAGGCGGAGCCCGGGTCCGCTCCTATGTGCGCGAGACTCCGGTCGAGGAGCAGGTGACTCTTCGCGAAGAGCATGTCTCGGTCGAGCGCCGACCGGTCGAGCAGGCGCAGCAGCAAGGCCTTCAGTCGACCCAGAACACCGAAGATCTCCTGCAGGATCGCGAGATCGAGATGCGCGAGACTTCGGAAGAGGCGGTCGTCCAGAAGGTCGCGAACGTCCGCGAAGAGCTTGTCGTCCGCAAGACCGCCGAGGAGCATGTCGAGCAGGTGCGCGACACCGTTCGCCACACCGAGGTCGACGTCGAGGAAGGCGCCACCGACCGCTCCGCCTTCGGAAGCTTTGGAAGCGGCGAAGGCCGCACGGCGGGCTCCGACTCGGAGAAGGCCGACTTCGAGCGCGACCGCTCGCGTTAATGGCGAGAGGGCCGGGGCGTTGGCGCCCCGGCCCTTGTTCCTCCCGTCATCCGACGAAAGCGGGGACCTCGGATCGGAAAGTCTCGGCGGGTCTCCCCGAGATCCCGGCTTCCGCCGGGATGACGTTCAACGCTATCCCATTGTTACGGATTTGTGACAAAGAAGCCGAATGAATGAGATATTCGGCTCGAACCCCTTCAACATCGTTCCGCACATCGTCGCCATGGCCGCCGCGTATCTGCTCGCGCTGCCGGTCGGCTGGAACCGGGAGAAGGAGGAGCGAAGCGCCGGCCTTCGCACCTTTCCCCTGGTCGCGGTCGCGGCCTGCGGCTTCGTCCAGGCGGCGGAATCGCTGACCGTCGGAGAGCCCGAGGCGATGGCCCGGATCATCGAGGGGATCATCACCGGCATGGGCTTCATCGGCGGCGGAGCGATCCTCAGGCTCAAGGACAGCGTCAAGGGCACGGCGACCGCGGCGAGCCTGTGGGCGACCGGAGCGATGGGGACGTCGGTCGGGCTTGGAAGCTACGATGTCGCCGTGGTCCTGTCTCTCATCACTCTACTGACGTTGTGGATCCTCTCGCCGCTGAAGACGGAGCTGGTTTCCCAGGAGCCGGACGGGAAGGAGACAAGCCGGCCGGCCGATTGACAATATCCTGCCGGCTCTTCGATATGCCAGCCTTTGGAGGTTTCGATGGACTATCCCCGCTTCGGCCTGGCCTACACGAACAAATTCACCAAGGTCTGGAATGATCAAGGCAGCCGGGCGAAGCTCGACTTGACGATATGGCGTCCGTATCTTGCGCCGTTCGGATTCCTTGGGGACTACCCAGTAGGCGGCTATAACGAGCCCATCGACGCCAGCACCGCCTATATCCACGCCGTCGTTGACGACGACCCGGCGAAGCCGGCCCTGAAGCCGCCGGTGAGGCTGGAGCCGATCTGGTTTTATCCTTCCCCGTCGCCTTTTCCTTTGCCGCCGCCTTTGAACGAAGTAAAAGTTATCTGCCAGCCGGTCGCGCCGGATGGATATGTGGCTTGCGGATTTGTCGGGGCGACGGCGCGGACTGGCCAGGACCTGACGAAGCTGATTGTTCCGGGGCTGATGTGCGTCCGCTCCGATCTGACCGTAGACCTGTACAATCCGCCGTACAGGCCTGCCACTCCGCCGATCAGCAACTTCGTCTGGAACGATCATGGCTCGCGGCTGCCCAACAATGTCAGCGTCTTTCGATTGGAATCGCGCGACACCGGAATAGCCACGATGTGGGCCGCGCCGAAATACATGACCGCCAAGGATCACGTCTCATCTTTCGTCACGATCCGGCCCGACGCCTGTTTTCCGATGACCTAGTCGGCCGCGGGCCGGCGGGATTCCGACGCTAATCCGCTTGCCCCGCGCGCCGCCTGCGCCTATATGCGCTTCACCTTCCTCGACATCGTTAGACGTTGAGGCTGGTCCCGGGGACGGGGCCGGCGGGTCCTTCGATACGCCGGTTCGACAGGCTCACCCGGCTACTCAGGATGAGCGGACCAATTTTGGAGAGCGTGTGGCGGACCTTGCCGAAGTGACCCGATTGATCGAGCCGGTGGCGCAGGCCGAGGGACTTGCCCTGGTGCGCGTGAAGATGATCGGCGGCACCGGCGATCCTACCTTGCAGGTGATGGCGGAGCGGCCCGAGACGAGGCAGCTGACGCTCGACGATTGCGCTCGGCTGTCCCGGAAATTGTCGGAGCTGCTCGATCGGGAGGAGGCCGAGGGCCGGGACCCGATCCCGCATGCCTACAGGCTCGAAGTGAGCTCGCCCGGAATCGACCGGCCCCTCACCCGGCTCAAGGATTATGACGACTGGAAGGGGCACGAGGCACGGATCGTGCTCGCCGAGAAGCTGGACGGCCGGAAGGTGTTCAGCGGCGCGCTTTCCGGAACTGAAGGAGACTCGGTGCTCGTCGACGTGCAGGGGCTCGGACCCACGGTGTTGCCGTTCGCGGCGATCCAGTCGGCCAAGCTCGTCATGACCGACAGGCTCATCAAGGCGACGGCTCCGCTCAGCGCGGAAGGCGCCGACGAAATCGAACCGATCGAAGAAACAGAAGAAACAGAGGAAGACTGACCATGGCCACCACCGCCCCGGGCGCTCCCGGCGCCGTTTCCGCCAACAAGGCCGAGCTGCTCGCCATCGCCGACGCGGTCGCCCGCGAGAAGCTGATCGACAAGGCGATCGTCATCGAGGCGATGGAGGACGCGATCCAGCGCGCCGCCCGCGCCCGCTACGGCGCCGAGAACGACATCCGCGCCAAGCTCGATCCGGTCTCGGGCGACCTTCGCCTGTGGCGGGTGGTCGAAGTGGTCGAGGCGGTGGACGATTATTTCAAGCAGGTCAGCCTCGAGGACTCCCAGAAGCTTCAGCCCGGCGCCGTGGTCGGCGACTATATCGTCGATCCGCTTCCCCCCATCGAGTTCGGCCGGATCGCGGCCCAGGCCGCCAAGCAGGTCATCTTCCAGAAGGTCCGCGACGCCGAGCGCGAGCGCCAGTATGAGGAGTTCAAGGAGCGGGCCGGCGAGATCATCACCGGAGTGGTGAAGCGGGTCGAGTTCGGCCACGTCGTCGTCGACCTCGGCCGGGCCGAGGGGGTCATCCGCCGCGACCAGCAGATCCCGCGCGAGGTCGTCCGGGTCGGCGACCGGGTGCGCTCGCTGATCCTTTCGGTCCGCCGCGAGAATAGGGGCCCGCAGATATTCCTGTCGCGGGCGCATCCGGATTTCATGAAGAAGCTCTTCGCCCAGGAAGTCCCCGAAATCTACGACGGGATCATCGAGATCAAGGCGGCGGCGCGCGATCCGGGCAGCCGGGCCAAGATCGGAGTGATCAGCTACGACAGCTCGATCGACCCGGTCGGAGCCTGCGTCGGAATGAAGGGCAGCCGGGTCCAGGCGGTCGTCCAGGAGCTCCAGGGCGAGAAGATCGACATCATCCCCTGGTCCGAAGACCTCGCAACTTTCGTCGTCAACGGCCTTCAGCCGGCGACGGTCAGCCGAGTCGTGATCGACGAGGAGGAAAGCCGGATCGAGGTCGTGGTCCCCGACGACCAGCTCAGCCTGGCCATCGGCCGCCGCGGCCAGAACGTGCGCCTCGCCTCGCAGCTGACCGGCTCGGCGATCGACATCATGACCGAGGCCGACGCCAGCGAGAAGCGCCAGCGCGAATTCATCGAGCGCTCCGAGCTGTTCCAGAAGGAACTGGACGTCGACGAGACCCTCGCCCAGCTGCTCGTCGCCGAAGGCTTCGGGGCGCTCGAGGAAGTGGCCTATGTCCAGCTCGACGAGCTCGCTTCGATCGAGGGCTTCGACGACGATCTCGCCACCGAGCTCCAGAGCCGAGCCGCCGAGGCGCTCGAGCGGCGCGAGGAAGCGTCGCGCGAAGAGCGCCGGGCCATGGGCGTGTCGGACGAGCTGGCCGAGATGCCCTATCTCACCGAGGCGATGCTGGTGACCCTGGGCAAGGCCGGCATCAAGACCCTCGACGACCTCGCCGACCTCGCCACCGACGAGCTGGTCCAGAAGAAGCGCCCCGAGCAGCGCCGCCAGCGCGAGAGCAATAGGAGCGAGGACAAGGGGGGGATCCTCGCCGATTACGGCCTCAGCGACGAGCAGGGCAACGAGATCATCATGGCCGCCCGGGCGCACTGGTTCGAGGATGAAGGGGAGGACGCTGTTGCGGAAACCTCCCAATGATACCGGTGAGCGGTTAAAGGGAAAAAGCCCTTCCCCTTCAGGGGAGGGGCTGGGGGTGGGGGCTGTCGATTCGTTCCACGTCGACGAGACCTCGCCTGGAATGACCTCCCCCACCCCAACCCCTCCCCTGAAGGGGAGGGGCTCGCATGTGCCCGAGCGGAAGTGCATTCTGTCCGGAGAGCATGGCGAGCGCAACGAGCTGATCCGGCTCGCCCTTTCTCCCGAGGGAGAGGTGCTTCCCGACGTTCGAGCCAAGGCCCCCGGGCGCGGCGCGTGGATCGGGGTCGATCGCGAGACTCTTGAAACCGCCCGAGCCAAGGGCCGGCTTCGCGGCGCCCTCGCCCGGGCCTTCAAGGGCGCTGCGCTCTCGATACCCGAGGATTTGGGCGAGCGGATCGAGTCGGCGTTGCGTCAGACGGCGCTGGACCGGCTCGGCCTCGAAGCCCGGTCGGGAACGCTGCTCACCGGCTCCGAGCGAATCGAGAATGCCGCCCGCAAGGGAGACGTCCACCTCCTCCTCCACGCCTCCGATGCGGGCGAGGACGGCAACCGTAAGCTGGACCAGGCGTGGCGAGTCGGCGAAGGCCGGCCCCAAGGTCTGGTGATTCCAGCCGAAAGGGCCATATTGTCATTGGCGCTCGGGCGCCAGAATGTGGTACATATCGCAATAATTGATCGTGCTGCCGCCGCGCGTGTCGAGCATGCGCTCGGGCGCTGGCGCGCTTTTATCGGATCCGAGGCTGGGGTAAGCGCCGTTGAGACGGGCACTCCGGACGCGTCGGCTGGGAATGTGAGCGAAGGAATATAATGAGCGAGACGACAGATAAGCCGACGCTTGGCCCGCGCGCCCCTCTGGGGCTGAAGCGCACAGTCGAGACCGGCAAGGTCAAGCAGAGCTTCAGCCACGGCCGTTCGAACACGGTCGTGGTCGAGGTGAAGAAGCGCCGGATTCTCGGGCCCCAGTCGGCCCAGGAAGCCGCCGCGCCCGCGCCCGTTCCTGAAGCGCCCAAGCCGGCCGCTCCGGTCGCCGCCCCGCCGCCTCCGCCCCGTCCGGCTCCGCCGCAGCGGCCCGTCGACGCCAGTACCCGCCGCGAGCTTCAGGACAGGCTTCTTCGCGAGGCCGAGGAAGCCAGGCTCTCCCAGCTCGAGGAAGCGCGTCGCCGCGAGGACAGGCAGGCGCTGCAGGCAACCGAGGACGAGAAGCGCCGCGCCGAGGAGAATAAGCGCGCCGAGGAGGAAAGGGTCGAGCAGGCCCGCCTCGCCGCCGAGGAAGAGGCGCGCCGCCCTGCCGAGCCCGCTCCGCCCGCGGAATCGGCTCCTGCGGCACCCGTCGCCGACGAGGACGAGGACCGCCGCCCGGCCCACGCCCGTCCCAAGGGCCATGCCCCGGCGCCCAAGCCGCCGGCCCGCCCGGTCCGAGGCCGGGACGACCGCCGCCACGCCGGCAAGCTCACCGTCACCCGCGCCCTTTCCGGCGAGGACGACAGCCGCGCCCGGAGCCTCGCCGCCCTTCGTCGCTCGCGCGAGAAGGAGAAGCGGGCCCACCAGCAGTCGGGTCCGTCCGCCAAGCAGGTCCGCGACGTCATCGTCCCCGAGGCGATCACCGTCCAGGAGCTCGCCAACCGAATGGCCGAGCGCGGCGCCGACCTCGTGAAGGCGCTGTTCAAGATGGGCACTCCGGTCACCATCACCGAGACGATCGACCAGGACACCGCCGAGCTCCTCATCGAGGAGTTCGGCCACCGGATGGTGCGAGTCAGCGAAAGCGACGCCGACATCCAGACGGAGACCGACGTCGACGCCGAGGAAACGCTACAGTCGCGTCCGCCGGTGGTGACCATCATGGGCCATGTCGATCACGGCAAGACCAGCCTTCTCGACGCGATCCGCGGCGCCAACGTCGTCTCCGGCGAGGCGGGCGGGATCACCCAGCATATCGGCGCCTACCAGGTCTCCCTGCCCGACAAGTCGAAGATCACCTTCCTCGACACTCCGGGCCACGAAGCCTTCACCGAGATGCGCCAGCGCGGCGCCAACGTCACCGACATCGTCATCCTGGTGGTCGCGGCCGACGACGGCCTGAAGCCGCAGACGGTGGAGGCGATCAACCACACCAAGGCTGCCGGCGTCCCGATGATCGTCGCGATCAACAAGATCGACAAGCCGGGCGCCAATGCGCAGAAGGTGCGCGAGGAGCTGCTCCAGCACGAGATCCTGGTCGAGGACATGGGCGGCGAGGTTCAGGACGTCGAAGTCTCGGCCCTCAAGAAGACCAATCTCGACGGACTGCTCGAAGCCATCTCGCTGCAGGCCGAATTGCTCGAGCTGAAAGCTAATCCGGACCGCTCCGCCGAAGGGGCGGTGGTCGAGGCCAAGCTCGACAAGGGCCGGGGCCCGCTCGCGACCGTGCTGGTCCAGCGCGGCACCTTGAGGGTCGGCGACATCTTCGTGGTCGGAGCCGTCCCGGGCAAGGTTCGGGCGATGATCGACGACAAGGGCAAGCAGGTGAAGGAAGCCGGACCGTCCGTGCCCGTCGAGGTGCTCGGTCTGTCGGGCGTTCCGTCCGCGGGCGACACGCTCACCGTCGTCGAGAACGAGGCCCGCGCCCGCGAGGTCGCCGCCTATCGGCAGAGCGTGCTCGACAAGAAGCGTACGACGTCGAGTCCGGTCAACCTCGAGAACATGTTCGCCTCCAAGGCCAACCAGGCGATCGAGTTCCCGCTGGTCGTCAAGGGCGACGTCCAGGGCTCGGTGGAAGCGATCGCGAGCGCCATCAACCGAATCTCCACGGAGGACATCAAGGCCCGGATCCTGCATGCCGGAGTGGGCGCAATCACCGAGAGCGACGTCATCCTGGCGAACGCGTCGGGTGCCCCGATCATCGGCTTCAACGTCCGTCCCAACGCCAAGGCCCGGGAAACGGCCGAGCGCAACAAGGTCGAGTTCCGCTATTACGACGTCATCTACCACCTCACCGACTGGGTGAAGCAGGCGATGGCCGGCGAGCTCGGCCCCGAGATCATCGAGACGGTCATGGGCCGCGCCGAGGTCAAGGAGGTCTTCCCGGCCGGCAAGAAGGACAAGGCCGCGGGCCTGCTGGTCGTCGAAGGCGTCATCCGGAAGGGGGTGCACGCGCGCCTTACCCGCGAAGACGTCATCGTCTCCAAGACGACCATCTCGTCGCTTCGCCGGTTCAAGGACGACGTCGCCGAGGTGCGTGCGGGCATGGAATGCGGAGTCCTCCTCGCCGACACGAACGACATCAAGCCGGGCGACCATCTCGAAGTCTTCGAGGTCGAGGAGCGTGCCAGGACTTTGTGATCGCAAGGGACCGCGTCATCCCGGCGAAAGCCGGGACCTCGTGGAGACGTGCCGTGACTTTCCGACCTGAGGCCCCGGCTTTCGCCGCGGTGACGAGTAAATGAAACACACCGAATCCACCGAGGGCCGCTCCGTCCGACTTCTCAGGGTTGGCGAGCAGGTGCGCCATGCGCTGTCCGACATATTGATGCGCGGCGACGTGCATGATGAGACGCTTGCGAGCCATCTCGTCTCCGTGACCGAGGTGCGGATGTCCCCGGACCTTCGCCACGCGACGGCGTTCGTCATCCCGCTGCTCGGTGCGAACGCCCAGGGCGTTCTCAAGGCGCTTCGGACCAACACCGCCTATCTGCAGAGCGAGGTCGCCCGGCGGGTGAACACCAAATATGCAGCGAAGCTGAAATTCCTGCTCGACGAAAGCTTCGACGAAGGAAGCCATATCGACAAGCTGCTTCGAGCGCCGAAGGTGGCGCAGGATCTGGGCGGGGACGAGCATTAGGGCGGTCGACTCACAGCCCCTCTCCCGCTTTTGCGGGAGAGGAGGGGCCCACCGCGAAGCGGTGGGCGGAGAGGGTCTTGCTGAGTTTGGCGTACAGACCCTGCCCTCCCAAGCCTTCGGCTTGGGCCCCCTCCTCTCCCGCAAAAAGCGGGAGCGGGATAAAAAGGCAGGCTGCTGAATGGCGAGACCCCGTAGTAGCGTTCCAGTCGGCACAGCACTGGCGCTGCTCGCCTTGCTGGCCTCCCGCGCCTCCGCCCAGGGTCTCCCGCGGGTCTCCTATCCGCCGCTTCCGGGCGAGGCCGCCACGGCGGAGGGTTTCGTTCCAAGGGGCTGGAGCGTCGAGACCCGGGCGAACGGCGACCTCAACGGCGACTCGAAGGCCGACCTCGCTCTCGTCCTGCGGTCTCGGGATCGCGCTAACGTCATCCCGACGGAGATGTGCGGCGAGGAGCTCGACACCAATCCGTCGATCCTCGCCATCCTGCTGGCGAAGCCGGGCGGCGGCTACCGGGTCGCCGTCGAGAACCACGCCCTGATCCCGCGCCGCGAGAATTCGTGCCAGCTCGACGGGCTTACAGCCATGTCGATCGAACGAGGCGCGCTTCGCCTCGATTTCGAGCGGATGATGAGTGCCGGCGGTTGGGATATGGGCTCGACGACGTTCAAATGGCGCTGGCGGAACGGGGCGCTGAGGCTGATTGGGTTCGACCGTTCGAACGTAAAGCGCAACACCGGCGCCATGACCCGGATCAGCATCAACTATCCGACCGGACGGGCGAAGATCAGCACGGGCAATATCGGGAGGGACCGGGAGAAGGTGCGCTGGAAGACCCTGCGCAACCGGCGTGCGCCGACGATCCAGGAGGTCGGCAACGGACTGATTTTCGATCCCGAAGATATCGTGAGCGGCCTTCAGTGACCGGCATTCCACCACCGTCATTCCGGCGAATGCCGGAGCCGAAGACGACCGAAGGTCAATCCATGAACACGGACGGTGCGGGTTGTCGTACAACGGTGTTCATGGATCCCGGATCAAGTCCGCGATGACGCGCTGCGTCGATCTCTCCGCCTTGAGTGCACCTATGCGCGACGGCGATCTCACGCTGGAGCCGATGGCCGAAGCGCATCGCGAGGCTCTGAAAGCCGCCTGCGCGCAGGACCTAGACATCTGGTCCATCTACGCGACCTCCTACGATCCGGACCATTTCGACTCGGCCTTCGACCTGATCCGCTCGCGCCCGAACTGGCGCGGCTTCTCGATCTTCCTCGACGGGGAGCTGGCCGGGATGAGCTGCTATCTCGGCATCGACCCCGATCGCCAAGTGCTTGAGATCGGCAACACTTATTATGTGCCCAAGCTTCGCGGCACGGGCTTCAACCGGCGGGTGAAGGACCTGATGCTGGAGCGCGCCTTCGGCTGCGGCTTCCGTCGGGTGGAGTTCCGGGTCGATTCGCGCAACGGCCGGTCGCAGGCGGCGATGGCCAAGATCGGCGGGGTGCGCGAAGGCGTCCTGCGGCAGGACCGGATCACCTGGACCGGGCACGTCCGCGACACCGTACTCTTCTCGATCCTTGCCGACGAATGGAGGGCGGCCGGTGGGTCCTGACAATATCGTCTTCCAGGTCGCGACCTGGCTGATCCCGCTGATCGTCGCGATCGTCCTTCACGAGATATCGCACGGCTGGGTCGCGAACGCCTTCGGCGATCCCACCGCACGGGACCTCGGCCGGCTCAGCCTCAACCCGGTGCGTCACGTCGATCCGATCGGAACGGTCGTCCTTCCGCTCGTCCTGGCGGTGAGCGGAGCGCCGGTGTTCGGCTGGGCCAAGCCGGTTCCGGTGGTGGCGCACAGGATGCGAAACCCGCGTCTGCACATGATGCTCGTGGCCCTCGCCGGGCCGGGCATGAACCTGCTGCTCGCGATGCTGGCGGGCATCGTGCTGGCGCTGGTGAGGCCGGAGGGTCCGGCGTCCGGGCCGGGCGAGCTATTCTTGCTGATGAACCTGTTCAATTTCATCGCGATCAACCTCTTCCTCGCCGTCTTCAACCTGCTCCCGATCCCGCCCTTCGACGGCGGCCATGTCGTCGAGGGGCTCCTGCCGCGCCGGCTGGCGCACCATTATTCGAAGCTGGCGCGGTTCGGCTTCCCGCTGCTCATCTTCCTCCTGCTGATCCTGCCGTTGCTGGTGCCGCAGGCGAATATCGTCGAGCGGGTTGTGCGGCCCCCGGTCGAGTGGCTGCTCCGGCTGTTCATTGGAGGGTGATTGGCGGCC
>DASVSP010000076.1:0-11565 GCA_036388065.1 Allosphingosinicella sp.
CTGCTTCCCACGCTGGGCAAGAACGACCTCGTCATGCTCGATCTCGGCGCCAACACCGAATCGGATGCGAGGAACCTCGTCCAGTTCGCAGTCATGGGCGCCGCCTATTCCCGGGTCGTCTTCGACCTCGAAAAGCCACGCCTCCAGCTTCTCAACATCGGCACCGAGGAGATGAAGGGAACCGACGATTTGAAGGAGGCGGCTTCGATCCTGCGCGATGCGGATTATCTCGGCATGCGTTTCGAAGGCTATATCGAAGGCGACAAGATCTCGCGCGGAGACGTCGACGTCGTCGTGACGGACGGCTTTTCGGGCAATATCGCGCTCAAGTCCCTCGAAGGCACCGCCCGCTTCGTGACGGACCTCCTGCGCCAGGCTTTCGCGAGTTCCTTGAGGGCCAAGCTCGGCTTCGTCATCTCTCGGCCGGTCACCAAGCTGATCAAGCACCATCTCGATCCGAACAATCACAACGGCGCCGTCTTCCTGGGGTTGAACGGCATCGTCGTGAAGAGCCATGGCGGTGCGAACGAGAAGGGCGTCGCCAACGCGATCCGAGTCGCCGCGCGCATGGTTCGCGAGGACATTACCCGCAAGATCACCGAAGACCTGGACAACATTGCCGCGCACCGAGTCGAGGCGGCGGCGAAGTGACGCGCCGATCGATCATCCTCGGCACCGGATCGGCGCTGCCGTCCAGGCGCGTCACCAACGCCGAGCTCGCCGAGCGCGTCGACACGAGCCATGAATGGATCGTCGAGCGCACCGGCATCCACGCCCGCCACATCGCCGCCGACGGCGAGACCACCGCGACTCTCGCCACGGAGGCCGCCCAGAAGGCGCTGGCCGCCGCCGGGATCTCGGCTCAGAAGGTGGGCCTCATCGTCCTTGCCACCGCCACCCCCGACCAGACCTTTCCGGCCAGCGCGACCCGGGTCCAGACGGCGCTCGGAATCAACGATTGCATCGCCTTCGACGTCGCCGCGGTCTGCACCGGCTTCCTCTACGCCCTCTCGGTGGCCGACAACATGCTGAAGGGCGGAATGGCCGATTACGCCCTCGTCATCGGCTCCGAGACGTTCAGCCGGATCCTCGACTGGGACGACCGGGCGACCTGCGTCCTGTTCGGCGACGGCGCCGGAGCGATCCTCCTCCATTCGGTCGACGCCCAGGATTCGGGCGTCCTTGCGACCAAGCTCCACGCCGACGGCCGCCACAACGACCTGCTCTTCGTCGACGGCGGAGCTTCGACGACCGGCACGATCGGCAAGCTGAGGATGAAGGGCAAGGAGGTCTTCCGGCACGCCGTCGTCAACCTGGCCGCGGTCCTGACCGAGACCCTCGACGCCGCCGGCCACACCGCCGACGAGGTCGACTGGGTCGTCCCGCACCAGGCCAACAAGAGGATCCTGGACGCCACGGCGAGGAAGCTCGGCCTCGATCCCGCCCGGATCGTCGTGACGGTCGACCAGCATGCCAACACCTCCGCGGCGTCGGTGCCGCTGGCCCTCGACACGGCGGTGAAGGACGGCCGGATCAAGCGCGGCGACCTGATCGTGCTCGAAGCGATGGGGGGCGGCTTCACCTGGGGCGCCGCGGTCGTCCGCTACTGAAAAGCATGGGCCTACGTATAACCCGAATGCGCATTCGGGGCTTTTCGGGCAAAGTCGATTTGCAACTAAGTACAAGCTGGACTATGCTTTTTTGATTGCCTCGGGGGGAGGGAGAAGAAATGGCCGACGCGGGAACCATCAGGCGCCAGGACGCCGGGACCTTGACGCGCGCCGACCTTGCGGACGTCATCCATCGCGAGATCGGACTTTCACGAGCCGAATCGGCCGGGATCGTCGAACGGATCCTTCATCACATGTGCCACGCTCTGTCCGAAGGGCAGAACGTGAAGATTTCGGGCTTCGGAAGCTTCATCCTTCGCGACAAGGGCGAGCGGGTCGGCCGCAATCCCAAGACGGGAGTGGAAGTTCCGATCGCGCCTCGCCGAGTGCTCACGTTCCGCGCTAGCCAGATCATGCGCGAGCGGATCGCCAAGGGCGGCTGAGGCCGCACGTCATGGCGGACTCCATCGGCAAGAGCGAACAGGCTTTCCGAACGATCGGCGAGCTGGCGTCCGAGCTGGACGTGCCGCAGCATATCCTTCGCTATTGGGAAAGCCGCTTCCCGCAGCTGAAGCCGCTTCAGCGCGCCGGCAACCGGCGCTATTACCGACCGGCCGACGTGGCCCTGGCCCGGCGGATCCATCGCCTTCTCAATCAGGACGGCTACACGATCCGCGGGGTCCAGCAATTGCTGGCGAGCGGCTCGGCGGAGGCCGATTCGGCCCACGCAATCGAAGCGATTCCCGAGCCGGTGCGTACCGTCGCTCAGAACACGCTTCCGCTGGAGCAACTCAAGGCCATCCGCCGGACCCTCGCCGAGGCGCTCGACGCGTAGCCGAGGCCGTCATCCCGGCGAAAGCCGGGACCTCGGGGAGACCCACCGAGACTTCTTGTCCTGAGGTCCCGGCTTTCGCCGGGATGACGAGATTGCTATTCCGAGTCCGGCCCCAACTCCGGGTCCAGGTCCCTCGGCCGGATGAAGCGCTCGATCCGCCCCGAGCCCTGCGCGACCTCCGACCAGCGCTCCACGTCCAGCGGGATCTCAGCCACCGTCCCGGTCGGGTATTTCACCGCCACCTCTCCACGCAGCCCAGCCTCGTCGCCTTGCGAAAGGCACAAAGCCAGTTCCTCCAGCCCCGGATTATGGCCCACCACGAGCAGCCGGTCGACGTTCCGCGGAGTCGCTCGGACGATCTCGATCAGGGTCGCGACCGGTGCCAGATAGAGGCGCTGGTCGAAATGCGGCCGAATCGGCCCAAAGGCCGCCGCCACTTCCTCCAGGGTCTCGATCACCCGCCGGGCCGGCGAGGCCAGCACCAGGTCGAAGGCCAGCCCGTGCGCCTTCATCTCGCGGCCCACCGCCCGAGCCGCCTTTCGTCCGCGCGGATTGAGCGGCCGGTCGAAATCGCGGCTCACCGGATCGTCCCAGCCGGACTTGGCGTGGCGCAGCAGCGTCAGTGTCTTCATCCGGCGTCTTCGGCCTGCCTCTGTTCGAGCGCCTGATGCCCGAAAGCCGGCGCGGTTGAAAGCCGGGAGCGAACCCGAAGCGCCGCTTCGGCGAGGGTGACCCGGCTGATCGGCGTTCCGGGCGGGAAGGCCGAGAGCAGCCTGGTCGGGGTCGCCGCCGAAAGCAGGACGAAGACTCCTTCATCCTCCCTTCGCCGGATCAGCCGGCCGAAAGCCTGGGCGAGCCTGGCCCGGACCACCCGGTCGTCATAGGCGGTGCCGCCGCCGGCAGCCCTCCTGGCCGAGTGAAGCACCGTCGGCCTGGGCCAGGGCACCCCTTCCATCACCACCAGCCGGAGCGAATGGCCGGGAACGTCGACGCCGTCGCGCAGAGCATCGGTTCCGAGCAGCGAGGCGTGCGGATCGTCGCGGAAGATGTCGACCAGGGTTCCGGTGTCGATCGGATCGACATGCTGGGCGTAGAGCGGAAGCCCCGCCCGCGCGAGGCGGTCGGCGATCCGGGCGTGGACCGCCTTCAGTCTCTGGATGGCGGTGAACAGGCCGAGCGTTCCGCCCTCGGCCGCCTCGACCAGGCGCGAATAGGCGCCGGCGAGCTGGCCGACGTCGCCGCGCTTGACATCGGTGACGATCAGCACCTCGCTGTTCGAAGCGTAATCGAACGGGCTCGGAGCGCTGAACCGGCGAACCGGCCCCGGTACGTGGGCGGCGCCGGTCCTGGCCTCGGCGCTCTCCCAGCCTTCGGCGCCGCGCAGGGTGGCGGAGGTGACGATGACGCTGTGGGCGGGCTTGAGGACCGTTTCGGCGAGGGGGCGGGTGGGATCGAGCCATCGGCGGTGGAGCCCGATGTCGAACTCCCGGCCGTCGATCCGGTCGACGGCGAGCCAGTCGACGAAGTCGGGGTCGGCTGGGCCTCCGAGGCGTGCCGCCAGGGCCACCCAGGCGGCGATCGTCTGGGTCCGCCACGAAAGACCTCCGATCGCCCCTTCGATCCGCGCCCGCGCCTGCGAATCCAGCCAGTCGGGCGAATCCTCGAGCACCGCTTCCAGCCGCCGGGCGAGCGCCATCAGCGGCCTCATCAATTGCTCCAGCGCTTCCACCGCCGGAGCGGCCGCGGCGACGATGTCGCCGTCGAGCTCGGCCATCTCGGTCTCGATCCCGTAGCCGGCGTCCTGCGCCGTCGCCCGGGCGTAGACGGTGCCCCGAACCGCCGCGAGAAGCTTCTCGACCGGGCCGAAGGGCATGCCCTCGGCGATCCTCTGGATCCAGCCGTCGCCGGGCAGAAGCCCCGCCGCGTGCACCGCCGCCTCGACCGCGAGCGCCCCGGCCTCGTCATAGGAGGCGACATCGGTAAGCCGGGCCGCAAGCCCGCGCCGCCGGCCCCGGGACCTGCTCTCCGGGCCGACGATCCATCGCCTAAGCTCGATCGCCTCCTGCCCGGTGAGGGCCGCGGCGAAGGTCGAGTCGGCCGCCTCGAACAGGTGATGCCCCTCGTCGAAGACGATCCGGGTCGGCGGGTTGCCGCCGTCGCGGCCGCGGGCGGCGTTGACCATCACCAAAGCGTGATTGGCGATGACGATGTCGGCGTCCTGGCTGGCCCGGGCCGAGCGCTCGATGAAGCATTTGCGGTAATGCGGGCAGCCCGCATAGACGCATTCGCCGCGCCGGTCGGTCAGAGCGGTCGCACCCGCCCGCCGGAACAGGCTTGGAAGCCAGCCCGGCATGTCGCCGCCGACCATGTCGCCGTCCTTCGAGAAAGCGGCCCAGCGCGCCGCCAGCTGGGCGAGGATCGCGGCGCGTCCGGCGAAACCGCCCTGAAGGGCGTCCTCAAGGTTGAGAAGGCACAGGTAATTCTCCCGCCCCTTGCGGACCACCACCTTGCGGCGCCGAATCTCGGAATCGGAAAAGAGCCGAAGCCCCTCGCGGTCGAGCTGGCGCTGGAGCGCCTTGGTGAAGGTCGAAACCCACACCGCCCCGTCCGCGCTTTCCGCCCAGAGCGAGGCCGGAGCC
Source organism: Allosphingosinicella sp. (assembly GCA_036388065.1). GTDB lineage: Bacteria > Pseudomonadota > Alphaproteobacteria > Sphingomonadales > Sphingomonadaceae > Allosphingosinicella. The sequence continues at coordinate 5,085 of DASVSP010000076.1, forward strand.
AGATAGCCCAGTGTCTTTCCGATTCCGGTTCCGGCTTCGGCGAGGAGCATGTTGGGCTGCCCGTCGGCGATTCGCGGGTCGAACGTGCCGGCGGCCGCCGCGGCATAGTCGCGCTGGCCTTCGCGGACCTCGGCGCCTCGGCCCACCAGGCGGGTCAGCCGCTCCACGGCCTGGTCTTCGGCGATTCGAACCATGCGCGGGGGCGGCCGGGCGCCGGCCTCCTCCCATTCCGGAAGCTTGGAGAAGAGCCAGCGCTCGTCGCGCTCGGGCCGGCCGAGCCGCTGGGCGATCGCCGGGGTCCAGGACCAGCGCAGCCGGCCCAGCGCCTGGGCCGAAGCCCAGGCGCCTTCGCGCTCGGGCCATTCGCTTTCCAGGGTGGAGAGCAAAGCGGCCGCGGCTCGAAGCAGGAAGGGCGCCGCGTCGGAATCGCCCCCCGGAGCCTCGATCCCCAGCGCCTCGGCCAGCCCCTTGGGCGTCGGAACGGCGAACCGGGCCGGATGGACGAAGGCGAAAAGCTCGAGCAAATCGAGCCCCGAGAGATCGGGATAGCCTAGTCTCTGCCCGATCAGGGGCGCGTTGAGCATGACGAGCGGAGTCTCCGCCGCCCGCGAGATCGCCTCGCCCCGGCCGAGGCCGCGCACCTCGCCGTCCGGGGCGGCTAGCCAGATCCCGCCATGGGTCGCGTGGAGGGCGGGGTAGGGGAAGGCCTGCATGGTCTCGCAAATAGCGCGAAGGCGAACGTAACGAAAACGAAAGTTGCACCCCATCTCCACGGAAAGCGCATCTCGGGGGCCGGCCCATCTGCACTCCGGAGCGCGAGGATGCCGCCATGGACACTCCCTGCGACAGCCTCCGGGCGAAAAACCAGCCGTTCCGCCGCCGTCTCGGCTTTGCGCTGAAGGGGATCGGCCTGGTCTTTCGGCGCGAGCGCAGCTTCCGCGCCCAGACCGGCCTGGCCATGGCCGCCTCGGCGGGGGCGCTGTTCCTCGCGCCGGGTCCCGGGTGGGCGGCCGCGGTGATCCTGTCCGCGGGCCTGGTGCTCGCGCTCGAGCAGGTCAACGCGGCGATCGAATATCTCTGCGATCATCTCCACCCCGGCTACGCCGCCGAGATCGGCGCGGCCAAGGATGCCGTGGCCGGCGCGGTCCTGGTGGCGAGCCTGGCCTCGCTCGGGGTTGCGTCCGCTTTGCTCTGGGCACTCTTCGTCCCGGCCCAGGCTGCGCCCTTGCCCGCAAGCCGACCATGGCCGGCGGCGCATAATCGGTGCCAGGCACCAATTTCTAAGCCTTTGATTTGGCGCGGGGCCGTCGCCCGTCCGCCTATGCCTGGCGAAGCTGGCAGTGCCCATCCGCCTCCGCTAGGAGCGGCCCATGGACGAGATGCAGACGATACGCGCCGCCGCCCTGGTCTCGAAGGCCTGGCCCTATGAGGAAGCCCGCAAGCTCCTGAAGCGCTATCCCGACGGGCCTCCGAGCGGCGAGATCCTGTTCGAGACCGGCTACGGCCCCAGCGGCCTGCCCCATCTCGGCACCTTCCAGGAGGTGGCGCGCACCCTCATGGTCCGCCACGCCTTGTCCGAGATGACCGATTGGCCGAGCCGGCTGATCGCCTTTTCCGACGACATGGACGGGATGCGCAAGGTGCCGCCCGGAGTGCCCGGTCAGGACATGATGCACGGCCATCTCGACGAGCCGCTGAGCAAGGTGCCCGACCCCTATGGCTGCGGCCACTCCAGCTATGCCGCTCACAACAACAACCTGCTCCGGCAATTCCTCGACGGCTTCGGATTCGACTACGAGTTTCTCGCCTCTTCCGACTGCTATGCGTCGGGCCGCTTCGACGAAGCGCTCCGGCAGGTGCTCCGGCGCTACGATTCGATCATGGACGTGATGCTTCCGACCCTGGGCGAGGAGAGGCGCCGGACCTATTCGCCCGTGCTTCCGATCAGCCCGGAAAGCGGCAAGGTGCTTCAGGTGGCGGTCGAGGTGCTCGACGCCCAAGCCGGGCTGGTCCGCTACACCGATCCGGCGAGCGGCCAGGAGGTCGAGCAGTCGATCCTCGGCGGCGGCGCAAAGCTGCAGTGGAAGGTCGACTGGGCGATGCGCTGGGTCGCGCTCGGGATCGACTACGAGATGTCGGGCAAGGACCTGATCGAGTCCGTCGTCCAGAGCTCGAAGATCGCCCGGATCCTCGGCGGCCGCCCCCCTGAGGGCTTCAATTACGAGCTCTTCCTCGATGAGAATGGCGAGAAGATCTCGAAGACCAGGGGCAATGGGGTGACGATCGACGAATGGCTCAGCTACGCCCCCCAGGAAAGCCTCTCCTTCTACATCTATCGGGAGCCGAAGCGGGCGAAGCAGCTCAGCGTCGGGGTCATCCCGAGGGCGGTCGACGAATATTACCAGTTTCTCGCCGCCTATCCGGGGCAGGAGCCCGACAAGAAGCTCGGCAATCCGGTTCACCACATCCATGCCGGAAAGGTGCCCGACGTCCGGCTTCCGATCAGCTTCGCGCTGCTCCTCAACGTCGCGAGCCTTCCGGGAGTCGGCGATCGCGACACGATCTGGAGCTTCCTCAGGCGCTACGATCCCGCTTTGACTCCCGAGGCGAGCCCCGAGCTTGACCGGCTCGTCTCCTACGCGGTCGAATATGGAAGCCGGTTCGTCGCTCCGGCGCTCAGGCGCCGGCCGCCCACGGCCGAGGAGGTTCCGGCGCTGCGCGAGCTCGACTCCCTCCTCGCAGGCGAGGCCGGGGAAGGCCTGGAAGAGGAGGATCCGGCCGTCCGCCTCCAGAACCACGTCTACGAGATCGGGAAGAAATATTACGGCAAGGAGCGCCTGCGCGACTGGTTCAAGGCGCTCTACGAGACCCTGCTCGGAAGCGATCAGGGGCCCCGGATGGGCAGCTTCATCGCCCTCTACGGAATCGACAACAGCCGCCGGTTGATCGCCGAGGCGCTGGAGGGGGCTTGAGGATAGCCCTCTCCCGTCTTCACGGGAGAGGAAGATTTCATGGCGGTGAGGGCCGTCAGCTCCGCCGCGGGTTCCGCCGGGCCATCGATCCGGTCGGCTTCACCTGGGCGGAGATGCGCTCTGCCTCGGCTCTGGCCAGGCCGCACCGGACCAGCGCTTCGGTCAGCGCCGCCTCCGCCGGGACTTCGACGTCGGGGGCGATTCCGTCGCCTTCCCAATCGTCGTTCGTGTCGGGATCGAAGGTCCGGCCGACCGGGATGAACACCACGAACTTCTCGCCGATCGTCTGCATCCCGCCGTAATGGCCGGCGCCGGCGGTCGGCTCGCCGACGATCGTGGCCCGCCGGGTCCGCTTCAGGGCCAGGGTCATATGCTCGGCGGCCGAGGCGGTCGCGCCGGAAGTCAGCACGAACACCTTGGCTCCGAACAGCCTCTTCTCGGTAGCGCTGGGCTGGACATAATGCTCGCGCCGGACGACTCCGGCGCCCGCCGGGACGGTGCGGAGCATGGCCTCGCCGATCGGATTGCCGCGCTCGCGGTCGACTGAAGCTCGGGTCTCCATCGTCACCAGGGTGGTCGGCCCGGCGAACAGATAGGGGAACATCGCGTCCATCTCGGCAAGGCCGCCGCCGCGATGGGTCCGGTTGTCGAAGATGATCGCTTTTGCGTCCGAATTCCCGGCCATGAAGGCGCGAACCGCGGCGACGGTCTCGTCGTCCCCGGGGAAGACGTTGAAGCGGATATAGGCGACTCCCGGGGCGAGCCGGCGCGCTTCCTCGATCGGCTTGAAGGGAAAGGCGCGGCGGGGCGGCGGCCCCTCCCCGGCCGTCGCCGCGGCGCGCGGTGCCGGGTCAAGCGGGCGAAGCCGGATTCGAAGATGGTTGTCGGGAGAGACGGCCCGGAGGTCGGCGGTCAGCCGCTCCGCGAGCGCCTTCCCTGAAGTGAAGCCGTCATAGGCGCCGCTCGCGGCGTTCGCCTTGAGCGCGGCGGAGTAGCGGGCGGCGACGTCCGGGAAGACGTAGCTCTCCTCCAGCGCCGAAGCCAGCTCCGCCGCGGTCGAGCGCGCTTCGTCGCGGCCGACCGCCACGTCCGGCGCTTCCGACAGGGCCCCCGGTTGCGGAGCCGGCTGGCTCATCGCTCCGGCGGACGCGGCCAGCAAAAGAGCGCCGGCCATTTTGATCGATCTGGACATGAATTCTCCCACGACTTCGGTTCGCATCCCGCGGCGATTATGGTCGAGGCCCGGCGCTTTTTGCGCGATTTTCCGCAGCCTTCCGTGCCAATAATCGGCACGAGCAAGGCTGGGAGCGCCATGGACAGGAAACTCGACCGCTTCGACGTCGCAATCCTCAACCTGCTCCAGTCGGACAATCTCGCGACGGCGGAGACCCTGTCTCTGCAGGTGCCGCTGTCGCCGTCGGCCATCGCCCGGCGGATCCGGGCGTTGCGCGACGGCGGGCTGATCGCCGCCGACATGGCCATTCCTGCGCCGGCTCTGGTGGCCGACAGGCTTCGCGCCATCGTCCACATCCAGGTCCAGGAGCATGCCGAGGAGAAAGGCATCGCCGCTCTTCGGGCTCGCCTGGCCGCCGCTCCGGAGGTCCAGCTGCTCCTCAACATCGCCGGCCCCGTGGATCTGCTCGTCCTCGTGGTGACCCGCACCATGAGCGCGTTCAACGCCTTCGCGGACCGCCACTTCGCCGCCGACCCCTCGGTACGCCGCTACGAGACGACCTTCGTCAAGGCGGAGATCAAGAACCGGCCCGTCGTCCTGCTGGACGAGGGCGATACAGGGCGCTGAGGTCCGTCCTTCGATACGCCGTTTCGCCAGGCTCAACGGCTACTCGGGAGGACCGGAAAATCGAAAGGTCCTACCGCTCATCCTGAGTAGGGGCTGAGCTTGGCGAAGACCCGTATCGAAGGATCCAGTCGTCGATCTTCCTCTCGAGCACGGCCAGCGGCAGCGCCCCCGTCATCAGCACCTGCGCGTGGAACTCGCGAATGTCGAAGCGCGGGCCGAGCGCCTTTTCCGCCCGGGCCCTCAATTCGCTGATCTTGAGCTGGCCGATCTTGTAGGCGAGCGCCTGGCCGGGGATGGCGATGTAGCGCTCGGTCTCGGCGGTGGCGTTGCTCCGCCCGCGCGAGCTGTTGTCGAGGATGTACTGGATGGTCCGGTCGCGGGTCCAGCCCTTGGAATGGATGCCGGTATCGACCACCAGCCGGATCGCCCGGAAGAGCTGCGAATCGAGATAGCCGAAATATTGATAGGGGTCGGTATAGACCCCCAGCTCGCGCCCAAGCGTCTCGGCGTAGAGGCCCCAGCCCTCGACATAGGCGGTGTTGCCGCCGAAGCGCATGAAGCTCGGGAGCGCCGCATTCTCCTGGGCCAGGCTGATCTGGAAATGGTGGCCGGGCGCGCCTTCGTGGAGGTAGAGGGTCTCCATCGTGGGAATGGTCCGCGACGGAAGGTCGTAGGCGTTGAAGTAGAACACGCCCGGCCGCGATCCGTCGGTCGTTCCGCTCTGATAGGAGCCGCGCGCCGCGCCTTTTTCGGTCAGCGCCGGCACCGGCCGGATTTCCAGCGGGGTCTTGGGGATGGTCGAGAACATCCTCGGCAGTGCCGAGTCCAGCCTCTCGCCGATCGCGACATAGCCCTGCTGAAGCGCTTCGCGCGACTTCGGCTTGAACTTGGGGTCGGTCCGGATGTGCTCGAAGAATTGCTGCAGCGTTCCGGTGAAGCCGACCTGCGCCTTCACCGTCTCCATCTCCCGGTGCAGCCGAGCCACCTCGGCGAGCCCGATCCGGTGGATCTCGTCGGGGCTCATGTCCGTGGTCGTGCTCTGCGCGACCAGGTGGCGGTACAGCGCCGGTCCGCCTTTCATGTCCTGGAGGCCGACCGTCGAGCGCGCCTTGGGCAGGTAGCGGTCGCGGATGAAGTCGCGAAGCCGGGTCACCGCCGGCCGGATCTCGGTCGAGATCGACTCGGAATAAGCCGCCCGAAGGCGCGGCCGCTCGGACTCCGGAACCTCGGCCGGGAACCCGGCTGCGGGGCGGTAGAAGCTGCTCCCCTCGACGCCTTCGGCAAGCATGGCGTCGAGCTGCTCGACGACGTTGGTCATGATCAGCCTGGGCTGGACCACCCCCGAAGCGAGCCCCTGCTCCATCCGGGCGATCGCTGCGTCGGCGAGCCGGACGAAATCCTTGGCCCGAGCAAGGCCGTTCTCGTAATCCTCGACGGTCTTGTAGGGGGCGATGCCCTGGCCCGAGCTGATCTCCGCGAAGAAGGTGTGGAAGCCGTTGAAATGGTCGATCGGCCGGACGACGGTGCCGGCGAACACCTCCCCCTCCAGGCCGCGAAGGTCCGTTCCCCGCTGCCACCTGAACACGTCGTAGGCGACCCGCTCGTCGCGGCCGAGCGAGTCGCGGTTGATGGCCGCGAGCGCCTCGAGGTCGGCCCGGGCGGCCTCGCGCTCGGCCTTGTAATATGAGTCGCTGAAGAAGTCGCCGAG
>DASVSP010000077.1:0-40653 GCA_036388065.1 Allosphingosinicella sp.
CGGCCGTACCGCTCCGCCAAGGCTTCGCAGCACGGGCCTGAGCCCTGGCTGCGCAGCTCCCCTTTCGGGAGCGAAGCGATATTCCCCGCCCTCGCCGGTTGATCGGGCCGACTCGGGCAGGCCCCCTGTGTCGCACGAAAATGAGAACAAGTCAAGAACAAGCTGCGCCCTTCCCCTGACCGGCGGCCTCCCCTAAAGCGCGGCGATGGACCTGACCCATCTCGGCCGCTCCAGCCCTCTTCCCTCGTCCCCCGAGGAAGCGAGGCTCGACTATGTCGCCAATCCGAGGCCCGGCCGGCCCTATCTCGTTCGGTTCACCGCGCCCGAATTCACTTCGCTCTGCCCGGTGACCGGACAGCCCGATTTCGCCCACATCGTCATCGATTATGCGCCGGGCGAGACGATCGTCGAGTCCAAGTCGCTCAAGCTGTTCCTCTCGGCCTTCCGCAACCATTGCGGGTTCCATGAGGATGTCACGGTCGGGATCGCCGAAAGGCTCGCCCTCGAGATGGCGCCGCTCTGGATTCGGATCGGAGGCTATTGGTATCCGCGCGGCGGAATGCCGATCGACGTCTTCTGGCAATCGCGAGAGCCCCCGGCGGGCCTGTGGGTGCCGGCCCAGGACGTGCCCGGCTATCGCGGGCGCGGCTGATGAAGGTCCTTCGAGACGGGGCTTCGGCAGGCTCAGCCCCTCCTCAGGATGAGCGGTTGGCGGCGGTCGCTCATGTTGAGGAGGCATTGAGCCCGGCGAAATGCCGTCTCGAAGCGCGTTCGAGGCAGATGTGAAGGTCGCCATATTTGGCGCCGGGTCGGTCGGATGCTTTATCGGCGGGGCCTGGACCGCAGCGGGCTTGGCGGTGGCGTTCGTCGGCCGGGAGCGGATCGGGCGCGAGATCGCCGAGAACGGCCTTACCCTCACCGATCATTCGGGCTGGCGGGCCCGGCTGGCGCCGGAGCAGGCGGACTTCTCGACCAGGGCTTCCGCTTTGGCCGGAGCCGACGTCATCGCCCTTTGCGTCAAGAGCACCGGCACCGCCGCCGCCGCCAAGGAGATCGCCCGCAACGCGACCAAGGGGGCGCTGGTCGTCAGCTTCCAGAACGGGGTGAGCAACGTCGAGCTGCTCCGCTCGGTCCTGAAGACCCGGTTCGAGGCGGTGGCCGGAATGGTCCCCTACAATGTCGCGCACCTCGGCCACGGCCGATTCCACAAGGGGGTCGCGGGCGATCTCCTCGCCGAGGACGTGCCTGCGCTTCGGGCTCTGGCGGAGCGGATCGGCGAAGGACCGGCGCGGCTTCGCCTTTCGACCGACATGCCGGCGATCGCCTGGGGCAAATTGCTCATCAACCTCAACAATGCGGTCAACGCGCTTTCGGGCCGGACCCTGCTCGATCAGCTCAAGGAGCGCGACTATCGCCGGGTGGTCGCAGCCTCGATCCTGGAAGCGCTCGGGCTGCTCGAGGCGGCGGGGATCGAGCCCGCCAAGATCGGCCCGGTTCCGCCCAGGCTGCTTCCGCACGCCATCGCCTCGCCGAACCTCGTCTTCAACAACCTCTTCCTCAAAATACAGAAGATCGATTCGAAGGCGCGGTCGTCGATGGCCGACGACCTGAGGGCGGGGCGGCCGACCGAAATTGCTTATTTGAACGGCGAGGTCGTCGCCCTCGCCGGGAAGCTGGGGCGCGAGGCCCCGGTGAACGAGGCCATCGTCTCCCTGATCCGGCAGGCGGAGATGGGAGTCGAGCTGCTCTGGGAGCCCGCGAAGCTTCGAGCCCATGTTTTGGAGGGCCACAAGGCGGCACCGATCTTCGGCTACTGAGTTTACATCGCACAGCGCCCGTTCCGGAGCGCAGCTACGTCCGTACCGGAGTATTCCATGCGCCTATTCGCCACCGCATCCCTTTTCGCACTCGCACTTGCCGGGCTCGCCGGCCCAGTCGGCCCGACCCGGGCTGCTCCGAAAGCGAAGGCGGTTCAGGCCCCTCGGATCCCTACCCAGCTTCCGACCAACGTAAGGCCCCTCCAATATACGATCGCGGCCAGACCCGACGCCGACAAGTTGCGCTTCTCGGGCCGGGCGGACATCGACATCCAGGTCCTCCAGGCGACCGACAGCATCACTCTCAACGCCGCCGACCTCGATTTCAAGAGCGTCTCCCTGGGTGGAGGGGGAACGGGCGCTCCGCTCGCGCTCAACCCGCGCAAGATCGACGTCGATTCGGACAAGCAGACCGCCACCTTCAGGTTCGCCCGCCGAATCGCGCCCGGCCAATACCGGCTGACGATCAACTACAGCGGCAAGATCTATACCCAGGCGGCCGGCCTGTTCGCGCTCGACTATGAAAGCGCCGGGGGCAAGAAGCGCGCCCTCTTCACCCAGTTCGAAGCGCCGGACGCCCGACGCTTCTTCCCCGGCTGGGACGAGCCCCAGTTCCGAACCCCCTACAACCTCAACCTCACGGTTCCCGCCGGCCAGGACGTCGTCAGCAACATGCCCCAGGCCGCGGTCCAGACCAATGCCGACGGGACCAAGGCGATCACGTTCCAGACGACCCCGGCGATGTCGAGCTACCTGCTCTTCCTGGCGGTGGGCGAGTTCGACCGGATCACGACGACCTCGGCCAACACGGAAATCGGAGTCGTCACCAAGCGCGGCGACGGCGAGAAGGGCCGCTGGGCGCTCGAAAGCTCAGCGAAGATCCTGCCCTGGTACAATGCCTATTTCGGAACCCCCTACCCGCTCCCAAAGCTCGACAACGTCGCCGGCCCGGGAAGCAGCCAGTTCTTCGGAGCGATGGAGAATTGGGGGGCGATCTTCTCGTTCGAATCCATCCTCCTCGTCGATCCGGCGATCACCACGGAGGGCACCCGCCAGCGGATCTTCAAGGTCGCGGCGCACGAGATGGCGCACCAATGGTTCGGCGACCTCGTCACCATGGCCTGGTGGGACGACCTGTGGCTGAACGAGGGCTTCGCCTCGTGGATGGCGACCAAGGCGACCGCCGCGCTGCATCCGGAATGGGATCCGGAGCTCGGCACCGTTTCCGGGCGAGAACTGGCGATCGGGCTCGATTCCGTTTCGAGCACCCATCCGGTCGTCCAGCGGATCAGCACCGTCGAGCAGATCAGCCAGGCCTTCGACGCGATCACCTATCAGAAGGGCGAGGCGGTGATCACGATGCTCGAGGATTATGTCGGCGAGGACGCCTGGCGGCGGGGAGTGCAGGACTATATCCGCACCCACCGGCTCGGCAACACGCAGACGGACGACCTTTGGAAGGCGGTCGAGCGGGCGGCCGGCAAGCCGGTCACCGCGATCGCCCACGATTTCACCCTCCAGCCCGGAGTCCCGCTGATCCGGGTCGAGAATGCGGCCTGCCGGGGCGGCAAGACCGCGCTCACCCTTCGCCAATCGGAGTTCACCCGAGACCGGCCGGGGCAGGCGGCCAAGGCCTGGCGGGTCCCGGTGATCGCCTCCACCGTCGGCGGGGCCGAGACCCGGACCCTCGTCGAAGGCGGCGCCGGCAGCCTGAGCGTCGCCGGCTGCGCCCCCGTCGTCGTCAACAGCGGCCAGACCGGCTATTATCGCACCCTCTACGCTCCGGCGATGCTCGACCGGCTGACCGCAAGCTTCCCCCGGCTCAAGCCGATCGACCAGATCGGACTCATGGCCGACAATTGGGGCCTCGGCCTGGCCGGCTACCAATCGGCCGCGAAGGCGCTCGACATGGTCGACAAGGTGCCGGCCAACGCCAATCCCCAGGTGTGGAGCCGGGCCGCGACAATCCTGAGCAGCGTCCACAATCTGTATGAGAGCGATCCAGCGCACCGAGCGATGGTCGCGCGCTACGCCGCTGCGAAGCTGTCGCCGGTGCTCGCCCGGATCGGCTGGACTCCGAAAGCCGGGGAATCGCCGACCGTTCCGGTGCTCCGGGCGGACCTGATCGACACCCTGGGCGAAATGGGCGATCCCAAGGTGGTCGGCGAAGCCAACAGGCTTGTCGCCTCAGGCGATCCGCTCGCGACCGCGGGGCCGCTGAGGAGCACCATCCTCGCCGTCACCGCCCGCAACGTCGACCCGGCCGGCTGGGAGCGGCTCAGGACGCAGGCTCGGGCCGAGCGGAACCCGCTGGTCAAGGCGCAGCTCTACCGACTGCTCGGAAGCGCCGCCGATCCCGCTCTGGCGCAAAGGGCGCTCGACCTCGCGCTGACGGACGAGCCGGGCGCGACGACCAGCTCAGGGATCATCTCGGCGGTGGCCGGCGAGCATCCCGACCTCGCCTTCGACTTCGCAATCCGAAACCGCGAGAAGGTGGAGGGTCTGGTCGACATCTCGTCGCGCTCGCGCTTCCTCGCCGGCCTCGGCGGAGGCTCGGCCGACCCCGCCATGGTCGCCAAGCTCGAGGATTTCGCGACCCGCTACATGACCCCGAAGTCGCGCGGCCGGGTCGACGTGGCGATCGCCTCCATCCGCGACCGGGTCCGGGTCCGGACGACTCGGCTTCCGGATATCACGAGGTGGCTGGAGGCGCGGAGCTAGTCCTCCCCATCGCGAGATGGGGAGGGGGACCATGCGAAGCATGGTGGAGGGGTAGATAGCGCAAGCTTCTGCCAGCTACCCCTCCACCAGCCTTCGGCTGGTCCCCCTCCCCACCGCTTCGCGGCAGGGAGGATTAGTCGGGGGCGACCAGCTTCATCGTCCGTCGATAGACCCACAGAGCAAGCAGGACGAACAAGGCCGTTCCGCCGATGAGCGCGACGGTCTCGAACCCCTCGCCGACCACCGCCAGCGGCGCGTCGCTCCCGGAGCCCGCGACGATCCCTGCGAAGACCACGCCCCACAGGCTTTCGCCGACGATGAGGCCGGTCGCCGCCAGCACGCCCATCCGCCTTGCGAATTCGGGCTTCTCGCGGCGATCCGCCCAGCGGTCGTAGAAGTGGCCGATCACCGCTCCGATCACGACCGGAAGCACCGCCGCCATCGGCAGGTAGATTCCGATGCCGACGGCGAGCGGCGGAAGGCGCAGCGTCTTCGCCCGGCCGAGCGTCTCGTCGAGAAGGACCAGGCCGATACCGGTCAGGGCGCCGTAGCCGATCATCGTCCAGTTGAGGTCGCCCCCCAGCACGCCCTTGGCGAGGGCGGATATGAGGGCCGCCTGGGGCGCTGGCAGGGCTTGCGGCCCGGCGCCTGGCATCCCGGCGAAGCCGAAGGCCTCGTAGAGGACCTGCAGCACCGGCGGAACGACGAGCGAGCCGAAAATCACTCCGAAGATCAGGGCGACCTGCTGGCGCCACGGGGTCGCGCCGACCAGCTGGCCGGTCTTCAGGTCCTGGAGGTTGTCGTTGGAGATGGTGGCGATCCCGAACACGATCCCGGTGACGATCAAAGCATAGGCGACCAAAGCCTCGGAGGTTCCGGGCGGGGTGTCGCGGCCGAACAACCCTACCAACATCAAAGATGCGGCGACGACGGAGAGGATGCCGATGCCCGAGACCGGGCTGTTCGACGCCCCGATCAGGCCCGCCATGTAGCCGCACACGGCGGCGATCATCAGTCCGATGACGAGGACGAAGACGAGCGCTCCGGCGATCAGGAGGGCGGCCGATCCTTCGAGCGGCCCGCCCTGGATCACCGTCCACAAGAGCCAGGCGATGGGCAGCAGGATGGCGAGCGAGCCGAGTCCGACGATCGCGATCGGGAGGTCGCGCTCCTCCAGCGCCAGCGCCTCGCCGCCCCGCCGGGCCGCGCTCGCCGCCATCGCCGAGCGGATTCCGCCGAGCACCGGTCCCGCGATCTTGAGCAGGGTCCAGACCGCGGCGACCCCGATCACTCCGGCGCCGAAGAACCGAACATGCTGAGAGAAGACGGTGGCGGCCCAGACCTGGGGACCGCCCTCCAGCGGCATCTGAGCGGTCAGGATCGGAAGCAGGACCCACCAGCCGATGACCAGGCCGAGGAACATGGCCATGCCGACCGATATTCCGACGAGATGTCCGACGCCCACCAGCGCGAAGGACAGGCCTCCGGAAATGCCGGTCGCGCCCGCGCCGGCCTTGAACCAGGCCGAAGCCTCCGCGGCGACCAGCCGAGTCTGGGTGAGGATCGCGAAGCCCGCCGAGACCAGGCTGCTCCACAAGAGCACGGAGAGCCCCTTGGCGCTCTCCTCCTCGCCCGCCCGCGACTGCGAGCCGACCTGGAGCACCTCGGCCGCGGCTCGGCCTTCCGGGAAGGGAAGCGGGCTGTCGACCACCATCGCGCGCCTGAGCGGCACCGAGAAGAGCACGCCCAATATGCCGCCGAGCATGGTGATCGCCGTCGTGGTGACGAACGGGAAGCCCTGCCAGTAACCGATCATCACCAGGCCGGGGAGGACGAAGATGATCGCGGCAAGGGTTCCAGCCGCCGAGGCGACGGTCTGGACGATGTTGTTCTCGAGGATGGTCGAGTTGCTGAACCAGCGAAGCACCGCCATCGAGATGACGGCGGCGGGGATCGAGGTGGCGAAGGTCAGCCCCACCTTGAGCCCGAGATAGACGTTGGCGGCGGTGAAGACGAGGGTGAGTATCCCTCCGAGCACGATCGAGCGGATCGTCAGCTCGCGTATCGATGCTTCAGCCGCCATGTGTTCGTGCCTCTCTGATTGCCGGTGCGCACCTTCGCGGAGGCGGGCGGAACCGGCAAGAGGCTTGCGACGAGCATTTGCCTCCCCATCGCAAGATGGGGAGGGGGACCATGCGAAGCATGGTGGAGGGGTAACCGGCGCAGGTTCCTGCGGATCAGACGCGAGGCGGCGGAGGCCTTTGCCTTTTACCCCTCCACCACCCTACGGGTGGTCCCCCTCCCCATGCTGCGCATGGGGAGGCAAATCACCGCCCCCTGAACAGCCCGCCCAGCAGGCCCCTCAGCAACTGCCCCCCGATCTTGCCCGCCACCTGGCGGCCGACCGAGGTGGCCGCGGAGCGGGCGGCGGATTCGACCAGCTTGTCCGTGAGCGTCGGCTTCGCCGCCTCGCGGGCCTGACGCGCCGCCTCGCGCTGCTCGGCGACGCGGGCGCGTTCGGCTTCCTTCGCGGCTCGAGCCGCTTCGCGCTCTGCGACCACCCGCTCCTTCTCCGCCGCCTTAGCCTCGGCCGCGTCGAGCCTGGCTTCCTCGGCTTTCGCCTTCGCCTCGGCGGCGGCGGCCTGGGCCTCGCTGGACTTGGCACCGAGCAGCTCCTCGGCGGACTCGCGGTCGATCGCCTGGTCATATCTGGAGCCGATGGAGTCGGTCTGGAGGAACACCGCCCGCTCCTCGGCGGTGACCGGCCCGACCCTCGAGCCCGGAACCCGGATCAGCGTCCGCTCCACCGGCGAAGGGGACCCGTCCGGCTGGAGCAGCGACACCAGGGCCTCGCCGACCTTGAGCTCGGTGATGGCCGTCGCGACGTCGACTCCCGGATTGGCCCGGAAGGTCTCGGCCGCCGAGCGGACCGCCTTCTCGTCCCTCGGAGTGAAGGCGCGGAGCGCGTGCTGGATCCGGTTGCCGAGCTGGCCGGCGACGGCGTCGGGGATGTCGATCGGGTTCTGGGTGATGAAATAGACCCCGACGCCCTTGGAGCGGATCAGACGGACGACCTGCTCGATCTTCTCGAGGAGCGCGGCGGGAGCGCTGGTGAAGAGCAGGTGCGCCTCGTCGAAGAAGAAGACGAGCCTGGGCTTGTCCGGATCGCCGACCTCGGGAAGCTGCTCGAACAGCTCGGACAGCAGCCAGAGCAGAAAGGTCGAATAGAGCTTGGGCGAGGCCATCAGCCGGTCGGCGGCGAGGATGTTGACGACCCCGCGGCCGCGCTCGTCGAACGCGATGAGATCGTCGATGTCGAGCGCGGGCTCCCCGAAGAAGCGGTCGCCGCCCTGCGAGCGGAGCTGGAGGAGCGAGCGCTGGATGGTTCCGACGCTGGCCTTGGAGACGTTGCCGTAGGTCACGGTCAGCGCGTCGGCGCGGTTGGCGCAGTCGACGAGCATGGCCTGGAGATCGTCGAGGTCGAGCAGGAGCAGACCGTCCTTGTCGGCGACGTGGAAGGCGATGGTCAGGACGCCTTCCTGCACCTCGTTGAGGTCCATCAGACGCGCCAGCATCAGCGGTCCCATTTCGGAGACGGTGGTCCGGATCGGATGGCCCTGCTGGCCGAGCAGGTCCCAGAACTGGACCGGATTGTCGCCATAGACCCAGGACGAGTCGCCGATTTCGGAGGCTCGGGCGGCGAAGGCGTCGTGGAGCTTTCCCATCGGCGATCCGGCCATTGCAAGACCGCCCAGATCGCCCTTCACGTCGGCGACGAAGACCGGAACTCCGGCGCGCGAGAAGCCTTCCGCGAGGCCCTGCAGGGTGACGGTCTTGCCGGTGCCGGTGGCTCCCGCGATCAGCCCGTGCCGATTGGCGCGCTTGAGCATGAGCCGCTGCGGCTTGCCGCCGCCCAGGCCGATGAAGATCGAAGTGTCGTCGTCCATATCAGCTCCCTGGCAGCGGATGCCGCCCTATCCGATATGAAGCTGGACACAAAATCCTCCCCTGCATTTGCAGGGGAGGGGGACCATGCGAAGCATGGTGGAGGGGACCTCCTGAGCTCGAAGAACCCCTCCACCGCGCTTCGCGCGGTCCCCCTCCCCGAGAAATCTCGGGGAGGATTTAAGCGTTACCGCCCGGCCAGCGCGATCCCGTAATAAGCCGGGGGGGTGTTGCCCCGGCGGATCAGAAGCAGCACGGTCTTTCGGCCGGCCGACCGCGCCGCGGCCACGGCGGCGGCGGCTTCCTCGGGGGTCCGGGTCGCGCGCTGGTTGATCGACAGGATGATGTCGCCCGGCTGGATGCCCTTGGCCGCCGCGTCGCTGCCCGGATTGACCGAGGCGATGACCACGCCCTTGGCGTTGACGTCGTTGAGCCGCAGCGATCGCGCGATTTCGGGGGTCAAGGTCTGGACGGTGACCCCCAGGCTTTCACGGGCCGACCTCTGGCTGGTGGACTGCTGGCCTTCGGCCGGCTCGGTGACCGGGGTCTCCTCCTCCGCGCCGTTGAGCCGGGCGAGCTCCTCCTCCGTGGGACGCTCGCCGACGGCGACGTTGACCGTCTGCCGGCGACCGTCGCGGACGACCTCGATCGGAACGCGCGAACCGATCGGCTGGCGGGAAACCAGGTAAGCCAGCGATTCGTCCGGGGTCACCGGGCGCCCGCCGACGCTGACGACGACGTCGCCCTGCTGGATCCCAGCGCGCGCCGCCGGGCCGCCGGCGGTGACTCCCCGGATGAGCTCGCCCTGGTTCTTCGGGATCCCGAGCGAGGCCGCGATGTCCTCGTCGAGCTCCTGCAGGCTCACTCCGATATAGCCGCGCTGAGGCCGCTGCCCCTTGCGGAGCGAATCGATGATCGGGAAGGCCTGCTCGGCCGGGATCGCGAAGCCGATTCCGACATTGCCGCCGGTCGGCGAAATGAGCGCGGTGTTGATTCCGATGACATTGCCGTTGAGATCGAACATCGGGCCGCCGCTATTGCCCATGTTGATCGACGCGTCGGTCTGGATGTAGCGGTCGTAGGTGCCGGCTCGGATGTTGCGATGGAGGGCCGAGACGATGCCCGCGGTGACCGTTCCGCCGAGGCCGAACGGATTGCCGATCGCGACGACCCAGTCGCCGACCCGGGTCTGCTTGGAATCGCCGAAGCGGACGAAGGGAAGGTTGTTGCCCTTGATCTTGAGCAAGGCGAGGTCGGAGGCGGTGTCGCGGCCGACCAGGGTGGCTTCATACTCCCGGCGGTCGGAAAGGGTGACCGTGATCTGCTCGACCGTCGCTCCGGTCCGGGCCGGCGAGACGACGTGGTTGTTGGTGACGACATAGCCGTCGGCGGAGATGATGAATCCCGAGCCGAGCGAGCCGCCGCGCTGGGTCACCGGGGCGTCGCCTCCGCCGTCGGGGACCGGAACTCCGAACTGGCGGAAGAAATCCTCGAAGCCCGGAGGCACCTGGCGGCTCCGGTTGACCTGTACCGACTGCTTGGTCGAGATGTTGACCACCGCCGGCTGAAGCCGGGCGGCGAGGTCGGCAAAGCTCATCGGGGCTCCGGCGCGCGGAGCGGCCGAGGCGAGGGTGCCCGGATCGTTTTGGGCGGTCTGGGCACCGACCGGACCGACCGTCAGCGTGGCGGCGGCTCCGCCCAGAAGAATGGCGGCCGAGATGCCATAGACGTAACGCACGATTGCATTCTCCTCATTGCTTCGGCCCGGGCGGACAGTTCCGGGCCGTAACGCTCGATTACAACTGTATTTGGTGCCGCTGAACCGGATTTGAATAGGCGCTCTTCATTGCGAGGAGCGAAGCGACGCGGCAATCCATCCGCCGGTCGCTTCGCCGGGGCGCTGGATTGCTTCGCTTCGCTCGCAATGACGGACCACTACCTGTTCTTCCCCTTGAACTCCTGCAGATACTGGTTGTCGGGCGACATGATGACGGTCGAGCGGCCCTGATTCTCGCCAGGGGCGAAGGTCGTCTCGTAGCTCTGCATGGCTCGGTAGAAGGCGTAGAAATCGGGATCCTTGCCATAGGCCTCGGCATAGGTCTTCGCGGCCTCGGCATCGGCGTCGGCCTTGATGATCTGAGCCTGCTTGTAGCCCTGGGCGCGGATCGCTCCGGCCTCCTGCTGGCGGGCGGTGCGCATCCGCTCGTAGGCGGAATCGAGCGGCGTTCCCTCGGGAAGGTCGGCGCGCTTGATCCGGACGTCGACGATCTCGGCGCCATATTGGCGGGCGACCCGGTCGAGGGCCCGCTTGATGTTCGCCATCAGCTGCCCGCGCTCGGGGCTGAGAAGCCTCGCAAACTCGCGCTTGCCGAGCTCGTTTCGGATCGCCGAGCCGAGAATCGGCTTCAGCTGGTCGCTGACCCGCTCCTCGGTCTTGGCGGAGATGTACATCTGAAGCGGATCGACGATCCGGTAGCGGGCGAAAGCGTCGACCTGGAGCCGGAGCTGGTCGGTTGAAAGCACCTGCTGGCGGTCCATCTTGACGCTCAGGATCCGCTTATCGATCCAGACGATCTGCTCCATGAACGGGACCCGGGCGATCAGCCCCGCTCCGGTCTGGCCGAAATCGACTCCCGGGCGATAGGCGTTGATCACCCGGTCCGGATTGCCGAAGCGGACGATCACCGCCTGCTTCGTCTCCGGGACGGTCGCGAACGTGCTTCCCGCGATGACCAGCAGGACTATCGCGATGAAGGCGAGGGCGATCGGGTTGCGAAGCGCCGGGCTCATCGGGCGGCTCCTTCCTGGGCTTGGCGCTGGACCTGGGGCAGCGGCAGATAGGGGGTCACTCCCTCGGCCTCGATCACGGTCTTGTCGACCTTGGAGAGGACCCGTTCCATCGTCTCGTAATACATGCGCCGCCGGGTCACTTCCGGAGCCAGCTTGTACTGGGCGAAGACCTTGTCGAACGCCGCCGCGTCGCCCTGCGCCCGGGCGGTCTGCTGCTGCGCGTAGGCGCGCGCCTGGTTGATATAGGACTGCGCCTCCTGCTGCGCCGCGGACACCTCCTTGAAGGCGTTGTTGACCGTGGCGGGCGGGTCGGACTGCTTGATCGCGATTCCTTCGATCCGGACTCCGGCGCCGTAGCGGTCGAGCACCTGCTGCATCACCAGCGAAACGCGCGACTCGATGTCGCTTCGGCCGGCGCCGATCGCGTCGTCGAGCGAGACCGTGGCGAGCACCGCGCGCATCGAGCTTTCGGCGACCTCGCCGATCGTCGATTCCGGATCGTTGATCTGAAACAGGTAGAGCTGCGGATCGCGGATCGTCCAGCGCACCGAATAGGCGACGTCGATGATGTTCTGGTCCCCGGTGAGGATGAGATTCTCCTGCGACGCGTCGGGCGAGCCGACGTCTCGGGTCCGGATCTGGCCGACGTCGACCTTCTGAAGCCTTTCGATCGGCAGCGGCAGAGTCATCGCGATTCCCGAATTCACAGTCCGGCTGTACTTGCCGAACAGGGTGACGACTCCGCGCTCCTGCGGACCCACGAGGTGGAAGCAGGTGAAGAGCAGCCACAGCAGGACGAACACGCCGAGGCCGTAGAGCCAATAAGGGCGCCCCTCCTGATGCGGAAACCGGCCGCCGAACTTCTCTCGGCTGCGCCTCAGGAAATCGTCGATCGAGCTGACATTGCCGCCCACTCCCGGAGCGCGCCGCTTGCGCGGGGGCTGGCCCCAGGGATTGCGCGGCCCGCCGCCGCTTCCGGAGTCGCCGCCCCCGTCGCCGGAAGGCCCCCAGGGCCCGCCGCGATTTTCATTCAACACCGCGCCGAGACGCGCGCCCCACCCGAAAAATCTTGCCATAGGGCCTTTATAGGAAGCGGCCCGCCGGAAAAACAGTGGCAAGGCCGACGCCGCCGCCTATCTGCAGCCGATGAGCGACCAGACAGACCCCCTATCCGCCGCGCTTTCCACGGTAACCGAGGCGAAGGGGCGAGTCGCCCTGCCCCGGCTAAAGGATGGCGTGGCGACCCTCGTGCTCGACGTCGGGGGTCTCTCCGAGGAGAAACGCGCCGGCCTCGAACGGGCGATCCGGGCCGCTCTGGCCCGGATTCCGGAGATTCGCGAAATCCGGATCGCGATGACCGAGGACAAGATTTCGCGAACGATCGTCGCGGTGGGCAGCGGCAAGGGCGGAGTCGGCAAGTCGACGGTGGCTGCCAATCTCGCCGTCGCTTTGGCCCGGGCCGGCCGAAGGGTCGGCCTGGTCGACGCCGACATCTACGGCCCGTCGCTGCCCCGGATCATGGGCAATTTCGACCGGCCGCAGCTCAACGGGAAGAGGATCGTTCCGGTCGAGGCCTTCGGAGTGAAGATGCTGTCGATCGGGCAGCTGGTCGAGCCCGGCACCGCCCTGGCCTGGCGAGGCCCGATGATCGCAAGCGCGCTTGGCCAGCTGATGGACGGCGACTGGGACGATCGCGAGCTGATGATCGTCGACCTTCCGCCCGGGACCGGCGACATCCAGATGTCGCTCATCCAGAAATGGAAGCCGGCGGGGGCGGTGATCGTCTCAACCCCCCAGGACCTTGCGCTGATCGATGCCAGCCGGGCCATCGACCTGTTCCGCAAGATGGACGTCCCCCTGCTCGGCCTCGTCGAGAACATGTCCGGCTACGCCTGCCCCCATTGCGGCGAAGTCTCCGACCCCTTCGGCTCGGGCGGCGCCGAGGCGGCGGCGAAGGTGATGGAGATTCCTTTCCTGGGGCGGATCCCGCTCACCCTGGCGATCCGGCGCGATTCGGATTCGGGGGTGCCGCCGGCGGCGGGAGAAGGCGAGGAGGCAGCCCCGTTTCATATGATCGCGAAGCGGCTTCTGGAGGCTATTTTCGCACATTAGCGCTGTCTTGCATGAGCAAGATCATCTGTTATGAAAACTTATGGTTAAAGCTCCCGCGCTTCGCCCCAGGTCCGGCGTCGACAGTTGGGTGAAACTGCTCATCTCGGCTGGCTTGGGCACAGTGATTGGCGGCGCGTTCGGGCTGGCGCAGGACTGGAGCAGCCGAGACCAGCAACGCTGCACCGTGGCGATGCAATTTTTGGGAGACGACAGCCCGAATCCGGCGTTAAGCTCCTCAAACGCGCGACGGCTGGCCGCACAGGCGCATTCGAGACTGCTCGGTTGCTTGGGAGATGATCGATGACGGAGTTCTGGATCTTTCTAATCTTTCTTGGCGTCACAGTACTGACCTACGGTTTGCTCAGCCTTCCCCGTAGCGGTTCGGACTCGGCTGAGGGATAGGGATAGATGCCCCTCACCCGCGACGAAGACCTGTACGAGCTGCTCGCCTCTACCCGGACGATAGCCATGATCGGCGCCTCGGACCGGCCGGATCGGCCGAGCTTCGGAGTGATGAAGTTTCTTCAGGACCATGGCTATCGAGTCCTCCCCGTGAACCCGCAGATCACCGGCGAGCATGTCCACGGCGAATATGTCTGGCGCGATCTCGCCCAGATCGGCGAGCCCATCGACATGGTCGACATCTTCCGGCGGCCCCAGGCCGCGGGCGAGGCGGTCGACGAGGCGATCGCCGCCGGCGCGAAGTCGGTCTGGCTCCAGATCGGCGTGATCAACGAGGAAGCCGCCGCCCGGGCCGAAGCGGCCGGACTCAAGGTGGTGATGAACCGCTGCCCGAAGATCGACATCCCCCGGCTTGGGGTGCCTCGGGTCTCCTAGCGCTTCGTCATCCCGGCGAAAGCCGGGACCTCGTCGAGGAAAGGCGCCTCAATGACCTTGGGGTCCCGGCTTTCGCCGGGATGACGAGCTGGGTAGCCGCGAACCGGTCCCCCTCGATCTGCGACCTCGAACCGCCGAGCAGCCTCACCCGGCGGTTGGGAAAATCGACCGAAACCCGGTCGAACAGCCGGAGAGCGTCCATTCCGAGGAGCAAAGCGGGCTTTTTCGTGAGGCCGAGCTTGGCGAACGGGTGCACGTCGGCGAACGCCACCGGCATGTCCTTGATGTCGATCCCGCCCAGCCGGATCTTCTTCACCACCGTCTGGTCCGCGGGCATCTGCCCGCCGGTGACGCTCTGGAGCATGATCGGAGCGGTCGCCCGAAGCCGGCCTTTCTCCTCGAGCTTGCGCCTGAGAGCGTTGTTGGCGACGGTCGTCTGAGCCCCGGTGTCGAGGATCACCCAGACCTTCTGCCCGTCGACGGAGGCGTCGACCAGAACGAGATGGCCGAGCCGGCTGCGGGCGGTGACGACGATCGTGTCCGAGGGCCAGGATTCTTCCCGCCTGTGGCTGCTTGTGACCGTCATCTGCTGGCGGGCGAAATCGAAGGAAACGCGCTGGGACTGGAGCGAATCCACCCCGAGGATGCCCTCCGCCCCGATATACCGGCGCTGAAGCGCCGGGGCGTGGATATCGCGGACGCTTCTGCCGCCGACCTCCAGTGCCGGGATCAGCACCGTCTGGATCTGGCTGACTTCGGTCATGCTGTGGAGCCGCGCACGGTTGCCGAGGCCGAGCCGAAGATCGCGCGCCAGCTCCTGGGAGATCGACGTCCGCTCGGCCCCCGTATCGACGACGAACGCGTACGGCCCGCTTTCGCCGATGGTGACCGGCACCGTCATCCGCGCCCAGCGATCCTCGTCGGTGGCGAGGACGGCTTCCTCCTCGGCGGCGGGCGGCGCCGGCGCCGGCTCCCGGCCGCTCAGCGGAGCGATCCCCGCCAGGGCGAGGGCGACGGGTGGAACGAGCAGCCGAAGCTTCATTGGTGATCCTCCTGGCGCCGTCCTAGCAGCAACGGAGACGGAACTGAAACGCGTGCTGCGAAGGTTGCGAAGAGTGCGACGAAATCGCCCTCATTCCGGCGAAGGCCGGGATGACGCAGTCGAGCCGGGGATGACGCAGGCCCTCAGACCAGTTCCATGGCCCGTTCCCTGAGCCGCTCGACCGCCTGGGAGTGGATCCCCGGAGTCGCCACGAGCACTCCGAACGCTTCCCCGCTTGCGCTGTTGAAGGCGAGCGGCTGGCCGAGCGCCCCGCTCACGGTCGCGCCCGATTCGGCGGCGATCAGAGCGGCGGCGGCGATGTCCCATTCGAAGCCCCATCTGAGAGTCGCGACGAGGTCCGCCTCGCCGGCGGCGACCAGAGCGATCCTGAGAGCGATCGAATTGGGCTTGGCGACGGCCACGAGATCCCGGTCGACCCGGGGCAGCTGGTCCGTCGGCACCCGGGCTCCGGCAAGCCGGGTCCGGCCGCTGACCCGGAGCCGCTCTCCGTTGCGCCAGGCGCCGAGCCCCTTCTCCGCCCGCCAATGCTCGCCCCGAATCGGAGCGTCGAGGACTCCGAGCAGCGGGGTCCGCTCCTCGACCAGGGCCACCGAGACGCACCAGCCCGGGCGGCCGCTCAGAAAGTCGCGGGTCCCGTCGATGGGGTCGACCACCCAGAGCCGCCTTCGCTCCATCCGGTCGGAAGAGTCGAGAGTCTCTTCCGACAGCCAGCCGGCCTCCGGATCGAGCGCGGTCAGCTTTTCGCGAAGGAAGGAGTCGACCTCGAGATCGATCTCGCAGACCGGGTTTCCGGGCGCCTTCTCCCAGCGCCTGTAGTCCGTGCCGAAGCGCGCCGCGGCGATCGCTCCGGCCTCGCGGACGATCGCGGAGACGGCTTCAAGCACCGGCGACCGTCATCCCGTCGACCCGAAGCGTCGGGACGTTGGCCGCGTAGCGGAATTGGAGATCGTTCGCCGCCACGAGCCTTCCGAACATGTCGACCAGATTGCCGGCGATGGTGATCTCTTCGACCGCCGGTCCAAGCCTGCCCTTCTCGATGATGAAGCCGGAGGCGCCGCGGCTATAGTCGCCGGTGACCGGGTTGACGCCCTGGCCGATCAGCTGGGTGACGTAGACGCCTTGCTCGACGTCGCCGATCAGCTGCTCCGGGGCCAGCCGGCCCGGGGCCATATGGACGTTGGTAACCCCGACGCTCGGAGCCCCGGAGCTCCGGGTCGCGTGGCCGGTCGGCGCCCGGCCGAGCTGCCGGGCCGAGGCGCTTTCGAGAAGCCAGCCGGTCAGCCGGCCGGAATCGACGATGCTCACCGGCCGGGTCGCCAGCCCCTCGCCGTCGAACGGCTTAGAGCGCAGTCCGCGGGGCCGGTGCGGATCGTCGCGAATGGTGATGTCCTCGCCGAACAGCCGCCCACCCTCCTTTTCGAGCAGGAAGCTGGTGCGCCGAGTGATCGAAGGCCCGCCGATCGCGGTCATGAGATGGCCGAGCAGCGAGTTGCCGACCCGCGGATCGAACAGCACGGGCATGGTTCCGCTCGCAAGCTTGGCCGGCTGAAGCCGGGCGACCGCCCGCTCCGCGGCCCGGCGGCCGATCGTCTCCGGATCTTCGAGCTCGGCATAATGCCGGACGCTGTGATAGGAATAGTCGCGCTGCATCTCGCTTCCGGCGCCGGCGATCAGGCTGGCCGAAGCAGAATAGCCGGTGGTCGAATAGCCTCGGCAGAAGCCATGGCTGGTGGCGAGAGCGAAAACGCTTCGACCGGCGCTGACCCCCGCCCCTTCGCTGTTGGTGATCCCGGCGACCCCCCTTCCGGCTCCCTCGATCGCCAGCGATCGGTCCCTGAGCTCGAGCGGCGAGGGATCGCCGCCGTCGTCGCCGTCGACGTCGGGGCCCGATTCCCGCATCAGCAGCTCCGCGGGAGCAAGGCCTGACCACGGATCCTCCGGTGCCTCGCGGGCCATGGCCGAAGCCCGTTCGACCAGGGCGGCGAGAGCCTCGTCGGACAGGTCGGAAGACGAAACGCTCGCGGAGCGGCGGCCGACGAAGAGGCGCAGCGAAACGCTCTCCGCCTCGTTCCGCGCCACGTCCTCGAGCTCGCCGAGCCGCACCTGCACCGAGGTGGAGGCGTTGGCGGAATAAACGGCGTCGGCCGCGTCGGCCCCGGCCCGAGCGGCGCGCTCGACCAGCGCGGCGGCGCGCGCCTCGGCTTCTTGGATAGTCAGCATCCATGCCACCTAGGGTGGATGAACGCTGAAATCTAGGAGGTGCCGACGACGAGGCAGGCGAGGAACAGGATGAAGCCGGCCATCCGGTTCGACCGGAACCTGGCCAGCGCGTCGCCCCCGTCGTCCGCTCGAAGCCCCGCCACCTGCCAGCCGAGGTGCCCGGCCACCGGCAGCAGGGCCGCAAGCGCGAGCCCGTCGGGCCTGACACGCCACAGGGCGATCGCCCAGAAGACCAGTGCGACGGCGTAGCAGGCCGCCACCCCGGTCCGGGCGTGCCGGCCCAGGGCCAGAGCCGAGGACTTCACTCCGACAAGCGCGTCGTCCTCGCGATCCTGAAGGGCATAGATGGTATCGTAGCCGATCACCCAGAAGATCGATCCTACCCAGAGCATGACCGGAATGAGGTCCAGCTCGCCGCGAACCGCCGCCCAGCCGACCAGCGCCCCCCATGAGAAGACGAGGCCGAGCCAGGCCTGCGGCCACCAGGTGATCCGTTTCATGAAGGGATAGGCCGCGACCGGAGCCAGGCTGGCGAGCGCCACGACCTGCGCCGTTCGTCCGAGCTGAAGGAGAACGGCGAGGCCCACCAGGCAAAGCGCCGCGAGCAAGACCAGGGCTCCCTTCAGGCCGGCGCGTCCGCTGGCCAGCGGACGAAGCCTGGTGCGCTCCACCCTGGCGTCGAGATCGCGGTCGACGATATCGTTCCAGACGCAGCCGGCGCTTCGCATCGCCCAGGCGCCGAGCGCGAGCCACAGGATCAGAGCGACTCCGCTCGGTCCGATGCCGGCCAGAGCGACGCTCCACGCGCACGGCCAGAAGAGCAGCCACGCCCCGATCGGCCGGTCCAGCCTCATCAGGGACGCATAGGGACGGATCGGCCGCGGCAGCGCGCCGACCAGGCCTCGGCGCTCGGAATCGGGGACGACGTCGTTCTCAGCGGGGGCGGCCATGCCCGTCCAATACCGTTCGGCCTGAGCTTGTCGAAGGCCATTCTTTCCTTGCCCTGGAGGAAGGAAGGGGCTTCGACAGGCTCAGCCCGAACGGTTTTGAGGATCACGCCCCTTTGCCCGCAACCCCCGCCTGGCCGCCCTCCAGCCTGCCGCGACTGTTCATCGAGCAAACGCTCTCGCCCGGAATGGTCCTGACGCTGGAAGGCGGCCCCGCCAATTATCTCGGGAACGTCCTCCGCCTTGGCCCCGGCGCCGAGGTCAAGCTGTTCGACGACATTTCGGGGGAATGGCTCGCCGAAATTTCCGAAGCCGGAAAGAAGCGAGTGACGCTCGCCGTCACGAAGCATCTTCGCTCCCGCGAACCCGCCCCCGACCTCTGGCTCCTCTTCGCTCCGATCAAGCGCGGCCGGATCGACTGGCTGGTGGAGAAGGCGACCGAGCTCGGGGTCGCGCGGCTCGTGCCGGTCATCACCCACCGGACCATCGTCGATCGCCTCAACCTCGATCGGCTCCGCGCCCACATCGTCGAAGCCGCGGAGCAATGCGAGCGCACCGCTCTGACGGAGCTGGCGGAACCCCGGAAGCTCGGCGCCCTTCTGGCTTCCTGGCCTGTGGACCGGACCCTGTACTTCGCCGACGAAAACGGAGGGGACCCGCTGTCCGCGGAGCCCGGCGCGGCGGCGATCCTGGTCGGACCCGAAGGCGGCTTCACAAACGAGGAGCGAGCGGCGATCCGCGGCCTGAATCAAGCCAGGCCGATCAGCCTCGGGCCCCGGATCCTGCGCGCCGACACCGCGGCGCTGGCGGCGGTCGCCGTCTGGATGGGGACGGCGGGCGACTGGTCGACTTCGTCCCGAAAGTAATTGGTGCCTGGCACCAATTTCTAAGTCTTTGAACGCAAAGGGCGCCTGCAACCGGTCATCCCGGGCTCGACCCGGGATCCCTGAACTCGGTCGGCGGAGAACAGGACGAGCGGCGTGTTCATGGGTCCCGGCCTTGGCCGGGATGACGGCGACATTGATCCATTCCGGTTTCGATCGGCAACGGGAAGAGGCTGGCGGCTTTTCGCGACCGGAGCTAGAGGGCGGCGATGACGACCCGCACCGAAAGCACGCGCGCCGACCCGCCGATCGAGAGCCGCGAGGATCTGCTCGCGCCCTTCGAGCGCGGCGAGAAGCCGGAAAGCGCCTGGCGGATCGGCACCGAGCATGAGAAATTCGTCTACCGCCGCTCCGACCATCGAGCGCCGTCCTACGACGAGCCTGGCGGGATCCGCGACCTGCTCGAGGCCCTCACCGAGTTCGGCTGGGAGCGGGTCGAGGAGGGCGGCAAGGTCATCGCCCTCTCGGGAAAGGACGGCAATGTCAGCCTCGAGCCGGCCGGCCAGCTCGAGCTTTCGGGCGCGGCGCTCGAGAATCTCCACCAGACCTGCGCCGAGGCGGGGCGCCATCTCGACCAGGTCAAGCGGGTCGGCGACAAGCTCGGCCTCGGCTTCCTCGGCCTCGGGATGTGGCCCGACAAACGGCGCGACGAGCTGCCCCGGATGCCGAAGGGCCGGTATGAGATCATGCTCCGGCACATGCCCCGGGTCGGAAGCCTGGGGCTCGACATGATGCTTCGCACCTGCACGATCCAGGTCAACCTCGACTATGGCTCCGAAGCCGACATGGCTCAGAAGTTCAGGGTCGGGCTCGCCTTGCAGCCGCTCGCCACCGCGCTGTTCGCCAATTCGCCGTTCACCGAAGGCAAGCCCAACGGCTTCCTCTCCTTCCGGAGCCATATCTGGTCAGACACCGACCCGCATCGAACCGGAATGCTTCCCTTCGTCTTCGAGGACGGCTTCGGCTACGACCGCTATATCGACTATGCGCTCGATGTTCCGATGTACTTCGTCTACCGCGACGGCCGCTACATCGACGCCGCAGGCCTCTCCTTCCGCGATTTCCTCGAGGGCAAGCTTGCCGTCCTCCCGGGCGAGAAGCCCCGGGTCTCCGACTGGACCGACCATCTCTCGACCGCCTTCCCCGAAGTCCGGCTGAAGAGCTTCCTCGAGATGCGCGGCGCCGACGGCGGCCGGTGGAGCAAGATCTGCGCCCTCCCCGCCTTGTGGGTCGGCCTCCTCTACGATCGATCGGCGCTCGACGCCGCCTGGGACGAGGTCCGGCACTGGTCGCTGGACGAGCGCCAGCGCCTTCGGCACGAGGTGCCCAGGCTCGGCCTCGCCGCCAGGACCCCGGCCGGGGAGCCGCTTCGGGACCTGGCAGGACGGATCCTCGCCATCGCCGACGCGGGCCTCAAGGCGCGTGCCCGGCACAATCAGGCGGGCGACAACGAGTCCGGCTTCCTCGATCCCCTGCGCGAGATCGTCGCCCGCGGGACCACCCCGGCCGAGATGCTGCTCGAACGCTATCGCGGGGAGTGGCAAGGCGACGTCTCGCGCATCTATGACGAGATGAGCTTCTGATTTCCGCGCCCCGTCATTGCGAGCGTAGCGATGCAATCCAGCGCGGCGTATGACGCCTGCGATGTGACTGGATTGCTTCGTCGCTGCGCTCCTCGCAATGACGGCTCGGGTCGCCAACGCAGGATGACGGCATGACCAAGGAACTGCGCACCCTCTACCCCCCGATCGAGCCCTATGAGACCGGACGCCTCGAAGTCGGAGACGGGCACAGCCTCTATTGGGAGCGTTGCGGAACGAAGGGCGCGAAACCGGTCGTCTTCCTACACGGCGGGCCGGGCGCCGGCTGCAGCCCGGCTCACCGCCGGCAGTTCGATCCGGAGCGCTACGACATCCTGCTCTTCGACCAGCGCGGCTGCGGCCGGTCCACGCCCCATGCCGGGCTCGAGGCCAACACCACCTGGCACCTCGTCGACGATATCGAGCGGCTTCGCGAGCAGGCCGGACACGACCGCTGGATGGTCTACGGCGGCTCCTGGGGCTCGACCCTGGCTCTGGCCTATGCCGAGACCCATCCCGAGCGGGTCAGCGAGCTCGTCCTTCGCGGGATCTTCACCTTCCGGCAGAGCGAGGTGGACTGGCTCTACCGCTACGGCGCGTCGGAGGTCTATCCGGACAAGTGGCGCGATTTCCTCGCTCCGATCCCGGAATCGGAGCGCGACGACCTCGTCGCGGCCTATCAGCGGCGCCTTACCGATCGCGACCCGGCGACTCGGCTCGCCGCCGCCAAAGCCTGGAGCCAGTGGGAGGCCGAGACCGTCACCCTTCTTCCCAGCCCGGCGACGATCGCGGCCCACACCAGCGACGATTTCGCAGTCGCGATCGCCCGGATCGAGAACCATTACATGGCCAATCGCGGCTGGCTCGAGGAAGGCCGGCTGATCGCCGATGCCGGCCGGCTGAAGGGCATTCCGGCGGTGATCGTCCAGGGCCGCTACGACATGTGCACCCCACCCGCCGCCGCCTGGGACCTGCACGAAGCCTGGCCGGAAGCGAAGCTCGAGATCGTCCACGGCGGCCATCTGTTCAGCGAGCCCGCGGTGCTGGACGGGCTCATTCGGGCGAGCGACGGGTTTGCAGCGCGCACCTGAGGCTAACGGTCCTTCGATACGCCGGTTCGACAGGCTCACCGGCTACTCAGGATGAGCGGAAAAGCTTGCTCGACGCCCTCTTCCCGCTCATCCTGAGTAGGGACTGAGCTTGTCGAAGGCCCGTATCGAAGGACCCCTCACCGCCCCGGCTTATACACCCGCTCCATATGCCCCTTGAGCTGCTCCGGATGGAAATAGACCTCCCGCAAAGCCCCCTTCGCGTACCGCTCCGCCTGGTCGTTGAAATGGGGCGAACCGGGATGGCCGCTCTCGCCGCCCGCCGTCACCGCAAGCGCCCGAACCTTCGGCCCGAACTCCACCACCGCCACGAAGCTGTTGCCGCTCGTCCCGTACCAGCGCTTGGAGCCGCCCCTGGGCGCCGCTCCGAACGAGGCGAGCGAGCCCCAGCGGCCCGAGGTGAACGCGACCGGGAGGCTGGGCCCTAGATCCGAGAAGGGATGGGCGATGTCGCCGGTCAGCCGCTGGAAGCGGTTCACCTCGCCCCAGGGCGTGTGCCAGCGGCCGAAATCGCGCTTCAGCTGGTCCGACACCGAGGCCAGGGCCTCGAGCTTGCGGCGGGCCGGCAACGCGTCGATCAGGCCGATCGGAAGCATCGGCGCCTGCCCGTCCCGGCGTACCTCGGCCCACAGGCGCTCGCCCCAGAACATCGCCAGCGTGGTTTCGACGGAGCTGGCGCTCCAACGATAGTCCCAGCTTCTCAGCATCGCGACCTGCGCTCGCAGTCGGCCTTTGAGCGGGTCCGATTCGGGCGCCTTGTCCCAGGCCGCGACGAGGCCCGGTATCAGCCGGGCGAAGGCGGTCTGGTAAGGGTCGTAGGCGGCGTCGCGAAGCCCCTCGAGCGTGAATCGCTTTTCCTGCTGAAGCAGCCGCACCGCCTGAAGCCCGCGCGGAGTCTCGCCGAAGGTGTCCATGTAGCGCGGGAAGTCGCTCGCCTTCGGGCTGTTCGGCCCGGCGGCCGAATAGGGCCAGTTGTTGGTATTCTGGATCCACCCGTTCGCCGGGTTCAGGACCCGAGGCGCTTGCGGCAAAGCGTGGAGGCCGCGCCAGTCGGTGCGCGGATCGCTTCCGTCGACGGGCTTGGTGTAATCGAAGCGGTCGTCGCGGACCGGAATGAAGTGCGGGTGGTGATAGGCGATGTTCCCTTCGGAATCGGCGAAGATGGTGTTGTTCGACGAGTTCGCCTTCAGCTCCGCCACTTCGAGGAAGCCGTCATGGTCGAGCGCCTTGGTTCGAAGGAAGCTCTGCTGGAGCGCCTCGACCGGCTTGTGCATCATCGCGAAGGCGACCCACTTGCCCGCGGCCTCGCGGACGATCGGGCCGTGATGGGTGCGGTAGGTCTCGAAGCTCCGGCTCGCCATGCTCCCGTCGGGCCGGCGATAGGCGATGGTGACCGCCCTGGTCTCGACCGGCCTCCGCTCGTTGCCGTAGCGATAGAAGAGGCTGTCGCCCTCCTGCTCCACCGTCTCCAGGAACTCGTCGACGACGTCGACCCCGCTCGAAGTGTGCATCCACCCGGCCTTCTCGTTGAAGCCCTGGTAGATGAAGAACTGGCCCCAGGTGGCGGCGCCGTAGGCGTTGAGGCCCTCGTCGCTCGAGACCTGCTGCTCTGAGCGGAAGAAGAAGCTGGTATGGGGGTTGATCAGCAGCAGCGCGTGCCCGTCCGCGCTCTTGGAAGGTGCGATCGCGAAGCCGTTCGAGCCGCGGGGTTCGTTGTCCGTCCCGTCGCCCCGGCGGAGGCCGGGGCCCCAGCGGGTGAAGACCTCGGCGCCCTTCACCCGCTGGGATCCCAGCCTTCGCTGGGACGACGAGGAGGCATAGAAAGCCTGCAGCGCGGCGAGGTCGATCCTCTCGATGTCGCCGCCGATGCTCCCCTCGGTGAAGCTCAGAGCCATCCACGGCTCGAAGCGCGTGATGGCCCGCGGCCGAACCTCGGGATGCTTCGCCAGATAATAGTTCAGCCCGTCCGCCCAGCCGTCCATCAGCCGCTTCAGCCAAACCGGGCTTGCGGCGTAGCGGGCGCGCAGATCGTCCGGGTCCATATACAGCCTGGCCCGGAGATCGGCCCAGACCGCCTTCTCCCCTTCGGCCTCGGCGGTCCGGCCCAGGGCGGTGAGATAGTTGGTTTCGATCCGGTTGAAGTCGTCCTCGGCCTGCGCATAGATCATCCCGAACACCGCGTCGGCGTCCGTCCTGCCGCGGACGTGGGCAATCCCCCAGTCGTCGCGGGTAATCGTCACCCGCTCGGCCTGGGCGCTCCAGCGGGCGGGCTCGGTCTCGTTGGAGGAGGTGGAGGCACAGGCGCCGGCGAAGAGCAAGGTGAGCGGGAGGAGGAAGCGCATGGCCCGGGGCTACGCTCGGGGCCGGGCCGCGGCAAGGCGTGAAAATCCTCCCCGACATTTGCCGGGGAGGGGGACCAGGCGAAGCCTGGTGGAGGGGTCTTGCTGAACCGGAAGAACCCCTCCACCATGCTTCGCATGGTCCCCCTCCCCGCGAAATCGCGGGGAGGACTAGGAGGCGGCATGGCGACTTCACACCGGAGCGACGAATGGCAGCCGGCGCGCCTGCGCCGGGTCGTCGCGGCGAGCATGATCGGGACCACGATCGAATGGTACGACTTCTTCCTCTACGGCTCGGCCGCCGCGCTCATCTTCAACAAGCTTTTCTTCCCCTCCTACGATCCCTTCGTCGGGACCCTGCTCGCCTTCGCGACCTATGCGGTGGGCTTCGTCGCCCGGCCGCTCGGCGGGATCGTCTTCGGGCATTTCGGCGACCGGATCGGGCGCAAGCGGCTGCTCATGCTGAGCCTGATCCTGATGGGCGTCGCGACGGTCCTCATCGGCCTCCTGCCAACCTATGCCCAGATCGGAGTGTGGGCGCCAGCGGGACTCATCGCGCTCCGGCTGGTCCAGGGCTTCGCGGTGGGCGGCGAATGGGGGGGCGCGGTGCTGATGGCGGCCGAGCATGGCGACAGCGCAAGGCGCGGCTTCTGGGCGAGCTGGCCCCAGGCGGGCGTGGCGGCGGGAAGCCTGCTCTCGGCCGGGGTGCTTGCGCTGATCGCCGGAGTGCAGAGCGAGGCCGACTTCCTCGCCTGGGGCTGGCGGATTCCGTTCCTGCTCTCCGCGATCCTCGTCGTGGTCGGCTGGTACATCCGCAACCGCGTGGAGGAGAGCCCGATGTTCGAGAAGGCGCTCGAGGAGGCCGAAGCGCCGCCGAAGCTTCCGGCGATGGAGGTGTTCCGCGAGCGGCCCGGAGCGGTGGTCCTGGGCGCCGGCCTCAGGGTCGGCGAGAACATCTCCTATTACATCCTCACCGTCTTCTCGCTGACCTTCCTCGTCGACGTCGCCGCCGAGACCCGGAGCCTCGCGCTCCAGGCCCTGCTCATCGGCGCCGCAGTACAGTTCTTCGCCATCCCGCTCTTCGGCCGGCTGTCCGACAGGATCGGCCGCCGCCCCGTCTACGCCTTCGGAGGCCTCGGCCTCGCCGCCTTCAGCTTCGCCTTCTTCCCGATGCTGGCCAGCGGCGATCCCGTCCTGATCGTGCTCGCCATCGTCGTCGGGCTCGTCCTTCACAGCGCCATGTACGGCCCTCAGGCCGCCTTCATCACCGAGCTCTTCCCGACGCGAATCCGCTATTCGGGAGTCTCGATCGCCTACCAGCTGACCTCGATCCTCGCCGGCTCGATGGCGCCGATCGTCGCGCTCTGGCTGTACAGGGAATATGATTCCGCTTTGCCGGTGGCGATCTATGTCGGAATCGCCTGCTTCGTCAGCGGGATCACGGCGCTTCTGGCCCGTGAAACCAAAGGGGTGGAGCTGGCCTCGATCCGCTGAGCTGTGGACTCAAGCCGATTGGCTTGCTTTCCTGGTTCATGCCGGTCGGCAATTGCTCCCGCTAGTCCTCCCGATTGAGGATGATCGGGATCTCCTCTCCGGTTTGCCAGTCGGCACAGGTTCCACTCATCGAGCGGCCGTTGCTGCCGATGACGCCTCGGCAAAGACCGCCTCCGTCGACCCTCCATTCCAGGCGTCCGTCGGCCGCCCTGACCTTGCCGGTATAGTTCACCGAACTGCCTGCCGGCGTGGCGACGAAGGTGCCGTCCTCGAGATCGAAGACAATGCGGTTGCGGTCGACGTCGGTCCAGGCACCGCTGATCCCGGGGCTTTGGGGAGAGGCGATTGGCTGGCGCTGCTCGTCGGAAGAGACCAGCTGCGAGCGAGGCTCCGACTTGGATCCAGCTTCCGCGACTCTTGCCTCACCTGTTTTCGGGCGCTCCGCATCCACCGGCCTCTCCTCGAAGTGAATGGCGCCACCGATCAGCATCATAAACAAGCCGAAGCCGGCAAGAATAGTCTGCCTCCAGACCGAGCTGAATTTCGCGATCTCGAGATGGCTCAACTTGACGCCGCCTCCGACGATCGCACCGATCACACAGCCCAAGCCCACCAGAATCAAGGTGATTCCCACGTTCGCCCCCTCTTGAGTTGTCCGGCAGCCCCAAGCCGGATGTCGGAAGCTAGCACAATTCTGAGAAGTTGGGCAGGACCGAAGCGGGTCGCGGGCCGGACAAGAGCGGCTAGGTTCGGCTCGAGGCGATATACCGGTCGATCACCGTCTCCAGCAAAGTCAGAGGCACGTTGCCGCCGAGCACGAGCGCGTCGTCGAACGTACGCAGGTCGAATCGTCCGCCCAGCGCCGCCTTCGACTTCTCCCGCAGCCGGTTGATCTCGCTGTGGCCGACCTTGTAGCCGCAGGCCTGGCCCGGCCAGGCGCAATAGCGGTCGACCTCGCCCTGGACTTCCTCGAGGGTCGAGCCGTTGGTCTCGGCGAACCAACGGATCGCTTTGGCGCGGGTCCAGCGCTGGGCGTGGATTCCGGAGTCGACGACGAGCCGGCAGGCCCGGAAGGACAGCGACTGGAGGTAGCCGAGCTGGCCGAGCGGATCGCCTTCGTAGGCGCCGAGCTCGTCGGCAAGCTGCTCGGCGTAGAGCGCCCAGCCTTCGGAATAGGCGTTGAAGGCGAGCAGCGAGCGGATGAGCGGCAGCTTGTAGGTATATTCCCCCTGCCAGATATGGCCTGGAATGCCCTCGTGATAGGTGAGCGTGGCGAGGGAGAAGCGGGGCCACATCGCCGTGTCGCGAAGGTTGATGTAATAATTTCCGGGGACCGACCCGTCGATCGTCCCAGCCGCGGCATAACCGCCCGGAGCGCCCGCCTCGATCTCCACCGGCACCCGCTTGATGACGAGGTTGCCCCTGACCAGGGTCGCGAAGGCGCGCGGCAGCCGGGTCCGGATGTCGGCGACTCGGCCGTTCAGATATTCGAGGATCCGGGCTCGGCCGGAGTCCGTGTTCGGGAAGAGCTGCCTGGGGTCCTTCCCCAGCGCCGTCATCCGCTCTCCAACCGATCCGCGGGTCAGCCCCTGGGCTCGAAGCAGAGGCTCCATACGCCCCTGGAGCTCGGCGAGCTGGTCGAGCCCCATCCGGTGGACCTCGGCGGGAGTGAGGCTGCTCGTCGTCGCGGCCCGAAGCGCCCAGGCGTAATAAGCCTCGCCGTCGGGCAGCTTCCACACCCCGGCGCGGCTGTCGGCGAGGGCCCGGTGGCGGGCCAGCTCGGCGATCTGGCGGTCCATCGCCGGAGCGACCTTGTCCCGGGCGAGCTCGAGCGCGCGTCCCCGCCAATCGCCGGGGATGGACTGCGTGCGCCGCCCAAGCGAGGTCACCAGCCCCCATTCCCCGGCCGGCTGTGCCCGGGCCCCCTTCATCTGCTTCAGTGTCTTGTCGAGCAGGAAGTCCGGAGCGACCACTCCGATCCCGCGGTCGTGCGCAAGCCGCTCCGTCTCCCCGTCGAGCGCGCCGGAATAGGCTTCGAGCCGGTCGAGATAGGCTTCGGCGTCGGCCGCGTCGGCGACGGCGTGGTTGCTGTCGAGGAAGTCGGGCACCTCGACGAAGGCGCCGGTATTCTGGGCGACCACGTAGGGGGCGTTGCGGTAGGAGAAATTCTGGTTGAGGCTGACGACGTCGCCGTAGGGGAACCGGAAGCCCTCGACGGCGAGCCGGTGCGCGGTCTCGGCGACCCCGAGGTGGATGCGTTCCGACGGATCGAGGGCGGAGCGGTCGACGGCCTGCAGCCTCCGCAACCGGTCGGCCGCCGCTCCGGCCAGGCGGGCGCGGCCGTGCAGCGAGCGGTCGGTGAGCCGCGACTTCAGGCCGCGGCGCGAGTCCTTGTCGAGCCCGAGGGTGGTCGCATTCTCCGGATATTCGGCGAGTATCTCCTCCGCGATCCGGGCCAGCAGAGCGTCGACCCCTCCTCCGGCCCCGGCCGCCTTCCGAGCGGCGCAACCGGAGAGCAGCGGGAGGGCGGCGACCGCCGCGGCGGAGCCTAGAAAATGACGGCGGGTCAAACGCTGCATTGGGCGATCCTTCCGGAACCGGGCAGAAGGGCTGATGCACTCATGCGTTCGCCCTGAGCTTGTCGAAGGGCCTTCCTTCTTACTTCGGCCCGAAGAAGAAAAGGGCTTCGACAAGCTCGGCCCGAACGGAAGGTGAGACTGCTTCGGAACTAGGGCTGTATCGACATTCAGAGGCGTCGCTTCAAACCCCCTCTCCCCGGCGGGGAGAGGGCCGGGGTGAGGGGGCTCGGCCGCCCAGAACACGCGCTGCCGCCGAGCCCCCTCTCCCTACCCTCTCCCCGCCGGGGAGAGGGATGAATGTTCGAATAAGCCCACTGAATGTCGATACAGCCTAATCCTGGAGCCGCACCCAGGTCGGGGCATGATCGCTCGCCTTTTCGCGGCCGCGATGCGCCTTGTCCACGCCGGCGTCGAGCATCCGGTCGGCGGCCTGCGGGCTGAGAAGCAGATGGTCGATCCGGAAGCCGGCATCGCGCTGCCAGGCGCCCGCCGTATAGTCCCAGAAGGTGTAGACGGCCCCGTCCGGATGGCGGGCCCGAATGGCGTCGGTCCAGCCGCCGTGCAGGATCCGGCGGAAGGCGGCCCGGCTCTCGGGCTGCATCAGTGCGTCGTGGCCCATTGCCCGGACGGAGAAGACGTCGTCGTGGCTGTCGGTCGGAATGACGTTCCAGTCGCCGGCGAGCACCGCCGGCTTCTCCTCCGCGAGCAGGACCCTGCTATGCTCGCGCAGCCGCTCCATCCAGGCCAGCTTGTAGGCGAATTTCTCGGTGCCCACCGGATTGCCGTTGGGCAGATAGATGGAGCCGATCACCACCCCG
This sequence comes from Allosphingosinicella sp., assembly GCA_036388065.1. Lineage (GTDB taxonomy): Bacteria > Pseudomonadota > Alphaproteobacteria > Sphingomonadales > Sphingomonadaceae > Allosphingosinicella. Next base: position 29,256 of record DASVSP010000077.1, read on the forward strand.
GCCACCTCGGCTTCGATATAGCGGCTGTGGGTGTCGTCGGGATCGCCGGGAAGGCCGGTCCGGCGAAGCTGGGGCGGCACTGAGTCCAGGGGCGTCAGGATCGCGACTCCGTTGAATCCCTTCTGGCCGTGCCAGACCCCGTCATAGCCCGCCGAGCGGACGTCCTCGATCGGAATGGACTCGTCCGCGCACTTGATCTCCTGGAGGCAGAGCGCGTCGGGCTTCTCCTCCTGCAGATATTCGACGAGCCGGGGGAGCCGCGCCCGGATTCCGTTCAAATTGTAAGTGACGATCTTCATCTCTTCGTCATTGCGAGGAGCGAAGCGACGAAGCAATCCAGTTTCGGCGCCGCGACCGGCCGAGAGCTGGATTGCTTCGCTTCGCTCGCAATGACGGTGGTTCTAAACCGAGAAGCTCGATCCGCAGCCGCAGCCGGAAGCCGCATTCGGATTGCGTACCTGGAAAGCCGCTCCGCCCAGCGACTCGACGTAATCGACGGCTCCCCCCTTCACGAGATCGTGGGTCATCGGATCGACGACCAGGGTGACCCCGCCCTCCCCCGCGACCAGATCGTCCGATTCGACCTCGTCGGCGAGGCCGAAGCGGTAGCTGAAGCCCGCGCAGCCGCCGCCTTCTACGCTGAGACGGAGGATCGCCGGCTTGCCCTGGCGCTCGGCGATCGCCGCGACTCGAGCCGCGGCTGAGGGGGTGAGTGCGATTTCGGAGGGCTCGGCCATGGGGACGAGATAGGAGGCGGGCGGCATAGCCACAAGCTCCGCGTGGTGGCGGGCGCTTGTGCCCGCGGCCCCTTTGAAGGCATAGGGCGCCCTCCACCGCCACGGGAAGATCCATGAAGACCCGAGTCTACGTCACCTTGAAGAACGGCGTTCTCGATCCGCAGGGCAAGGCCATCCACCACGCGCTCGAGGGGCTCGGCTTCGCCGGGGTGAACGACGTCCGGGCCGGCAAGCTGATCGAGCTCGACCTCGCCGAGTCCGTTGCCGACGAGGAGGTGGAGGCGATGTGCCGCAGGCTTCTCGCAAACACCGTCATCGAGAATTTCAGGATCGAGCGCGAGGCTGCGGAAGGGACCGGCGCGTGAAGAGCGCGGTCATCGTCTTCCCCGGATCCAATTGCGACCGCGACATGGCGGTGGCGCTCGAGCAGGTGACCGGCGCGAGGCCGGCGATGGTTTGGCACCGCGAGACCGAGCTTCCCGCCGGCCTCGACCTGATCGCCATCCCGGGAGGCTTTTCCTACGGCGACTACCTGCGGTCGGGCGCGATGGCGGCGCAATCGCCGGTGATGCGCGCGGTAGGCGAGGCCGCCGGGCGCGGGGTCCGCGTTCTCGGAGTGTGCAACGGCTTCCAGATCCTGACCGAGGCCGGCCTGCTCCCCGGCGCGCTGATGCGAAACGCCAACCTCCACTACATCTGCCGCGACGTGCCGCTGAAGGTCGAGAACAGCCGGACGGCCTTCACCAGCCGCTACGAACCGGGCGAGCATGTCGTCATCCCGGTCGGCCATCACGACGGCAACTACCAGGCGGACCCCGAGACCCTCGATCGTCTCGATGGCGAAGGCCGGGTCGCCTTCCGCTACGCCGGCTCCTGCAACGGCTCGGCGCGCGACATCGCCGGCATCGTCAGCGAGGGCGGCAACGTGCTCGGAATGATGCCTCATCCCGAGCGCGCGTCGGAGCCCGCCCACGGCCGAACCGACGGCCGCCGCCTCTTCGAGGGGCTGCTGGAGTCGATCGGCGCCTAGCCGCCTGCGACGGCCTGAAGCGCCAGGAACAAGAGGAACCCGGCGGTCGCGCAACGGGTGATCCGCATCGCAGGCCGGTAAAGCCGGATCTCTTCCGCCCCTGCCGCCCGCCGCGCCAGCCTTTCCAGGGCGACGATCAGGGCGCAATAGCCGAGCCCGATCAGGAAAGCGTCGGGCGGCCCGAAGCGGCGCTCGACCAGCCAGGCCGTGACCGCTCCTCCGGCCGCCAGGCAGGCCGCGCCGAACCGAAGCGCGCCCGCGGGTCCAAGGACGACGGCCAATGTCCGATCGCCGCGCGCCCGATCCTCCTCCCGCTGGAACACCTGCGTGGCCGGATACAGGCCGAGCGCCGTCAGCGCGGCTCCCGCCATCCCCGCGAGCAGGGCCTCGTCGCCCCGGTCGAGCGGCGCGGCCGCGATCCAGCCCGCGGCGAAGCCGAGCGCCCCCTGCCCGAGCCCGATCGCTGCCGCGCTCTTCCACGGGCTCGCCTTCCACCGGGCGGCGGGGTGGCTGTAGGCCGCGGTCCAGACGACGATCAGGGCGTAGACGAGCAGGAAGGCGGTCCCGGCGAACGATGCGGCGACCGCGCCCGCGGCGGCCAGGAAGACGGCGAAGCCGAGCAGGCCCCGCGGAACTGCGGGAGGCCGTTCGAGCCCGCTTACCGGGCCCTCGTCATCGTCATAGGCCGAGTTGAAGGCGGTGGCGGCCGGGTAGAGGAAGAGGTGGAGAGCCACGAAAGCGGCGGTCGTGCCGTCGTCCCAGCGCGCCCCGGAGAGCAGTGCGCCCCAGAGGAAGATCGGGGCGAGCGTCAGCTGGAACGGCAGCCGCAGGTGGACGAGACAGGGCGCGGCTCTGCGGAACGGGGCCATCGCCGTTCCTAGGCACGGCGTCTGCGGCCGCGCAATAACATGAGGGCAAGGCCCCAATCCGGTCCGCGTACGCCATCCCGGGCTTGACCCCGGAGCCATGGACACCGCCGGACCCGAATGAAGACGGCCCTGTTCACGGATCCCGGCCTTCGCCGGGATGACGGGCACATGCCCGAAGCAAAAGGCCGCCCCCTCCCGGGAGCGGCCTTCGCTTTGGCCCGTCTCCGGGCGGTCAGGCGATGACGGCGTCGGAGACGATCAGCTGGAGCGCTGCCATGTCGTGGAAGGACGGCATGACCGCGGCGGAGTCCGCTCCGAAGGCGGACATGGGGGCCTCGCTCATCGAGACGCCGGCCCCGCCGCCCGCGCCGCCCGTCACCGTCACGAACACGGTCGCGGTGTCGGTCGAGCCCCAGGCGTCGTTGACGAGATAGCTGAAGCTGTCGGTGAAGATCTCGCCCGGGTCGAGGTCGAGGCCCTCGGCCGAATAGGTCAGGGTCTGCATGAAGGCGTCGAAGAAGACCGTGCCGTGGGTGCCGGCGGTATCCACCGAGTCGATTCGGAGGTTGAAGCCGTCGGGATCCACCTCGTTGGCGAGGACGGTCGACCAGAGGTTGTCGGTGGCCTCCCCCTCGGCGATGGCGACCTGGTCGTCGACGGCGAGGATCTCGTCGTTGGAGCCCGCGACGATCGCCATGATCATCGCCGCCTGCCCTTCGGCGCCGGTCACCGTGAAGGTGGTCGTGTGGTGCATGTCGGCATTGAGCTCGTCGCTGAAGGGATCGTCGGCGGTGAAGGTCAGAACGCCGCCGTCGAAGAAGACGGTGCCGAGCGTGCCCTTGCCGCCGTCGGCGCCGGTGATCGTGAAGCCGACCTGTTCCGACAGGCTCCAGAGCAGGTTATCGGTCGTGCCGTCCTCGAACAGCCAGATATAGGCGTCCGGCTCCTGGGTCACTCCGGTGATGGTCACGGTCGCCGTCGCGGTGGAGGTGAGTCCGTGCGCGTCGGTGATGGTGTAGGTGAAGTGGTCGGTCGCGCTGTCCCCGTCCTCGAGGTATCCGAAGATCTGCCCGGCATCGTAGCTGACCTTTCCGTCGGGGCCGACGGTGACGACGGCGCCGCGGTGAGAGACGCCCTGGACCGAGGTGATCTGGAAGGAATCCCCCTCGGGATCGCTGTCGTTGGCGAGCAGGATCGCCGTGACGTCGGTCGGACCGGCATCCTCGGCGACTTCCAGCGCGTCGTCGGCCGCCGCCGGGGCGGTATTCTGGGTGATTCCGGCGATGGTCACGGTCGCCGTCGCGGTGGAGGTCAGGCCCTTCGAGTCGGTGATCGTGTAGGTGAAGCTGTCGGTTGCGGTCTCGCCGTTGTCGAGATCGGCGAAGATCGCTCCGGAATCGTAGCTGACCTTTCCGTCCGGGCCGACGGTGACTGCGGCGCCTCTGGCGGAGACGGCCTGGACCGAGGTTACCTGGAAGGAATCGCCGTCCGGGTCGCTGTCGTTGGCGAGAAGGCTCGCGGTGACGTCGGTCTTTCCGGCATTCTCGGCGAGGGTCAGCTTGTCGGCCGTTGCGACAGGCGCCTGGTTCTGCGTCACTCCGGTGATCGTCACGGTCGCGGTGGCGGTGGATGTGTGGCCGTTGCCGTCGGTGATCGCGTAGGTGAAGCTGTCGGTCGCGGTCTCGCCGTTGTCGAGGTCGGCGAAGATGCTGCCGGGGTCGTAGCTGACCTTGCCGTCGGGGCCGATGCTCACCGCGGCGCCCCGGGCCGAAACCGCCTGGACCGAGGTGACGGTCAGGACGTCCCCGTCCGCATCCTTGTCGTTGGCGAGGAGGATGGAGGTGACCTCGGTCTTGCCGGCCGTCTCCGAGAGGGTCAGCGAATCGTTCTGAGCGACCGGCCCGACGTTCGCGGTGAGCAACTCCTGGAGCTTGAACGTGCCGTCCGAGAACTGGACGCGCTCGATGCCGAACAGGCGGTCCTGGCCGTCGGGCGAGCCGGCGCGAAGGTCGCGGACGACGACCGCGCCGTTCAGGCCCTCGAAGACCCGATAGTCGGACCGCTTGCCGGCGAGGACGACCGTGTCCTGGCCGTTGCCGCCGTCGATCACGTCGTTGCCGGCGCCGCCGGAGATCGAGTCGCTGCCGTTGCCGCCGTCGATATAATCGTCGCCGGCGCCGCCGTTGATCACGTCGTTGCCGTTGTCGCCGTAGATGCTGTCGTTGTGCGCGGTGCCGTTCAGGGTGTCGGCTTTGTGGGTGCCGTTCAGGGTTGCCATTTTTCTACTCCTTTACAGGCCCTCGGAAGGGCGGTTCGGTTCGCCCGGCCCCCGGGGGGGGCCGGCTGCGTTCGGGATGATGGAGGGGCGGGGAGAAGCGCTCGTGCGCCGGTTGGGATCAGGCGACCCTTGTGCGGATACGGTTCAAGACTGCTTACTCCACGAACCGCCCGGCGATGTGACCGAGCGGCGAGGCGGGTTTTGCGTCAGAGGGTTTTCGGTTCGATGTCGCGGACCGCGGAGAAGTGTTTCAATTATGTCCGTACCGAAAGTTCAGTCGCGCCGACCCAGCACTTTCGTATATCGCGCGAGCAGGAAGAGCACCGCCGGCCACAAGCAGGTGTTCCAGACGTCGTGCCAGTTTCGGTCCAGATGGACGCGGGCGCCGGCCGCCCGGGTCTCCATCAGGTCCCAGGCCTCCCCGGCTAGGGCTGCGGCGACGACGGCCGCGATCGGAACCCAGCTCCCGAGCGGCCGCCGGAGCAAAGCGGCGGCGGCGAGGAAGACGGCGAGCCCGACATAGATGTGGAGCGCGTCCTTGGGCAGGCCGAGCAGCTCCACCAGCGCCACCTTGGCCTGCTGGAACGGACTCACGGCTCAGACCCGCGCCCGGAACGGGGTGAAATCGGTCCCGGAATCGTAGACGTCGAAGCCTTCGCGCCGCTTGAGGAAGCCGATCACGACATAGGTGACCGGAGTCAGGAGCGCCTCCCAGGCCACCTTCAGTGCGAACTGGCTGGCCATCACCGCGAGCATCGCCTCCACCGGCCAGCCCGTCGCCCCGTAGAAAGCGAGCGGGTAGAAGATCAGGCTGTCTATCCCCTGCCCGACCACGGTCGAGCCGATCGTCCGCCGCCACAGGTGCCTGCCGCCCGACATCACCTTCATCCGGGCGAGGACGTAGGAATTGGCGAACTCGCCGGCCCAGAAGGCGACGACCGAGGCGAAGACGATCCGGGGGACCTGGCCGAACACCGATTCGTAGGCGGACTGGCTAGGCCAGTCCGAGGCCGGCGGGAGAGCCACGACGACCCAGCTCATCGCCGCCATGAACAAAGTCGCGACGAACCCCGCCCAGATGCAGCGCCTTGCCCGCGCATAGCCGTAGACCTCGGTGAGCACGTCGCCGATCACGTAGGAGAGGGGGAAGAACAATATCCCCGCCCCGAACGGCCAAAGCCCGACCAGCGGGAGGTCGATCTCGGCCCGCTTGCCCGCGCCGAGCACGTTGGACAGCAGGAGGATCGCGACGAAGGCGGCCATGACGAGGTCGAAATAACGGAAGCTCGCGCCCTTCAGCGCCGCGCCCTCGACCGCTTTCACCTCACCCCCATCCATGGCGGCGACGCTAGCGCCGTTCCGTTCCCCGGGAAAGCGCGCTACACGGCCCGGCATGCGCGCCCGTAGCTCAGTTGGATAGAGCACGAGCCTTCTAAGCTTGGGGCCGCAGGTTCGAATCCTGCCGGGCGCGCCAAACAGCTCCAAGCGATCGTCGGAACACTCTTAATGTCGATACGGCTGGTCGGGCCCCTGACCTAGGGGAGCGCGAGCCGGGCGAGGACCGCGGCCTTGAAGGGCTCGTTGTTGAGCTCGGTGACGAGCCCGACCTGCGACGGACCGAGCGTGGCGAACTTCGCCGGATTGAGCGCCAGCGCGACGAGCAGCGACGCCGTGGCCGGGCCGATTCCGGCGACCTCGTCCACCTTTCGCTCCACCAGCGCAGAATCGCCCTTGGCCCGGGCGATCGCATCCAGCGTAGCCCTGGCCAAGTCCGGATCGAGCGCCTTCGTCCCCTCGCGGTTGCGGGTGCTGAGCGCCACGGGCTGAACATTGTTGGGATCGGTGAAACCGATCACCCCGGTGGTGTTCATGGTGTCGACCGTGACCCCCTTCTCGGGCGTTTGCGACGTGGTGTTGAGGTTGACCGCGGCGGCGCCGGCGGCGCCCGGAGGCGCAGGGACGGTTGCCATGCTGCTCTGGGAGCGGATGGTGACGGCGACGTCGCTCTTCGACGCGTCGAGCTTGTTGCCGACCCTCAGTACCGCCGCGGTCGTGACGATGTCCGCCGATACCCAATGGGCTGTCGCGGAAGTGTCGTTGAAATTATCTTTCTCGTTGGCGATGACGACTTTGTAATAGCACCAGTATCGGTCCTGGTTGACCCACTTCTTGATGTGGTGCTCGACATATTGCTCGTGCTGGCGATTGGCCTGCTGAGTGATCGGAAAGAGGTTATAGGGTTTTCCAGGCCCGCCAATATTGTCGTTGAGGAGGTGGCCGCGGAAATAATTTTCCGTTTCGGATCCGGTACGGCTTCCAAGCTTGCTCATCAGCCCAGCCTGGCCGGACGGGCCGCTCCCGGCGGGGTGATCCGGACCCAGGAGCTTGGCTTCCATGACGACGCCCACATCGTCGCCGGCAAGCTTCGACGAAGTGTAGTCGATCGCGGTCTTCAGAGCCAGCGACTCCGGCTGGGCGAGGCTGTCGCCGCGGAGCAGCTCAACGATCGGATTGACGGCGGTCGGATTGATCTCACAGGTGACGCAGGCCCCCGTCCCCTGTGCGTCGAGATGGATCGCACTGAGCTGGAACCGGCGCTTGATGCGCGGGAAGTAGCTTTCCAGCTGTGACGTGTCCTCGATGTCGGCCTCGACCAGGCCGACCATCTCGGCGGCCTTGCAGACGTCCTGCTGCTGCTGCTCGGGAGTGCGGGGCATCGGCACCGGCGGCTCGTCCAGAGTCGCCATGCTGAGCGCCTGGGGGAAGCGCGCCTCGGTGGTCGGCGGCGCCTGGCCCGGCGGAAGCGGACTTTCCGGAGTCGCCGGCTTCGTCGCCGCGTCGCGGATCGAAGCTGCGTCCGCCGAGTTCGGAGACGCCGGTCTCCCGGGCGCAGGACCCGCGGCATTGGCGGCGGCATCGGGCGATGCGCCGGGAGTCGTTCCCGGCGGAGCGGCCCCCTTGTTCGGAGCGGCTGCGGCCTCGCCGGGCGAAGCCACCGTCGGGGCCGCGGCCGGTGCGACAAGTCCCGGCGGCTTCGGCTTGCCGGGCGGCTTGGGCGGAGCGGGGGGAGCGGGCGTGCCCGCGCCGGCCTGCTGGGCGAGCTCGGGCGGAACCGCGCCGGCCTCCGGGCCCGGCGCCTTGAGCTGGCCCTTCCAATCGGCCTTGTTCTGCAAGGCCTCTTTCGCGCCCGACGGCGCCGGTCCGTCTTCCGGCATCGCGGCCTTGATCAGGCTCTCGGTGTCGATGTCGGTGGTGTTGAGCTCGATCGTCGGCGGCGCCGGGTTGGAGAAATTATAGGACATTTTCGCCTGGAGGCCGAGATCGGGCCCGATGTTCCACATCCACTCGCCGAGCTTCCAGCTCTCCTCCCACACGGTGACCCAGCACGCCTCGATTTCCGCCCAGGCGTTGAGGCCGACCTTGAATCGCGCCCCGGCCGCGAGAGTCGCCGTGCCGTCGATCATGTAGTCGCCGTTCGCATAGCTCAGCACGGGGATCACCGAGACGGCGCCGTAGACGCCGGCGGAGGCGACGCCCTCGATTCCTCCGGTCAGCGAGCCGAGCACCACGTCGAGCCCGAGGCCGGCGCCGAACGCGACATAGGCCTCGGCGAAGGCGGGGATGAACATCTCGCCGGAAATCGAGAAGCTCGGCTCGCCTTCCTTCCCGACCGTATAGGAGCCTTCGACGGTGATGTTTCGGAACACCCCGGGGCCGACGCCCGCTCGAACTCCGGCGCGAACCCGGATGACCGCGACCAGGATCGCCCACAGCGGGATGTTCTGCGAATAGCGGAACAGCTCCTTGTCGGTGCGGAATTCGGGGAAGAGCTCCACCGGCTCGGTTACGCTGATCTTGCCCGAGACGTCGACGCCCCCTTCGGGCAGGATCTCGGCGTGGAGCGTGCCTGAAATGCGCGGCGCGATCTGAGCGGTGACGTCGCCTCCTCCGGTCACCTGCAACGCGCCTTCCTCGGTCTGGGCCACGCGGATCCGAACGGTGCCGGAAAGCTTGCCGTTATCGGCCACGTAACTGAGCTCGGTCTCGCCGGCCCAGAGGCCCTGGCGATACTCTACGCTCAAGTTGCCGGAAATTCCCGGCAGGAGGGTCGGATCGATCGGCACCTCGCCGGAGCCTTCGAGCTTGCCCTCGACATAGTTGATCGTGAAAGCCGCGCCCTGAAGCCCGGGCACGGTAAGATTGACGGTCGCTCCGATCGAAAGCTGGCCCGCCTCGTTATAGGCGGCTCGAAGCTCGCCCGAGCCCGCCGGCCCGAGCGTGACCGCGACCGCGCCCGAGAAGCTCACCGCGCCGGTGGGGCCGAGCTTCGCCTCGATGCTTCCCGCCTTGACCGGCAGGCCCTCGGGGAAGTCCTTCGAATTGATCTTCACCCCTCCGCTGAGGTTGCCGTCGACGAAGGCCCAGGTGCCCGCGACGTCGGCGAAGCCCGACAGAGCGAGATTGAACGCGCCATCGCCCTCGATCCGGCCGTTGGCGATCGAGGCCGTCACCGCCGCCGAGCCGAGCCCGGGATAGCTCAGCATCAGAGCTTCCAGAGCGCCCGAGGGGGTGCCGTCCTTGTAAGCGAGCTTGACGATTCCGCTTTCGATCTTGAGGCCGGCCGCCGGGGGGACGATCTGCGCCGCCGGAACTTCGACCGCGCCCGTCAGTGCCCCGCGTTCGTCGACGGCGAGGTCCGCCTTGACGCCCGCGAGGAACGGCGCGGTCAGCTCGATGTGGCCTGATCCCGAAAGCTTCCCGGCTTCGGAGAAGGCCAGCTTGAAGTCGCCCTTGCCGAGGCTGGGATATTCGAGCGCGGCCTCGACATTTCCCCAAAGCTTGCCCGCGACCAGATTGACCTCGCCGCCGCCGATTACCTTCAGCCGCTTCCCGAGCGAGGCGGGCGTAAGGTCCGCCGCCGTGATCGTGACCTTGGCCGCGAGATTCCTGCTCTCATCGATCGAGACCGAGAGCTCCGGATTGCCGAGCGCGGGGAGCGTCGTCTTGGCCTTGGCGCTGAGCGACGCCTTGCCTTCCCGGCTGACGTCGACCTGGAACCCGCCGGGCTCGACCTGCGGAATCTCGAAATGGCCTGAGATCCGAAGCATCTTGTCGGGATCGCCCCTGACGAATTTCGCGTCGTCGAACGCGAGGCCGGGAAGGACTCGGCCGCGGTCCTTGAGGTCGATCTTCTTCGCCTCGAGCAGGGCCTTGGGGATCGTGAGGCCCGGTGGGGGGCCGAGATTGACGACGAAGTCGCCATTGGCAAGCAGGCCGAACAGAGCGGCGTTGCCCGGAGCGGCGGGATCCGTCCCCGTCGCCGGATTTTGCTCCGGCACGGGCGTCCGCGCGGGCGCCGGCGGCTCTCGAGCGGGAGCGGCGGTCGGCGCGGAGCCGCCGCTCATCGCGCCGCCTTCGCGCCGTCGCCGGGCACGGCATGAAGATCGGCGAACAGCGCCTTTCGAAGCGGCTGGCCCTGCTTGACATATTCGCGAGCGACCGCCGCCACGAGGTGGCGCATCGCGATCGCCACTCCGTCGCGGGCGGCGGCGTGTGCGGCGGCGAGCGCGCAGTTGCGGATTTCGCCTCCGGTGAGCTCGTAGCGCTCGGCCAGAAGGGCGAAGTCGATATCGTCGGAGAGCGGCGCTCGGGTCCGAGCGAGCTTGCCCCACAGGCGCAGCCGGTCGGCGGCCTGCGGTACCGGGAAGTCGACGACGAAGTCGATCCTTCGCATGAAGGCCTCGTCGAGGTTCTGCTTGAGATTAGTCGCCAGGATCGCGACCCCGTCGAACCGCTCGATCCTTTGCAGGAGATAGCTGATCTCGATATTGGCGTAGCGGTCGTGCGCGTCCTGCACCTCGGAGCGCTTGCCGAACAGGGCGTCGGCCTCGTCGAAGAACAGGACCGCCGTGGCGCGCTCGGCGGCCTGGAAGATGCTCTCCAGGTTGCGCTCCGTCTCGCCGATATATTTGGAGACCACGCCCGAAAGATCGATCCGGTAGAGATCGATCCCGAGCATGTGCGCGACCGCGCCCGCGGCCATCGTCTTGCCCGTGCCGGGCGGCCCTGCGAACAAGGCGATCAGCCCGGCCCGGCGGCCATAGGTCGCGCCAAGGCCCCAGTCGACGAGCACGCGCGGGCCGGTGGCCCGGCTTCCGACGAGATCGGCCAGCGACGCCATCGGCTGGGGCGGAAGGACCAGCGCGTCGAAGCCCTGGGTGGTCTCCAGGCGCTCGGCCAGGTCCGCGAGCGCGAGACCCGCATGCCGCCGCACCGCCGCCCGGAGCGCCGGGTCGAAAGGCTCGGGCGAGCTCGCCGCCTGGCGCGCGAGTGCGCCCATCTCGTCGAATCGCAGGGTGAAGGTGTCGGCGAGCTCGGCGGCGATTCCGGACGCGGCACCGGGCCTTTCGCGTTCGATGGCGGCCGACCAGGCGGCGACCCTGGCCGCGACGGGTAAGGGCGGAAGTTGATGGCCGATCGCGAC
>DASVSP010000078.1:0-31254 GCA_036388065.1 Allosphingosinicella sp.
GGCAGGGGCGGCCCCTTTGCCTCCCCGCGAGCGAAGCTCGTGGGGAGGGGGACCACCCGAAGGGTGGTGGAGGGGTAGAAGGCGTTGACCGAGGAGCTCGCTTCGGACCCGCTGGATCGTCGGCAGATACCCCTCCACCACCCTTCGGGTGGTCCCCCTCCCCAAGCTGCGCTCGGGGAGGCAAGAAGCTTGCTCATTCCTCCGGCTTCCTCATCGTGAAGCGCAGCCGAACATAATCTGCGACCCAGCTTCCGTCCGGCTGCCGGAGCAGGGGCCGAAGCCGTTCCTCGACCGCCGCCGCGACCTCGTCGCGGGCCGACTGCGGCACCCCGGCGACTTCCAGCCAGCCGGCCCGAAACGTCTTCACCCAGGCCGCCACCCCAGCGGGAAGCGGAGTCGGCCTCGGGATCAGGCTGGCCTGGACCCCGGTGAAACCGGCGCACGCGTAGAGCCGAACGAACTCCTCGACGCTTGGATACCATTGCGGATCCTCCGCCGGCAGCTCGTAGCCGCGCTCGCCGAGCTCCGCTCTGATGCCGTTGCGTAGGGTCGCTATATTGCCCTCCCCGCCCATCTCGCCGGCGAAGCGGCCGCCCGGCTTGAGCACCGAGAAGACCCCCGAAGCGACCGCGTCGGGATCGAGCATCCAGTGCAGTGCGGCGTTGGAGAAGGCCGCGTCGAACTGACCGAAACGAGTCGCCTGGCCCTCGAGGCCGAGCGCCTGGGCATCGGCGACGAAGGCGTCGACTCCGCGCCCGCGCGCCGCCTCGACCATCGCTTCCGAAGCGTCGAGGCCGATCACCCGGGCGCCCGAATCGATGATCCTCCGGGTCAGCACCCCGTCGCCGCAGCCGAGGTCGAGGATCAGCTCGCCCGGCTGAGGCGCGAGCAGGTCGAGCGCCGCCGCGCCGAGCGCCGGAACGAAGGCCGCGTTGCTGGCATAGTCGGTCGGCGACCATTGCGAGGAGGGGTTGAGGTTCACTGGGTACTCCCTGCCGCCCATCCTGAGTAGAGGCTGGGCGAAGTCGAAGCCTCGTATCGAAGGACGGTCCTTCGATACGGAGCCTTCGCCAGGCTCAGTCCCCTACTCAGGATGAGCGGAAACTTCATCACTGCGAGTCCGCGAAGGCTTTGTACGCGTCGGAGTCCATCAGGCCGTCGAGCTGCGAGGAGTCGGCGAGGCGAAGCCGGAAGAACCAGCCCTCGCCTTCCGGATCGCTGTTGACCAGCGAAGGATCGTCGGCGAGCGCAGGATTGGGTTCGACGATCTCGCCGTCGACCGGGGCGTAGACGTCGGAGGCCGCCTTGACCGATTCGACCACCGCGGCCTCGCCGCCCTTGGTCACCTGCCGGCCGGCGTCCGGAAGCTCGACGAACACGATGTCGCCGAGCTGGCCCTGGGCGAAGTCGGTGATTCCGACCGTCGCTTCGTCCCCCTCGACCCGAATCCACTCATGCTCCTCGGTATAATAGACGGTCATCAGGCGGCTCCCTTGCGATGATAGCGATGGGCGACGAAGGGCATGGGCGCCACCTTCGCCTGGAAGATCTTGTCGCGCTGGACGAGGCGGATCTCGGAGCCCGGTTCGGCGGAGGCCGCCGGCACGTAGGCCATTGCGATCGGCGCCTCGAGCATCGCCGAGAAACCGCCGCTGGTCACCTTCCCGACTTCATCCCCGTCCTCGTCGATCACGACCGCCCCTTCCCGCACCGGCTGCCGGCCCTCGACGGTGAGGCCGACCCGGCGGCGGACCGGGCCCTCCTCGATCTCGCGAAGTATCCGCGGCCATCCGGCGAAGCCGCCTTCCGCCCGGCGGCGCTTGGAGACGGCGAAGCCGAGATCGGCTTCGATCGGAGTCGTGTCCGAATCGAGATCGTGGCCGTAGAGCGGAAGCCCCGCCTCGAGCCGGAGCGAATCGCGGGCGCCGAGGCCGATCGGCTTCACCTCCGGCTGGGCGGCGAGGAGCTCGGCGACCGCCGTTGCCCGGGCCGCCGGGACCGAGATTTCGAAGCCGTCCTCGCCGGTATAGCCCGACCGGCTGATCCAGACAGTGGAGCCGTCGAGAGTGAAGGCGCCTCCGGTCATGAAGCCGAGCTGCTCGACCCCCGGGGCCAGGCGGAAAAGCGCCTCGACCGCCTTCGGGCCCTGAAGTGCGAGCAGGGCCTGCTCCTTCATATGGTCGAGCACCACGCCGCGCGGAAGCCGCTCCTGCAGATAGGCTATGTCGCCCTGCTTGGTGGCCCCGTTGACGACCACATAGAAATGTTCGCCGCGCCGGGTGGCCATGAGGTCGTCGACGATTCCGCCCTCGTCGTTGAGGAGCAGCGAGTAGCGCAGCCTGCCCTCCTTGAGGAGTGCGAGATCGGCGGGAAGGACGCTCTCCAGACCCTTCTCGGCCTCGAACCCGGCGACGATCAGCTGCCCCATGTGGCTGACGTCGAACAGGCCGGCGGACTCCCGCGTCCAGCGATGCTCGGCGATGATCCCTTCATACTGGATGGGCATCGAATAGCCGGCGAAGGAGACCATTCGCGCGCCCCGGGCCTTGTGCCAGGCATCGAGCGGGAGGGTCGTGTCTTGGGAATCGCTCATCGGGTCCAGTCTCCAGGGCGCTGCTCCAACGCCCGAGATCGGACACCGTCGCAAACAACCCCCTCTGTCACTGGACCTGAGAGCTTTCGCGGCGCCTTTAGGTTCCGCTTACCCCTTCGGTGGGATCGGCGAGCGATCCGCTTTCCAGAGTGCCTTTGCGCGCGCGGTCCCTTGTGCCTGAGAGATTCCGGGGCGGTTGCTCCTTCGGCGGCTTCGGGCTCGCACCCTCCACACTCTCCCGCGCGCACCCCGGCTTTTGGCCGGCGGCAAGGGCGCTGTGAAGGCTGACGGAAGCCAAGTCAACGCACTCTCTGCCTCCCCGCGGCGAAGCCGTGGGGAGGGGGACCACCGAAGGTGGTGGAGGGGTGGAAGGCGCAGGTCTTCGCCGACTCGGACTCGAACCGCCGAGTCCGGCCCCAGCTCCCCCTCCACAATGCTTCGCATGGTCCCACTCCCCATCTGACGATGGGGAGGCAAGGAGTCCGGACCCCCCCCTACCGGGTCGCGTTGTAGGCGAGCTGCTCCTCGGTGAGCTGGAAGCCGACCAGCATCTCGAACGTCGCCCGGCGCACCGCCTCGCGGACCGCGGGATCGGCCATCGGGTCGATCGCTGCCGCGGGGTCCCCCGGCTTGCGGCGGCGGGTGATCTGGGCGGTCACGGCGGCGGGAAGGGTCACCGCGGCGCGGGTCACCGAGCCCGTCGCCGAGCCGCTCGTGCTGGCCCGAAGGGCGCCGTCGGCGAAGCTGAGCCCGACCCGGCTCACGCTCTTCGACTGGACCTGGGTCCCACCCTGAACCGCGACCACGAAATAAGGCAGCACCACCTCGCGCGCACCGCGGCCGTCGCGGCGCTGGGCCTGGACGTCGAAGGTCAGGCGGGTGACGATATTGTTGCCGCTCTCGTCGCAGGTCGAGCGAAGGTTGGTGATGTTGGCGACTACGTCGATCGCGCTCGAATCGCGGCTGTTCGCCGGGTTGAACAAGGTGATGTCGCCGGTCGAGGCGGGGATCGCCACGGCCGGGCATGCCGAGCGGGTCGCGGTGATTCCGGTGTCGGTGACCTGGCCGTTGGGAGTCGAGCAGGCGGCGACGGCTAGGGGAATAAGCGCGGCGACGGCCGCCTTGGACTTGAACACTGGGTGGAAATCCTCACCTTTTGAAGATGGCCGGATCATAGGAACCGGGTTCCGTCTAAGCAAGCGATCCCGTAGAGCGTCCTTCGATACGCCGGTTCGACAAGCTCACCGCTACTCAGGATGAGCGGAGCGGAAACCGCTCATCCTGAGGAGGGACTGAGCTTGGCGAAGGCCCGTCTCGAAGGACAGGCCCAGCCCGAAAGCAGATGTGACAGGACGATGACCGCCAAGCCTCCACTCACCCTGCTGATCGCAGCCCCGCGCGGCTTCTGCGCCGGAGTCGACCGGGCGATCCGGATCGTCGAGCTGGCTCTCGAGCGCTTCGGGCCGCCGGTCTATGTCCGCCACGAGATCGTCCACAACAAATCTGTCGTCGACAGCCTCAAGGCCAAGGGCGCCGTCTTCGTCCCCGAGCTCGACCAGGTGCCCGACGGAGTGCCGGTGGTGTTTTCGGCGCACGGAGTGCCCAAGGCGGTGCCCGAGAAGGCCGAGCAACGCGGCCTCGAGTTTTTCGACGCCACCTGTCCCTTGGTCTCCAAGGTCCACCGCCAGGCGGAGCGGCTGGTCGAGAACGACCGTCACATCCTCTTCATCGGCCATGAAGGCCATCCCGAGGTGATCGGGACGTTCGGCCAGGTGCCGGAAGGACGGATGACCCTGATCGAGAGCGTCGCGGATGCACTCGCCATCGAACCGGCCGAGCCCGAAGGCCTCGCCTACCTCACCCAGACCACCCTCTCGGTCGACGACACGGCCGAGATCGTCGCCATCCTGGAGCGCCGCTTCCCCGGCATCCGGGGACCCAAGGGCGAGGATATCTGCTACGCGACCTCGAACCGCCAGGCAGCGGTCAAGGACATCGCCCGCGCCTGCGAGGCGATCCTGGTGATCGGATCGCCCAAGAGCTCGAACTCGGTCCGGCTGGTCGAGGTCGCCGAGCGCGAGGGCATCAGGGCGCGGCTGATCGGGCGGGCCGACGAGATCGATCTCGGCTGGCTGGAGGGAGTCTCGACCCTGGGAATCACCGCCGGCGCTTCGGCTCCGGAGGCGCTGGTCCGCGAAGTGGTCGACTTCCTGAGCTCCCGTTACGAGGTCACCGAGTTGGAGGGCCAAGGCGTCGTCGAGCGGATGGTGTTCAAGCTGCCGCGCGGGCTCGAAGCCGCTTGACCCCTCCTGCGAGACCTGGCGTCCCGGTCGAAATCTTCACGGACGGCGCCTGCAAGGGCAATCCGGGGCGGGGCGGCTGGGGCGCGGTCATCCGCTCGGGCGTCCATGAAAAGGAGCTCAGCGGAGGCGAGCCCGACACCACGAACAACCGGATGGAGCTTCTCGCCGCGATCCGGGCTCTGGAGGCGCTGAAGCGCCCTTGCGAGGTCGCGCTCTACACCGACAGCATCTACGTCCGCGACGGGATCACCAAATGGATCCACGGCTGGCGCCGAAACGGCTGGAAGACGGCCGACAGGAAGCCGGTAAAGAATGCCGAGCTCTGGCAGCAGCTCCTGGACGCCGCTGCGCCGCACAAGATCGACTGGCGGTGGGTCAAGGGCCATTCCGGGCATCCCGGGAACGAGCGGGCCGACAAGCTGGCCTGCGACGCCGCGCTTGGGCTCGCCAAGCGTTGAGCGGCGCCGGATGCATGTGAGCGCCGTACTTCCAGCGTGATGCCCCCCGTCATTGCGAGCGAAGCGAAGCAATCCACGCCTCGGAGACCGGCTGGATTGCTCCGTCGCAACAACGGCTCAGGCAAAAACTAGAACCTCAGGCTGTCGAGGATTGCGCCGAGCTTGTCACAGGCGGAAGGCCGGTCGCACCAGCCGGTGATTTCGAGCCCCGGCTCCCGGACGTTGCGGGCCTTTGCCCGGGCGTCGAGCGGGACGATCGCCCTATAGAAGAAACGCGGCTCGCTCGCCTCGCCGTTCTCGACGACCCTTTTCTCCAGCTTCACTCCGTCGAGTTGCGAAACGGTCGGCGCAGGGCCGGGCGTGGCGGCCGCCCGGGCGAGGCCGTTTCCGAAGGAAACGATCGCCCGAAAGCCCGGACCGCTGACCTCGCGTCCGTCCACATCGCCTTCCAGTCGGCGGACCGAGGAGTCGGCCGCCGCGAAGCTGCAGCAGCCCTCGACGATCGTCCGACCCTCGGCTTCGAAGCGTGGATGGACGCTGTATTCGGTTCCGACCGGTCCTGAAATTTGAAGGGTCCCCGAGCGCTCCCCGGCTGGGGGCGAGTCGCACGCCCCCAGCACGAGAAGGCCGGATGCCAGGCCGGCGACGGCCTGGCGCGAGGCCCGCTTAGCGGTACCCATAAAATCCCAGCATGAGGCCCTTCTCATCCGCGCAGAAGGCGCGTTTGATCTGGCCGGCGCTGAGATAGGTGGCCATGACGCAAGGCCCCGTCGATCCGTCGGTGCGGTGATCCATTCCCATGACATGGCCGAACTCGTGAAGCATCGCCGACTGAAAGTCGATGCGCTGCCCGATGTTGCTCGACGTGATCGTGGTCCCGCAAACCAGGTCCGTCGACTTCGCCGTGTCGCCGCTGTCGTAATAGAGCCTGTCGGCGTTGACGGAGATGGTCGCGTCGAGCGATTCGGCCGGAACTCCGCCCGAAGAGGCATAGCCCCAGGTGGCGGTGCGCATGATCGCCGACATCCCATATGCGTCCTGGATGTTGAGGAAGTCCGGATCCTGGCTCGATTCGTAGTAGGTCGACGTATAATTCTGGGTAGTGCCGGTGAGCTGGAACTTGGAGCCGATGGCGTTGACCGTATTCGCCGCCGCGTTCATGTTCGAATCGCACAGCACGGGAAGCGCGTAGTTGATCTTCACCGCCCTGACCGGGTTTCGGTAATAGTTGGTCTGGGGCACCGCGCCCGCGAAGGCGGGCGTGGCGATGACGGACGAGACGGCGCAGGCGAGCGCCGCGAGCTTCTTCAGCATGATCGATTCCTTACTTGGCGGGGGCGGAAAAGGCGGCGAGCGTCGAGCCGAGCCTGTAACCGCCCGTTGGGACGACGTTCTCGCCGCTGACGAGGAAGGCCGGGACCTGCTCGACGACGCACAGGGCGCAGGGCCGGCCGCGCGCGCCGAAGTCGCTTTGATAGCGGGCGCTGGAGGCGATGAGCGCGACCTTGGCGCCGTCGGCGAGCCTGTCCTCGTCGCTGACGCTGAGCACTCGATTGTCGGCGCCCTTGCCGCCGAGCCGCCGGAGCCGGATCGTGTCTCCGGCTTTGGCCGCGCCCTTGACCGGGCTGTCGACGACGATCTCGACCGTCGACCGGAACCCGTCGCCGAGCTCCTCCGCGACCGTCCTGGCGACGGTGCCGACAAACACGGTATCGGCCAGCAGCTTCTCCTGGTCCAGGGTCGCACCGCCGCGGATCCGGGCGGCGGCGGCCTGGACGTAGGCGGCCGAATCCTCGGGCGAGCGGCGAAGGTCGCCGGCCTTGAAGCCGAGCACCGCCAGGGTCTGGGCGACGTCGACGAGGAAGCTGTCGTTCAGCGCCGAGTGACTGCCCTTTTCGACGAAGCCCGGCGCCGGCGGGGCGACGGCGACCGCTCGGACCATCGCGTTGAGCGAGCCGAGATTGGCCTGGTCCGCGATTCGGCCGCTTCTCTCATTCTGAAGCTGGCGCTTATGCGCCAGGAACGCCTGGGTGCTTTCCTCCTGGGTCCGGCCGCGAGTCGGCTCCTGAGCCATGGCCGCACCCGTCAGCAAGGCGGCCGCGACCGAGATCGTAAGATATTTCCTTCGCATTTTCTACTCCAACTGCCCTCATTGGCATAGGAAAGAAACTATCGTGATCCTGTTTTGTTCCGCGATAAATCGCTTTGCCGGATCGCCACGCGATGGGCCGCCTTGCACCGCAGGCGCTCAAGGCCGACCGGCCGCGCCCGGCTGGGGCGCTCGATATGAGTGGATCCTAGCGGAAGCGCTCGGGCGCGTAGGGCTCGGGGTCGAGATCCGGGACCCGCCCGAGCAGCAGGTCCGCGGCCAGCTTCGCCGCGGCGGGAGCGGTCTGTATCCCGAAACCGCCCTGCCCTGCGCACCAGAAGAAGCCGGGGGCCGTAGCATCGAAGCCGTAGACCGGGCGGCGGTCCGGGGTGAAGGTCCGAAGGCCGGCCCAGCTTCGCTCGACCCGCTCGACCTTCCAGTCGACCGCCTGCTCGAGCCTGTCGATGGCGATCGCGACGTCCAGCTCCTCCGGCGCGCAGTCGCACGGATCGCAGGGCGTCTCGTCGTGCGGGCTCAGCCAAAGCCGGCCGCCCGCCTCCGGCTTGAAGTAGAACCGCTCCAGCGAGTCGATCACCAGTGGAAGGCCGCTCGCCGCCGGCGGATCGACCCGGAGCTGGGAGAGCGTCCGCCGATAGGGTTGAAGGCCGACCGGAGCCGCGCCCGCCATTGCCGCCACCCGGTCGGCCCAGGCCCCCGCGGCGTCGACGAGCACGCTCGTCCTGAAGCTGCCGGCCGAGGTCTCCACCGCCCAGCTCCCGCCGACGCGCCGCAAGCCGCGGACCCCGGCGCCGGTCAGGAGCTTCGCCCCGTTCCGCCTCGCCTGCGCCAGATAGAAGGCGTGAAGCCCGGCGACGTCGATGTCCCTGCAGCTCGGCTCGAGAAGCCCCGCGACCCATTTGCCGCGAAGGCCCGGCAGGAGCGCTTCGAGACCCGCCCGGTCGAGCCGTTCGAAGCCGATGCGCCCGCCGAATTCGGACTCGAGCGCGGCCAGTGCGCCGAGGCCGTCCGAATCCGCGATGTGCAGGCCGCCGCGCGGGGCAAGGAAGCCGTTCCGCTCCAGGAAGGGCCCCGACGCAGTGGTCAGGGGCTGGACGAAGGGCCCGCCATAGCTTTCCGCCCAGAACGCAGCCGATCGGCCGGTGGAATGGTAGCCCGGTTGGTCCTCCGACTCGATCAGAAGCACCGACGCCTTGCCGGCCACCTCTCCGGCGAGGCTGGCCCCCGCCATCCCGGCGCCGATGATGACGATGTCGGGCTCGAAGCTCATTCGGCGGCGTGGCGGCCGAGGAAGGAGTCGATCGCCGCGAGCGCCCTCAGCCGGACCTCGTCGCGCTCGCGAAGGATCTCATGGGCGGAATCGTCGTACATGACCAGCTCGGCGCCCGGAAGCAGCGAGGCGGCGCGGCGGATCGCCTCGGACCCGACCAGCCGATCCCGTTCCGCGCCCATCAGGAGCACCGGAAGCTCGATCGCGGCGAGCCGGGCGGGGGTCAGGGCCTCGCACGACTGGAAGGCGGCCCTCAGCCAGCCCCAGCTGGGGACGCCCAGGTTGAAGCCGGGATTCCTGTCCCACCACCAGAGCTCGTCGCCGTAGCGCTCGGCGCAGCCGGTGAGGATCGACTGGCGCATCGAGCCCGCCGGCTCCGGAATGAGCGACCGCTGCCAGGCGGGCTGGCCGGCCCAGCCGAAAAGCGACGCCGTGGAGGCCAGCCACTGGGCCGCCGCAGACGGCACCGGGCCGCTGTTGATCGCCAGCATCGGGGCGACCAGCACCGCCGCGTCGATCGGCGGATTCCGCTCGGCGAGGGTGCGCAGGAGGACATGGCCCCCCATCGAATGGGCGACGACGACATGGGGCCCGGCAGACGCCCGGCGCCAGGAGTCGATGAGTGCCGCGAGGTCCCCGACCAGGGTCTCGAAGCGGTCGAGATGGCCTCCGGGCAGGTCGCCCTGCGACCCCCCCTGCCCCCGCCAGTCGAAGGCGGTGACCTCCCAGCCGCGGCGATGCCAATGGTCCTGGGCCTCGAGATATTTCTCGATGAAGTCGCCCCGCCCGCCCGCGAAGAGAAGGCTTCCTCGGACCGGAGCCCCCTTTTCCTGCAGCCGCTGGAGAGTCCGGACGGTCCAGCCGTCCGCGGCCGTCCACTCGCCGAAGCGGGCGCCGGTCGGAATGAAGCGGCGGTCGAACGCTTGACTGTCCATGGCGCCGGTTACGGTTTCGAAAGCTGTTACGTCTAGTGCCTGGTTCCCATGCAAGGGGCTCTTTCCTGGTTTTTCATCGCTTTGCTCGCCGCGGCCCTCGTCGTGGCGGCGATCGGCGACTGGCGCACCCGGACGATCCCCAACCGGCTCAACGGGGCCATCGCCCTTCTGGCGATACCCTTCTGGTGGAGCGTCGGCCTCAGCCTTTGGCCCGGCGTGGCACTGCAGGTCGGGCTTGCCGCCGCGGTCTTCGGGCTGTTCGCGATCGCGTTCCGCTTCGGAGCGATGGGCGGCGGCGACGTCAAGATGGCGGCGGCGCTCGCCTTGTGGCTGCCCTTCGCCGGAATCGTGAAGCTGCTCGCGGTCATGTCGATCGCGGGCGGAATCCTCACCGTTGCGATGCTGGCCGCTCACCGGATGGCGAAAGCGGCCGGCCAACCCGAAATTCCGTACGGCATCGCCATCGCATTCGGCGGTTTTTGGCTGATTGGCGAACGGTTTCTTAACCAATTTGTCTGACATGGGAGCCTGCAATTTGAAGCGGGCTAGGAGGCGACTGGCGTCATGGATGTGAAAAAGCTCGTGCTGCTGATCGGAGCGCTGATCGTCGCGGCCGTCACCGCGGTGACCGCCAAGAACATGTTCAGCGGCGCCGGAGCGCCATCGGCCGAGGCCAAGCCCGCGGTCCCCGCCGGCCCGGAAGTGCTGGTCGCGACCCGCGCCCTCCCGGTCGGAACCATCATCGACGCCGAGGCCTTCCGCTTCCAGCGCTGGCCCGAAGGCCTCGTCCAGCCCGCTTACTACATCAAGGGCAAGCCCGGTGTCCGCCCGGCCGACCTCGTCGGAACGGTCGTCCGCAACGAGATCACGGCCGGCCAGCCCTTCACCCAGGGCTCGCTGATCAAGCCGGGCGAGCGGGGCTTCCTCGCCGCCGCGCTTGGTGCGGGGATGCGCGCCGTCACCGTACCCGTCTCCGCGACCAGCGGAGTGGCCGGGTTCATCTTCCCGGGCGACCGGGTCGACATCGTCCTCACCCAGGAAGTCGCCGGCGGCGGCGACGGGCTCCCGCTCAAGGTCTCCGAGACCGTGATGCGCAACGTCCGGGTGCTCGCGACCGACCAGCGCATGGATGCGAAGGGCGAGGACGGCAAGGCGGTCGTCCAGCGCTTCACCATGGTCACGCTCGAAGCGACCCCCAAGCTCGCCGAGAAGATCGCGGTCGCCCAGAAGATCGGGGACTTGTCGCTGTCGCTTCGCTCGATCGCCGACAATTCGGCCGAGCTCGAGCGCGCCATCGCCTCGGGCGAGGTGAAGGTGCCCCAGACGGACGATCCCAAGGCCGAGAAGCGGATGCTGCTCGCAATCGCCAACCAGCCGTCCGACGGCATCTCCACCTACACCACCGGGTCGGACGTCTCGCGCTTCCAGCGCAGCACCGTCCCCGGCACCGGCAAGAAGGCGTCGCCCGAAGACAAGATGGCCGACGCGCTGAGCAGCCTGGCGCTCGCCGCCGCCGGCAAGGCCGCCGGCACCGCCGGCGCCACCGGCGCCACCGGCGCCGCCGCGGTCGCGGTCTCTACTCCCACGGGTCCCACCGTTCGGGTCGCCCGCGGCAACAGTGTCACCATCGTTCCGGTCGGAGCCAAATAAGATGACAAAGCTGAACATGATGCGCCGTGCTACGGTCGGAACCGCGATCGCAGCGGTCCTCGCCGCAAGCGTCACCCCGGTGATGCCGAGCCTGGCCCTGGCCGCGCCGCCGCCCCCGGGCACCTACCGGCCGACGAACAAGGTCCTCCTCTCGGTCGGGGAAGGCGAAGTCATCTCGCTCTCGAGGCCCGTCGTCGACGTCTGGACGTCGAACCCCGGGGTCGCCGACGTCAACGTCACCAGCCCGCGCCAGCTCGGCCTGTTCGGCAAGGGCGACGGCGAGGCCACGGTCATCGCCACCGCGGCCGACGGCTCGGTGGTGTGGGGCGCCCACGTCCAGGTCAGCCAGAACATCTCCTCGGTCGACCAGATGCTCAAGGCTGCGATGCCCGAAGCTAACATCTCGATCACCCATGTCGGCCAGCTCGCCGTCATGAACGGAACGGTTGCCTCGCCGGCGGACAGCGCCCAGGCCGAGCAGCTCGTCCGAACCCTGCTCAACCCCGGCGTCGACGCGAACGCGCCCGGCGCGATCCTGAAGATCGTTCCGGTCAACCGCCTCAGGACGGCGACCCCGCTTCAGGTGACCTTGAAGGTGACGATCGCCGAGGTCAGCCGGACTCTGATCAAGGAGATCGGAGTCAATCTGCTCAACCGCGACAATGACGGCGGCAGCGGCAACGGCTTCGTCTTCGGAGTCGGCCAGGGCAATGCAGGCACCATCACCGACAAGCCCCTGGGGATCACCAATCCCGCCACGGGCCTTCCGTTCACCGCCACCCAATACGGGTTCGCCAACGGTGCCGGAACCACGCTCGGCTTCGCCGGCCACGTCCTCGGCATGGATCTCCTCTCGACCTTGAAGCTCAACGAGCAGGTCGGCGCCGTCCATACCCTTGCCGAACCGAACCTCACCGCGCTTTCGGGCGAGACCGCGAGCTTCCTGGCGGGCGGAGAGTTTCCGATCCCTTCCTCGAGCGGCCTCAACGGCACCTCGGTGGAGTTCAAGCAATATGGAGTGAGCCTGGCCTTCACCCCGACCGTCCTCTCCGACGGCCGGATCTCGATGCGGGTACGTCCCGAAGTCTCGGAGCTGTCCGACGCCGGCGCGATCGTGATGAACGGCTTCAGCATCAAGGGCCTCACCACCCGCCGCGCGGAGACGACCGTCGAGCTCGGCTCGGGCCAGAGCTTCATGATCGGCGGCCTGCTCCGCAACAACAGCGGCAACAGCACCGACAAGGCGCCCTTCCTCGGCAGCCTTCCGATCCTGGGAGCGCTGTTCCGGTCGAACAGCTTCAAGCGCAACGAGACCGAGCTTGTGATCGTCGTGACGCCCTATCTCGTCCGACCGGTCAACGCCTCGCAGATCGCGCTTCCGACCGACGGCTACCGCGGCGCCAACGGTATGGAGCGAGTGTTCCTCGACACCGGCGAATACAGCAAGAGCGGCGCCGTCCGCCCGGCCCCGACCATGGCCGGGCCGCGGGTCCAGCGACCCGGCGTGGGAGGCCTCGCGGCCGCTCCGGCCCGGAATGTCCCGGCGCCCGTCCCGGCGCAGCGCCAGGCCGAGTCGAAGGCGACCCGTCCGCAGGCCGCTTCCGCCGCCCCCGGCTTCAGCTTCTAATCGATCGAAAGGACGTGATCATGGCACGCATCAAGTCTCTCGCCGCCGTCTTCGCGATCGGAGCGGCCGTCGCCCTCACCGCCACCGCGCAGGCCAAGCCGCGCGACCGGCACGGACCCGAGCGCGGCCTCGACTCGCTCAACCAGCCGGTCGTCGAGAGATCCGACTATCTGCTGGACCTTGCCGACAATGGCGGCCTCAGCGAAGCCGACCTCGGCCGGCTCGACTCCTGGTTCACCTCGCTCGGCCTCGGCTATGGCGATCATGTCTTCGTCGATCGCGGCACCTCGATGGGGCGCCAGGACGTCGCAAGCGTCACCGCCGCCTACGGCCTGCTTCTGAGCGCGGGCGCTCCGGTGCTCGAGGGCGACGTTCCGATGGGCGCCGTCAGGGTGATCGTCAGCCGCACCACGGCGAGCGTCCCGGGCTGCCCCAATTACGAGAACCGGCGCGGGCCGAGCTCGACCTCTCCCAATTACGGCTGCGCAGTGAACTCGAACCTCGCCGCCATGATCGCCGACCCGAACGATCTGGTCCTGGGCCAGGTCGGAAGCGTCTACGGCGACGCCAATACGTCCTCGAAGGCGATCCGGGTCTACCGACAGACCGCCCCGACCGGGACCAAGGGCCTCACCGACGTCAGCACGAAGGGTAATTAGATGAACGCGCCTTTCAACGCTTCGCGCACCGCAGCGCTTCGCGATCCCTTCAGCGCCTTCGTCTGCGACGACGCGACCGCGGAGATGCTTCGGCCGATCGCCGTCGAGCATGGCTGGGCGCCGGAGAAGGTCAACAAGGGGGGCCTGCGCAACGCCGTCCAGACCCTGTCCGTCTCGGCAAGCCCGGCGATCCTGTTCGTCGACCTGTCGGAATCGGGCGATCCGCTCAACGACATCAACGCTCTGGCCGAGGTCTGCGAGCCGGGCACGGTGGTCATCGCCGCCGGCCAGGTCAACGACGTGCGCCTCTACCGCGATCTCGTCGCCTCGGGCCTGCAGGACTATCTGCTCAAGCCCTTCACTCCGGACCAGCTGCGCGATTCCTTCGCCAATGCCCAGATGACCATTTCCGGGCCGAGGGTGAACGAGGCGGCGAGCGAGAAGCCGCACGTCATGGCCGCGGTCATCGGAGTGCGCGGCGGCGTCGGGGCGTCCACCCTGGCGACCTCGCTTGCCTGGATGATGGGCGACAAAGCGGGCCGCTCGACGGCCCTGCTCGACCTCGACATCCATTTCGGCACCGGCGCCTTGGCGCTGGACCTCGAGCCGGGCCGCGGCCTCACGGACGCGATCGAGAATCCGAGCCGGATCGACGGCCTGTTCATCGAGCGCGCGATGGTCCGTGCCAACGAGAAGCTCTGCGTGCTTTCCGCCGAGGCGCCGCTCAATCAGCCGCTGCTCAACGACGGCAGCGCCTTCTTCCAGCTTCAGGAAGAGCTTCGAAACGCCTTCGAGAGCACCGTGCTGGACCTGCCGCGGGCAATGCTTATCCAGCATCCGCACCTGGTCCAGGACGTCCATGTCGCCATCGTCGCGGTCGAGTTCACGCTCGCCGCGACCCGCGACGCGATCCGGATCCTGAGCTGGCTCAAGTCCAATGCGCCGCAGTCCAAGGTGCTCGTCGTCGCCAACCGGGTCCCGGCGGGCGCACAGGAGATCAGCCGCAAGGATTTCGAGCAGTCGATCGAGCGTTCGGTGGACATCGTCATCCCGTTCGAGCCGAAGGCCGCCGCTCAGTCGGCAAAGCTTGGGCAGCCCTTCGCCAAGGTCGCGACCTCGTCGAAGGTCCAAGGTCCGCTGGCCCAGCTGGTCGCCCTCACCACCTCGACCGTCGAGGGCAGCGAGAGTGCCGAGAAGCCGAAGGACGGAGCGAAATCGCTGTTCGACAAGCTCAATCTCAAGGGCCTGGTCGCGAAGAAGCCGAAGCCGGCGACGGCATGAACGGGCGCCGGCAACCAAGCCGGCGCGTGGAATAGGAGCAGCATGTGCTGAGCTTTCCGATCCTGATGCTGGGCGGCGGCGTGCTGGTCGTGCTTATGCTGATGGTGTTCGCCATGGGCGGGCCCAACGTCTCAAAGGTGCAGAACCGGCGGCTCGAAAGCGTCCGGGAGCGTCACAGCAAGTCCAACGAGGTCGCCGCCCAGGCGCAGCTCAAGCGGATTCTGCAAGGCCGCACCCAGACCAAGATGGACGGGCTGGCGCAGCGCCTCATTCCCAAGCCGGCCTTGCTTCGACGGCGCCTTCAGCAGACCGGGCGCAGCTGGACTCTCGCCCAATACGGCCTCGTGTCGCTGGGCATCGTCGTGGTGCTCAGCGGACTGCTGATCGCCAAGGGACTGCCCCTGCTCCTCGCCGTGCTGCTCGGCCTCTTCGTTGGAATCGGCCTTCCCCACAAGATCATCAGCAAGATGATCAAGCGGCGGGTCGCCAAGTTCACCGCCCGCTTCCCGGACGCGATCGAGCTGATGGTCCGCGGCCTTCGCTCGGGCCTGCCGATCTCCGAGACCCTCGGGATCGTCGCCGACGAGCTTCCGGGCGCGATCGGCGACGAGTTCAGGACGGTTTCGGACAAGATGAAGATCGGCCGGACCATGGAGGCCGCGCTCCAGGACGTCGCCGACCGGCTGGGAACTCCCGAATTCCAGTTCTTCGTCATCACCCTCGCCATCCAGCGCGAGACCGGCGGCAACCTCGCCGAGACCCTCGCCAACCTCGCCGACGTGCTGAGGAAGCGGGCCCAGATGAAGCTCAAGATCAAGGCCATGTCGTCCGAATCCAAGGCTTCGGCGTGGATCGTCGGATCGCTGCCCTTCATCGTCTTCCTGCTGATCTGGTTCATCAACGGCGAATATATGCAGAACTTCTTCGTCGACCAGCGGCTGATAATCGCGGGCGGCGGCGGGCTGGTCTGGATGGGGATCGGCGTGTTCATCATGGCCAAGATGGTCGACTTCGAGATCTAGGGGCGGTTTGAGAATGACACTTCCTCCTTCATCCGGCCCAACGGTCATGGGAATCGACGTGGTGATGGTGGCGACCTTCATGGCCGCCATCGCCACCTTCGCCGTGCTCGTCGCCATCTACGCCGCCACCACGGTCAAGGACCCGATGGCGAAGCGGGTGAAGGCCCTCAACGAGCGGCGCGAGCAGCTCAAGGCCGGAATCGTCGCCTCGACTTCGAAGCGGCGGCGCAACATCACCAACAAGAACGAGGTCGCCGACAAGGTCAGGAGCCTGCTCGGCTCGCTGAAGATGCTTCAGGCGGAGCAGCTCGAGAAGGCCCAGCGCAAGCTGATGCAGGCCGGGATCCGCTCCAAGGACCTCGCCGTCGTCGTCATCTTCGCCCGGCTGGTGCTTCCGATCGCGATCGGCTCGACCGTCATCGTCGGAGTCTATCTGCTCGACTGGTTCCCGCAATGGGGCCCGATCAAGCGCTACGGGCTGACCGCCTTCTCGCTGATCGGAAGCTACAAGGCTCCCGACCTGTGGCTGAAGAACAAGATCAACAAGCGCTCCAGCGCCGTCCGCAAGGGCCTTCCCGACGCGCTCGACCTGCTGGTCATCTGCGCCGAGGCCGGCCTTACCGTCGACGCCGCCTTCAACCGGGTCGCACGCGAGCTCGGCAAGGCTTATCCCGAGCTCGGCGACGAATTCGCTTTGACCTCGATCGAGCTCGGCTTCCTTACCGACCGCCGCTCCGCCTTCGAGAACCTCGCCAACCGGATCGACCTCGACGCCGTTCGCGGAGTGGTGACGACGATGATCCAGACCGAGAAATACGGGACTCCGCTGGCGAGCGCCCTTCGAGTCCTCGCCGCCGAGTTCCGAAACGAACGGATGATGCGCGCCGAGGAGAAGGCCGCCCGGCTTCCGGCGATCATGACCGTCCCGCTGATCCTGTTCATCCTGCCGGTGCTGTTCATCGTCATCCTGGGCCCGGCGAGCTGCTCGATCTCGGACAATCTGATGAAGTGAGGCCGTCATCCCGGCGAAAGCCGGGACCCCGGGCAGACCCACTGTGCCTTCTTGCTCTGAGGTCCCGGCTTTCGCCGGGATGACGTGCCGGGGGCGTGATCGTCCCGCGGAACAATACCCCCACCCTGCCCATTGATCCGCTGCCGAAACAAGCGACGGAGACCGCCTCGTGACCCTCTTCACCCCCGACCAGTGGCTCATCGTCGCCCTCGTCTTCTTTCTCGGCCTGGTGCTCGGGATGGCCTTGATGGCCGGGGGCAAATGGAAGCGTCTCTACAGGGAGGAACGCGCCCGCGCCGACGCGGCCGAGGCCGAGAACCGGCGGCTCCAGAAGGAATCCGGCGAAATGGACACGCTTCGCCACGCGGCGGCCAGGGACGAGGCAAAGCGCCGCCCGGACGGGCCCGGGCCGCTTTAGGATCGCTTCCGGATACAGCCTGCCCTCCGCCGAGGAACAGCGGCTGCCCGGATTCTGAACGGGTCAGGGCGGCCTGGGGCGCGTCCGTTCAGGGAGGCGTCAGGCTTGGGGCGCTTCTCTCCACCCGGATGAGGGAGAGTCGGCGATGAAATGGATTTATGGAGCGATCGCGGCTGCCGCCTTGCCGCTGCCGGCCGGGGCCCGGGGGCAAGCGGTAAGTCAGGACTTCTGCTCCGGGCTCCAGCGGGTGATCGAAGCCGCGCGCGACGAGGGCGGCTTCCTTTTCCTCGAACGCGCGCACGCCGCCCCGCCTCATCTCGACTTCCGCCATGGCTGCCGCGCGACCGGCGACGAGAAAAGGCAATATTGGCTCTGCACGCAGAATCTGGCGCCGGCGCGAATGAGCCGCGACGCCCTGGCCGGACGGGTGGCGGCCTGTCTTCCGCAAGCGGTGCGATCCGAGGGCGATTACGGCCACGCAGACGTCTTCGACCTCCCCCACGCCCAGGTTCGCATCGACGAGCACGGCGGCCCGGGGGCGAAGGTCGGACGGATCGTCACCCTGGTGGTGGAAGCGACTCCGGCGCGCTAGGGTCCGTACTCAATATCGGCAACGGCCATGACGGGGCGGAGAGGCGGTCAGGGCTAGGAGCGAGCGAGGGAGCGATGCTCGATGCATCGTGACCGACGAGCGACGACGCCATGGCCGCCTCTCCGCCCCGCCGCTTCGCGGTCGCCCGGAGAAGGGCACCGGCTACGTTGGAGCGCTTGTGCGGGCAACCAGCCCGCCCGGCACACTCCTCCTGCCGGTGCCCTTCTCCGGGCGATCCTGGCCATTGCCGATATTGAGTACGGACCCTAGGCGCCGCCTCAGTCAATCTTGCGGATGGTCGAGTTGAGGACCGCCGCCTTGAAGCCGAACTTCTTGAAGACCATCCGGTTGGACGCCGTCCGGCCGCCGGGATTGAGCGTGATCCACTGCTCGACCTGGGCACTCGCCTGGCGCGCCTGGTATCTGAGGTGGAGGACGTTGCCGCTGATGTCGCCCCTGACCGGCCCGATCGCGTCGGAGATGGTGCCGCTCACCCGGTTCGGCCCGGAGCGGACGAGGCGCCAGCTGCGCCTCCGCGCGGGCTTGCCCTCCTCGTAGACCATCTGGTCGAGCAGGAGGGCCCCGGACTTGTCGAGCCGCCCGCGGCTGACGTCGCGGACCTTGTGGGAGCCGCCGACGGTCATCTGCACGGTCCCGGATCCCTCGGTGCGCCCGACGAAGAAATGCTCGGGGGCGGTAGCGGCGGGAGCGGCGGCCAGGAGGAGCAATGCGGAGAAGATCATCCCCGCCGATTAGCGCATTGACTGCGCAGGCGATAGCGCCTTGCCGACTTGCTCGTCATCCCGGCGCAAGCCGGGACCTCGGGTCCAGAAGTCTCGGCGGGTCTACCCGAGGTCCCGGCTTTCGCCGGGATGACGGCGAGACCGCCACCCCCTGCCCTACCAGACCCGCACCCTTTCCGCGGGCGGAAGGTACATCTTGTCGCCCGGCTTCACCTTGAACGCCGCATAAAAGGGGTCGAAGTTCCTGAGCACCGCATTGACCCGCGCGAAGCTCGGGCTGTGGGTGTCCGTCTCCATCAACTGGCGCAGGAAGGGATCGCGGTAGAGCGTCCGGTAATGCTGGGCGTAGGAGAGGAAGAAGCGCTGGTCGCCGGTGAACCCGTCGATGACCGGCGCCTCCTTGCCCTTCAGGGAGAGCCGATAGGCCTTGTAGGCCATCGAAAGGCCGCCGAGGTCGCCGAGATTCTCGCCCAGGGTAAGCTTGCCGTTGATGCACTTCTTGCCCTCGTCCAGCGGACAGATGGCGTTGTACTGCGCCTCGAGCCGCTCGCCGAGCTTCCTGAAGGTGGCGGCGTCCTCGGGCGTCCACCAGTTCCTGAGCGCTCCGGTGCCGTCGTAGCGCGAGCCCTGGTCGTCGAAGCCGTGGCCGATCTCATGGCCGATCGTGGCGCCGATCGCCCCGTAATTGACCGCCGGGTCGGCGGCGGCGCTGAAGTTGGGCGCCTGCAGATAGCCCGCCGGATAGGCCATGTCGTTGGCCGTCGGCATGTAATAGGCGTTCACCGTCTGCGGGGTCATCAGCCACTTGTCGCGATCGACCGGCTTCCTCAGCTCGTCGAGCTGGTCCCGCCATGCCCAGCGGGCGGCGGACAGGCGGTTCGCGACCGGGTCGTTGGCGGTGACCGCGAGGCCCTCATAGGTCTCGAATTTGCTGGGATACCCGATCTTGACCCGGAGCGCGTCGAGTTTGGCCTTGGCCGCGGTGCGGGTGGCCGGAGTCATCCAGGCTAGGTCCTTGAGGTTCTCGGTCATGGCGAGGCGGAGATTGGCGACAAGCGCCTCCATCGCCGACTTGCTCGCCGGGGGGAAGTGGCGCTCGACATAGACCTTGCCGACCGCCTCGCCGAGGCTTCCCTCGACCTCGGAGACTCCGCGCTGCCAGCGGTCGCGCTGGCGCTCGCGGCCCTGGAGGAACTTGCCGTAGAAGGCGAACTGGGCTTCGTCGATGTCGCTCGGAAGGAGGTCGGCATTGCCCGAGAGGAGCCGGACGCCCATCCACGCCTTCCAGGTGTCGAGCGGGGTGGCCATGATGAGGCTCATCATCGCCGGAAGGCCGCTGCCGAGCTTGGCGAGCTGCTCGGGGGTGAGGTTCTGCGACTTGATCTTGTCCGCCGACGGCGGGACGTTCATGACGTTGAATCGGTCGCTTGGAAGGATCTGGCGCCCGGCGAGGTAGCGCTCGATCGGGAAGGGCCTGGCCATCGCGACCAGCTCGGCATGGGACATCCGGTTGGTGGTGAGCTCGGGGTTGCGGGCGAGCGCCCGGTCCCACATCGCCGCCGCGATCTTCTTCTCGAGCGCATAGACGCTCTCCGCCGCCGCGCGGGGCGCGGCATGGCCGGCCTTGCCGAGCAGGAAGGTCATATAGTCGAGATACTTGCCGCGCATCTCGATATTGCGGGGATTGTCGACGAGGTAATTGTCCCGGTCGGGAAGCCCGATCCCGCCGATTCCGTAATAGAGGATGTTGCGGTTCGGGTCGCCGCGGTCGATGCTGACGAAGGTGCCCATCGGCGCCGGATAGCCGGTGACCGACCACAGCGACGCGAGCTCGTCATGGCTCTTCACCGCCGCGATCTTGTCGAGATAGGGCTTGACCGGCGCGAGCCCGCGGCGGTTGATCGAGTCCACGTCGACATAGGCGCGGTACATGTCGGCCACCCGCGCCTCGAGGCTGCCGGGTGCGTTCTGCCGCGAGGCGAGATCGTCGATGATCGACTTCACCGCACGCTCGGAGCCGATCCGAAGGCTGGTGGTGACCCCGTAGGAGGGATATTTGGCCGGGATCGGGGTAGCGGCCTTCCACTTGCCGTTCACATAGGCGTCGAAATCGTCGCCGGGCTTGATGGCGGGGTCGAGGTCGGCGGGGTTCAGGCCCCAGCCGGGGAAGGTCATCTGAGGGGGATCTTCTTCCGCCGCGGCGGAGGGTGCGGCCAGCGCCGAGGACGCGGTCTGCGACCAGGCGGAACCGGAAACGGTCAGAGCCAGCAACGCCGCCGACGCCAGCAAAAGCCCAAACCCACGTGCCATAACGATTATCCTCGAAAACGACTGTAGTCGCCTTCCTAGCGCGGGACGCCGGCAGCACGCTTACCCGCGATTGCGCAAAAGGCCGGGATAGGCCCTGCCCTGTCCGATTTCGGACGAAGGTCAGGAAAGTCAGCCCCCTCGCACGCACCCGCGCGCGAGGCGACGCCGTGGGTTTGCCGGACGGGGCCGACCGAATCAAGGCTGTGGGTGAAGACATGCGGGGAGTAGATCACTACAAGATCGAACAGGGAAGTTCTTTTTCTGTTCTGCATGATGAGACGATAATGCCTAGACTAAGCGGTTCTGCTTCACCGCCGCTTCGATGACGCCCGCTAACAGCGGATTCGGGTCGAAAGGTTTGCTCTTTGACTCGGGATTAAACGGCACGGAAGCGGCTTGATCTCAGCACGGCCCGCGCGTTCTGATGCCGCTTACCAGGCTGCGGCCACCCCTGTGGACCACGTCGACCGCCGCCTGTCCGCGGCAGACCCGTCCGTCGGCCAGCACATAATCGTACGCCACCCGGACCGTGTCGGCATTGACCGGGACTATTCTGCGCACTCGCAACGGGCGGCGGAAGGAGGAGTAATAGCGGGTCAGAGCGCCGGCCGAGAGCGGCCCGCTGCCCCGCTTGGCGGGTATGACCAAGCGCGCGGCGGACGCGCCGTCGCCGGCGCTCAGCGCCGAGTAAAAGGCTTGAACGGTGTCGGCGGCGTCGGCTTCGGCTTCGGCTTCGCTTTTGTCGGCCGGAGGCGCTTGCGGCCTGTCGACGACCTCCGGCTGAGCTTCCGGCGCGGCGGCACGCGGCGGCGCCGGCCGGGGTGCCGGCTGCGATGCCGGCTCGGATGCCGGCTCGGATGCCGGCTCGGATGCCGGCTCGGATGCCGGCGAGGCGGCAGGCCCGGCTTCGGGGACCGTTCCATCATCCATGCTTGCGGCGGCTGACGGTTCGGCAGGCGCCTGGGTCGTCGCCGGGTCGGAATCGGTCTGGGGAGCTTCTACGAGGTCCGCGTCTTGCGGGCTCAATTCCGTCCCCTTGTCGGAAGTCTCGACGCCACGTTCGCTCGAAAGATAAGTGTAGAGCAGGAAGCCTGCGATCACGATGCAGGCCAGGACGATGAGCAGCGTCGTCGGCGAGCGCGAGAGCCCCCGGCGCGTCCGCGCCGGGGCCGTCCCGGCCTGGTGGGGCGGGTTGGCGGTCCATGAGGCCTGAGCCGGCGATGGTCCCGGAGCGGCGCTACTCGCTGAGTCGATGCGGGGGGTGCCGGGGTCTTGTGTGGAACCGGCCCCCGGACCCCCTGCCGGCCCCCGCTGCAGCACCTCGATTCGGGGCTTGCGGGGCTGCCCGAGAGGCTGCGCGCCGGACTGTGCCCCCGGCGGACCCGGCTCGGAAAAACCATTGTCGCGCCGGTCGCTCATGGCTGCCCCCGTCCGCCCGCGGCCTCGTCGGCCAGGTTCTCCGTTTCGACCACGGTTCGACGAACGGTTTCGTGAATTCGTTCGACTCGGCGCTCGATAGTCTTGGTGACCACGACTTCCTCTCGAACGACGATTTCCTTGCTGACGACCGCCTCTTCCCGGACCTGCGCAATCTCGATCACCCGCTCGCGAAGCAGGCGACCCTGTTCCAGTTCCTGCTCGCTGACGGGCCTCGAGGCAGGGCGGGTCGCGACTCGCACGAACTCGCTCATCAACTCGATTTCCTGCGCAACCGGAACCTCTTCCACGCGGGTGCGGACCCTCGCTCCGCCGCGAACGACCTCGCGGGTCCCAATTTGCAGCTCCTCCTCGACCAGGGGAATCCGCTCCTCGGCGACGACCGAAGGGCCGATCCCCGCCGTGCCGGTCCCCTGTGAAGGTGCGGGGGAGCGGGTTTCGCGCGGCGGCTCGGCGGCGACGCGCTCGAGGACCGAAATTATGTCATCGGGGCCCTCCCCGCCCCGGGGCCGGGCAAGGAGCAGATAGTCTCCCGTTGCGAGCTTGGCCTCGCAAGCCGCTCGCTCCTCCGGCGTAAGATCGACATGCCGCAGGGCTTGGAGGCGCGCATCGGACCGATCGTAAATGCCGGCGTGGGTAAGCGAGACTTCAGACCTCAAAGCATGAAGGGCCCGAGCGGCCTCCTCGCGCGAATCGTATAAGGCGGTGACGATCTGGCTCATACGACTCGTCCCGGTCGCACAGGCGCGGCCGCTCCGTCGGAGCCGTCGAGATCGCCGCTCCTGTCTATCCGGACCTGTTCGGACCGGAGCACGACCGGTATCTCACGGGTTTCGGCCACCGACTTGCGACGCACGTGAATCTCTTCGACGAGGATCAGCCGCTTCTCCACGACCACGACTTCTTCGACCACAGGGATGATGGTGGTCGAGCCTTCCAGCCGGACGCTGGGCAGCTGGCTGACAGCCTTGTTCACCGGAACGCGCTCCACCTCGACCTCGTCGTGGGAGAGCTCGACCGGCACGGCTTCCTGCCGTTCTTCGACGGAAACCTGGATCCGAAGGCGGCCGGTCTCGACCTCGCGCTTCGTGACGGATACGCGCTCCTCCGCGAGCGGGATCGCCGCGACTTCCTGTTCCTCTGTCATCCTGGCCCTGCATATGTGGGAGGTGACGGCGTAACAGTCCTCCAGGCCATTGCGTTCCGGTCTTCGGGCGCAGCCTCGAGGGACCGGTTCCCGCAATGGGGACCGAGCCGAGCGGCCGCTGTTGCTGCGCCCCCCTACTGAACCGTATCCCCGCCCCCCTGCTGGAACTCGAAACCCGGCTCCTGCTTCTTCTTCGGGTTCCGGTCGCCGATGTTCCAGGCGAGGCCGAAGAGGATGACCCGGCCGATTCCGCGCTGCTCGAGTCGGTCGCGAAGGGTCGGGGTTTCGAAGACGATGGTCTGCTTCGCGCTGCTCAGCACGTCCTGGCCGGTGACGAGGACGCTGAAGCGGTCGTTGAGCTTGCGTCGGTAGCCGAGGTTGAGGATCGGGCCGGAGCTTCGATAGCCCTGCGGGAGGAGCTGCCGCCCCGAATAAGCGGCGTTGAGCTGGAAGAAGTCCTTCTTGCCCGGCTGCCAGCTCAGGTTGACCCGCGCGGTCCCGGTGGTTCCGGAGCGCCGGTCCGAGATCCCGCCGGTGCGCGAGTCGATCGCGTTCCACAGGAAGGTCGCCGAGGCGTTGTAGGAGAGGGTTTTCGAAAGCTTCCCGTTGGCGACCGCCTCGAGCCCCGCCCGCTCGGCGGTGGCGAGGTTGGCCCGGCTGGTGAGGAAGACTCCGCCGCCGAGATCGCTGAGGATGTCGGTCACTCCGCCCCGGGAGCGGCGGTAGAAGCCGGTCAGGGACAGGAAGTCGCCCGACTTGCGGCGCTGCCAGCCGAGCTCGATCGAATCGGTGACCTCGGGCCTGAGCGCCGGATTGCCGCGCCTCAAATTCTGCGGGTCGATGTACACGGTGTAGGGGTTGAGGTCCTGGGGCGAGGGCCGCTGGATCCGCCGGCTGTAGCTGGCCTTGAGCTGCTCGCGCTTGTTGAGCTCATAGCCCAGATGAAGCGTGGGATAGACCCGGAAATAGTCGTTCTCGAAGCTGACCGAGTCGGTCACCTGCTCCAGATCGGTCTCCACCTGCTCGAGCCGGAGGCCGGCCTGGGCGTCGAGCTTGCCGATCGGGAAGAGGACGGTGCCGAACAGGGCGTGGATCGCCTGGTCGTATTCGAACTGGTTGGTAAGGCCCGGGACCGGCGCCAGCGTCGCGAAGCTCGGCCCGCGGTCGCCGGAAAAATCGAATTCGCTTCGGCTGAAGTTGCCCTGGTAGCCGAGGTTCAGGGTCGATTCCGCGCCGAGCCGGCGCTTGTAGTCGAGCTTGAAATTCTCGTCGGCGCGGCGGCCGGTATTGGCGATCCGCTCGACGAAATCGGGCGCGGCGGCGAAATCGGTGGAGGCCTCGACCTCGCGACGGAAACGGCCCCGTTCGAGCTCGACGTCGGCGGCCAGCTCGTGATCCTTGCCCGGCAGGGTCCGCCGCCAGGACGCCCGCGCGGACAGGCCGCGCTGGCTAAGATCGATATCCGAGCCGCGCTCGTAGGAGAAGGCCGGGGTCGCGGCCGTGAAACGATCGTCGCGCTCGATGTCGGCGCGGCCGTCGCGGTAGCTCAGTTCGGTGCTCAGGCGGTTCTTCTTATCGAGATCATATTCGATCCCGACCCGCGCGTTGGCGAAGCCGTTGCTGTTGTCGAGCTCGGATTCCAGGCGGCTGTCGACGAAGTCGCCGGTCGCCGGATCGAGCCGGGAGCGGAGCTGGACGGCCTCGGCGTCGCCGCTGAAGCGGCGGTATCCGAGCTCCCCGGTGAGGGTGACGTCGCCGGCATTGTGGGAGCCGCTGAGGCTGAGCGCGCCGCGCCCCTCGCCGCCGACGGTCGCCCTGACGGTCCCGGTGGTCATGTCCTTGCGGGCCTGGCGGGAGACGAGGTTGATGACTCCGCCCGAGCCTTCCGGGCTGTTCGCGGCGGACGGGTTGGTCATCACCTCGACCCGCTCGATCCGGCCCGCCGGCATCGACAGGATGACGTCTCCGCGATTGTCGCCTCGAAGCATCGCCGAGGGGCGTCCATCGACGAGGATCGTGACCCCCGGATCGCCGCGCAGGCTGACATTGCCCTGGAGGTCGACCTCGACTCCCGGGACGGCCCGAAGCGCGTCGGCGAGGGTTCCGTTCTGCACCTGGAGGTCGTTCGAGACGTTGAAGCTAGTCCGGTCCGGAGCGCCGACGACCTCGGCCCGGGTGCCGGTGACGACGACGTCCCGTGGGGCTTCGCCGGCGGGCCTGGGCGGCGGCTTGGCGGGGGCCTGTGCGGGCGCCCGCTCCTGCGCCTGGGCGAGAGACGGGGCGGCAATCGACACGGCGAGCGAGGCGAGGGAGCAATGGATCCGGAGGAGAGTCTTACGCATACGGGGGATTGCCTTTGGAAATTGTTGCTGCGGCGTCAGCCGGAGTGCGATCTTGCCGCCACCCTCGCAGCGCCCTGTGCAGGCGGCGTGGAGGGTCGGCGGATTCCTGCTGAGGGGCGGAGAATTGTCTGCATCTGTGTTACTGTCTTATGCTTATAACACAGCGAGTCAATGTGCCGAAAGTCATGCGGCGCGATTTCGCAAGATCGGACTAGTGGGAGCGGCGGTTTCGGATTGAAGCCGGGAAGGCTCCGGGGAGAGGACGGCGCGGCTTACCGCCGCAGTCCGGGGCTCAAGCGTTTCAGACCAGTCGCGACTGCTTGACCGCCGCCTCGATGAACGAGGCGAACAGGGGGTGCGGGTCGAAGGGCTTCGACTTCAGCTCCGGGTGGAACTGGACTCCGACGAACCACGGATGGTCCGGCCGCTCGACGATCTCGGGCAACGCCCCGTCCGGGCTCATTCCGCTGAATAGAAGCCCCCCCGCCTCGAGCGCGGCCTTGTAGTGGATGTTGACCTCGTAGCGGTGGCGATGGCGCTCGCTGATCCGGTCGGCGCCGTAGATGGAATGGACGACGCTGTTGCCGGCAAGCTTCGCTTCGTAGGCGCCCAGCCGCATCGTTCCGCCCATGTCGCCGTTCGCCTCGCGGCGCTGCTGAAGGCCTTCGGCGCTCATCCACTCCGTTATCAAACCGACGACGGGCTCTTGGGCTTCGCCGAATTCGGTGCTGGTCGCGCCTTCCAGGCCGGCCTGGTTTCTCGCCGCCTCGATGCAGGCCATCTGCATCCCCAGGCAAATGCCGAAGAAGGGCACCCGACGCTCGCGGGCAAAATGGACGCTGGCGATCTTCCCCTCGCTTCCGCGCTCGCCGAAGCCGCCGGGGACGAGGATTCCGTGCAGGGGCTCGAGCTGGGCGGGAATGTCGGCTTCGGGATGTTCGAAGAGCTCGGCGTCGAGCCAGGAAATCCGGACTTTGACCCTATTGGCCATTCCGCCGTGGACCAGCGCCTCGGTGAGGCTCTTATAGGCGTCCTGCAGGCCGACATATTTGCCGACGACCCCGATCGTCACCTCGCCTTCCCAGTTGAACAGGCGGTCGACGACGTCGTCCCAGCGCGCCATCCTCGGCTCCGGAGCGTCGGTGATTCCGAAGGCGCGGAGGACCTCGGCGTCGAGCCCGGCCTCGTGATACTGGGCAGGGACGGCATAGATGCTCTTGGCGTCGAGGGCGGGGATGACCGCTTCCTTGCGGACGTTGCAGAACAGGGCGATCTTGGCGCGGTCGCTGTCGGGGAGCGGATGCTCCGTACGGCAGACGAGGATCTCGGGCTGGATCCCGAGGCTGGTGAGCTCGCGCACGCTGTGCTGGGTGGGCTTGGTCTTAAGCTCGCCGGCGGCGGCGATATAGGGGACGAGGGTAGTGTGGACGCTGAGCGTGTTCTCCCGGCCCTGCTCGTTCCTGAACTGGCGGATCGCCTCGATGAAGGGCAGAGACTCGATGTCGCCGACGGTTCCTCCGATCTCGATGATGAGGAAATCGAGTTCCGGATCGAGGTCGGCGCCGATGAACTCCTTGATCGCGTTGGTGACGTGGGGAACGACCTGGACCGTAGCGCCCAGATAGTCGCCCCGGCGCTCCCTGGCGATGATGCCCTGGTAGATCCGGCCCGACGTGACGTTGTCGGACTGGCGGGCGGGCACTCCGGTGAAGCGCTCGTAATGCCCCAGGTCGAGATCGGTCTCGGCGCCGTCGTCGGTGACGTAGACCTCGCCATGCTGGTAGGGCGACATCGTCCCGGGATCGACGTTCAAATAGGGGTCGAGCTTGCGGATTCGGACCTTGTAGCCGCGCGCCTGGAGCAGCGCGGCGAGGGCCGCGGCCATCAGGCCCTTGCCGAGCGAAGAGACCACGCCGCCGGTGATAAAAATGAACCGCGCCATGGGAGTTGAGGCTTAGCGACGGGGGGCGCGGGTCGGCAAGGGCGCGAATCGGAAATATTCGTCGGCAGGACCGCAGAACCCGTCATCCCGGCGAAAGCCGGGACCTCGGGGAGACCCGCTGAGACTTCTCGTCCTGAGGTCCCGGCTTTCGCCGGGATGACGGGAGAGCGCCGGCCCCCGCGTACCCACCGCTTTCGCGGGAGTGACGGGCGCCGACCCACCGTCTAAGGCGCGGCCATGCGGGTGGCGATCGTCGGGGCAGGATATTCGGGAACGATCGCGGCGGTCGAAATCGCCCGCGCCGTGCCCGACGCCGGGATCGTCCTCATCGAGAAAAGCGGACATTTCGCCAGGGGCGCCGCCTACGGCACCGACTCGCCCGGCCATCTGCTCAACGTCCGCGCCCGAAACATGAGCGCGCTCGAGGCGGAGCCCATGCATTTCGCCGATTGGGCCGAAGGCGAGGGCCACGGGCCGGACGATTACGTGCCGAGGCGGGCCTATCGGCGCTACCTGGCGGGCCTGCTCGACACGGCGGCCGGGGTGACCCGGCTGACCGGCGAGGCCGTCGGGGTCGAGGACGAGGGGGTCAGGCTGGCTTCGGGGGAGCTCGTCCGCTGCGACACGGCGGTGATCGCCGGCGGAAATTACCCGTCGCGGCTGCCCGCGGCGTTGGGCGGCGACGTCGTCCACGATCCCTGGAGCGCCGGCGGGATGGCGGCGGTAGCGGCGGCGGCCTCGCGGGGCGGCGATCTGCTCCTGGTCGGAACCGGCCTCACCATGGTCGACATGGCCGTCAGCCTCGAGGAATCGGGCTTTTCGGGGAATATACTCGCGGCCTCGCGCCGGGGGCTGGTTCCCCGCGCCCATGTCTCGCCGGCCGCCGCTCCGCTCGGATGGGACCCGCCGGCCCGGCTCCGGGATCTGGTTCGCGCGGTTCGGGCGAGAGAGCCGTGGCGGGCCTCGGTCGACGGGCTGAGGCCGCACAGCATCGCCCTTTGGAGCGGCCTGTCCGAAACCGAGCAGAGGCGCTTCCTTCGCCATTTGCGGCCGTGGTGGGACGTCCACCGGCACCGGATCGCTCCTCGGGTAGCCGCGCGGATCGACGCGATGCGCGGCTCCGGACGGCTCGAGATCGCGGCCGCGAGAATAACACGGGTCGAGGGCGACACGGTGACCCTGGCCCGGCGCGGCGGGGGGGAGCTTCGACGGCGCTTCGGCGCGGTGATCAACTGCACCGGGCCGGAGGGCAAAATCGAACGGATCGCGGACCCATTGGTCCGCAACCTGCTGGAAAGCGGAAGGGCCCGGCCGGACCCTCTCGGCCTGGGTTTCGAAGTCGACTCGGATTCGCGGCTGGAGGGGCGGGGCTCCTCCCCTGCCCTCTACGCGCTCGGACCGATGACCAAGGGAGTCTTCTGGGAGATCGTCGCGGTGCCCGACATCCGGGGCCAGGCACTTGGAGTGGCCGGGGCCGTCGCCCGGCTCCGGGCCCGAGCTTAGCGCGCCGGCGGGACCGAGCTGTTGCCGGCGGCCGGCGCATTGGGCGCCGGGACCGCGGGCGGGATCGCGAGGGGGTCGGTGCCGGAGTTGATCGGCGCATTGCGCGGAGCCGTCTTCGTCAAAGCGGGATCGATCTTCATCGGCGCCCGCTCCAAACTCGCCAGCCCGGCAAGCGCGATCGACAGAATGACGAACAGGGTCGCCAGGACGGCCGTCGCGCGGGTGAGGAAATCCGCCGCGCCGCGGGCCGACATCAGCCCGGAAGGGCTTCCACCGACGCCGAGGCCACCGCCTTCCGAGCGCTGCATCAGGATCACCGTGACCATCGTGACGGCAACCAGCGACTGGAGAATCAGGAGGAAGGTGAACATGAAGCGACGGCTTTCGGTCTGATTTATCGTCATCCCGGCGAAAGCCGGGACCTCAGGGTGAATTATCGCCGGGGTCCCGGCTTTCGCCCGGATGACGTGCGAGGTGCCACTTAGGCGATCGCGCGCCGCGCTTCAACTCCTCGCCGCCGCCTCGACGATCGGGACGAACTGAGCCGCGGTGAGGCTCGCTCCGCCGACGAGGGCCCCGTCGACGTCGTCGACCGCGAACAGTTCCGCCGCGTTGCCGGCGTTGACCGAGCCGCCGTAGAGGATCCGGATCCGGCCGCCGGCATCGCCGAAGCGGCCGCCGAGCGCCTCGCGGATGGCCGAATGCATCTCGGCGACGTCGGCCGGGGTCGCGGTACGGCCGGTGCCGATCGCCCAGATCGGCTCATAGGCGACGACCAGCTCCGTATCGCCGGCAAGCTCCGGGATCGAGCCGGCGAGCTGCTCGGCCACCCGCTCCAGGGCCCGCCCCGCCTCCCGCTCCGCCTCGGTCTCGCCGACGCAGACGATCGCTTGAAGGCCGTGGCGCAGGGCCGCCTCCGCCTTGGCCCGGACGATCCCGTCGCTTTCCCCCTGGTCGGTGCGGCGCTCCGAATGGCCGACGATTGCGAGCCGGGCCCCCGCCTCCTTCAGCATCGGCGCCGAGACGTTGCCGGTATGCGCGCCGCTATCTCTGGAATGGCAGTCCTGGGCACCGATGGCGAGCCCTCCGGCGCGCGGGACGGCGAGCGGGATGAGAGTGAAAGGCGGGCAGATCGCGACGTCCACTCCGGACGCCTCGCGGGCGGCGGCGGCGATCGCGGAGAGCTCGGCGAGGGTCGCGCGGCTCCCGTTCATCTTCCAGTTGCCGGCGACGAGCTTTCGGCGGACGTTCATGATCTGGCTTCCCCATTAACCTCGTCAGCGGTGAAGTGGGCGGCCTAGCAACCGGGGCCGGCCCTGCCAAGCTTGCCCGAGCCCGGCGGCGCTTCTATGACCCGCGCGAACCACGCAGGACCTTTCACAAAGATGCTCTCCATTTTCCGCCGCGGCTTCATGGCGAAGATCATGCTGGCCATCCTCGCACTCGGCCTGTTCGCGATCGTGATCACGGGCTTCGGGACCGGCGGGTCGGGGGGCATGGGCGGCCTCGGAGGACTGAGCGCAACCACGATCGCCGATGTCGGCGGCGATAAGCTCACCTCGGCGAGGCTGACCGACGAAACGCAACGCCAGCTCGAGCGGGCGCGCCGCGAGCAGCCGGAGCTCGATATGGCGGCCTTCCTTCGGGAGGGCGGGCTTGAAGAGGTGCTCGACCAGCTGATCAACCTCACCGCGAGCGCCGTCTTCGGGCGCCAGGAGGGCCTCGGCGCGTCGCGGCAATCGATCGACCGCGACATCGCGTCGATCCCGGAATTCCACGATGTGACCGGCCGCTTCGACGATTCCATTTTCAGAAGCATCCTGCAGCGGGAGAAGATGACCGAGCAGCAGCTCCGCGACGAATTCGCCACCCGACTGTTCCAGCGCCAGCTGCTCGAACCGAT
>DASVSP010000079.1:0-32996 GCA_036388065.1 Allosphingosinicella sp.
GCTTGGCCGACCGTCGGGCCTGGCGGCCGGCG
This sequence comes from Allosphingosinicella sp., assembly GCA_036388065.1. Lineage (GTDB taxonomy): Bacteria > Pseudomonadota > Alphaproteobacteria > Sphingomonadales > Sphingomonadaceae > Allosphingosinicella. Next base: position 33 of record DASVSP010000079.1, read on the forward strand.
GCGTGGATTGAAGGCCGTCGATAGTCATTGGTCGAGGGACCGGAGCGGGTCGGGTCCACTTCGTCCACTTAGGGTCCGGCAAGCGGTCCCGGTCCGTCCAAGTCGTCCACTTCGTCCGTTTCCGGACAGTCCGGGGGACGCTGCTTCGTCGCTTGGCCGATCGCCTCGAATCGGTCGGCCGGTCCTTGTCAGTCCGAGGCATCGGGGCCACATTGACCCGGTAAGTCATTGGGGCGGGAACCAATCGCGTCCTGCGGCACTCCGTTTCCGACGGCGGGACGTTAATCAATAAGCCATTGTGGTCGTGCGATAGAGCGGGCTAGACTGGCCACCGAGGCAAGGAGCGGGCCCACGGGCCCGTAGGCAAAAGAATGACGAAGCTAAGCGGCAGCGATTCGAAGAGCACCCTCTACTGCTCCTTCTGCGGGAAATCGCAGCACGAGGTGAGGAAGCTCATCGCCGGGCCTACCGTATTCATCTGCGACGAGTGCGTGGAACTGTGCAACGACATCATCCGCGAGGAGACCAAATCCTCGCTGGTGAAGACGCGCGACGGGGTCCCGACTCCGCTCGAGATCTGCAAGCATCTCGACGATTACGTGATTGGCCAGAGCCACGCCAAGCGCGTGCTCTCCGTCGCCGTCCACAACCATTACAAGCGCCTGGCGCACGGCTCCAAGGGCGGTGAGGTCGAGCTTTCCAAGTCGAACATCCTGCTCGTCGGCCCGACCGGCTGCGGCAAGACGCTTCTCGCCCAGACGCTGGCCCGGCTTCTCGACGTGCCCTTCACCATGGCCGACGCGACGACCCTCACCGAAGCCGGCTATGTCGGCGAGGATGTCGAGAACATCATCCTGAAACTGCTCCAGGCCAGCGACTACAATGTCGAGCGGGCGCAGCGCGGGATCGTCTACATCGACGAGATCGACAAGATCAGCCGCAAGTCGGACAATCCGTCCATCACCCGCGACGTCTCGGGGGAGGGCGTCCAGCAGGCGCTGCTCAAGCTGATGGAGGGCACCACGGCCTCCGTGCCGCCGCAGGGCGGGCGCAAGCATCCGCAGCAGGAATTCCTGCAGGTCGACACGACCAACATCCTCTTCATCTGCGGCGGCGCCTTCGCCGGGCTCGAGAAGATCATCGCGGACCGCCTGCAGGGCAAGTCGATCGGCTTCGGCGCCTATGTCGCCGCCCCGGAGGAGCGCCGCACCGGCGAGATCCTTCGCCAGGGCGAGCCGGACGATCTTTTGAAGTTCGGCCTGATCCCCGAGTTCGTCGGCCGGCTTCCGGTGATCGCGACCCTCGAGGACCTGGACGAGGTCGCTCTGGTCAAGATCCTTCGCGAGCCCAAGAATGCGCTGGTCAAGCAGTACGCCAAGCTGTTCGACATGGAGGACGTGAAGCTGAGCTTCACCGACGACGCCATGGTCTCGGTCGCCAAGAAGGCGATCGAGCGCAAGACCGGCGCCCGGGGCCTTCGCTCCATCCTCGAGAACATCCTCCTCGACACGATGTTCGACCTGCCGTCCATGGACGGGGTCGACGAGGTGATGATCGACAAGGACGTGGTCGAAGGCCGCAAGGACCCGATCCGGGTCTATGCCGAGAAGAAGGGCGAGAGCGCCGCCTGAGCGGAGCCGCCGGAGGATGAACTCGGATTCCGCTCTTTCCGAGCGGCCGTCTTATCTGGGCTGGTTGCCCCGCTTCCTCTTCGAGACGGACCCGTTCGCACCGCGGTACGTCGTCAAGGCGTGGCTGCTCGCTCTTCTGCCGAGCATCGCACTGTCCGCCCTGGTTCGGCTGGCCGTCGCAGGCGCCGCAGCGCCGCAATTCCCGGGTGAGCCCGCACGACTGGTCCTGTTCGTCGTCTTCGTCGGCCCGGCGCTCGAAACGCTGCTTCTCGCTTTGCCGCTGCTCGCTCTCAATCGCCGGTTCGGGCTCGGACCCGCGGTCGCCGGAAGCGCCCTGATCTGGGCTGGCATCCACAGCCTGGTGGCGCCGATCTGGGGCCTCGTGATCTGGTGGCCCTTCCTGATCATGTCGATCGCGTTCCTGACCTGGCGCCGAGACGGCCTGGTCAAGGCGCTGGGCGTCGCCTTCGCCATCCACGCGCTCCAGAACGGCTTTGCGGTGGGGCTTATGCTGACGGCGGGCTGATCGCCGACGTCATCCCGGCGAAAGCCGGATCACGGGCTACGCCACCGACGGTGTTCATGGATTCCACCCTGCGCGGAACGACTCGGCAGCGGCTCTACTTTCCTTCCGCCCGGACGTTCGCCACCTTGTACTGGAATACTTCCGCCTGGCTCAGGCAGCGGCGCGTGGAACCGTCGCCGCCCTGCTCCTTGACGGCCTTCTGGCGGTACATGACGTCGGTCAGAAGCTTGCGCGAGACGCCCATCCGGATCAGGAAATCGTTGTCCTCGCTGGCGAGCAGGGCCGAATCCTGCTCGATGTCGCCGATCAGTCCGACCGTGCTCTCCGTACCTCGAAGCACCTCGGCCTCGATCGCGCCCCGGTCGCTGGTGTGAGTGAACATGTGGACGACGAACTGGCCCCCCGGATCGACCATCCGGCCCCGTCCGCCCATGAACACGAAGTTGCAGGCGCTGAAGCAGGCCCATCCGTCCGGGATCCGGGTGAAGGCCATTGACTGGCGGATCAACTTCCCCGCTTCGCTGCCGGCGCGGGCGTCGCCCCCGGGCGAACGAAGCCAGATCTGGTCGATCGGCTCATGTTTCTTGAGCGCCGCTGCAAGCCGCGCGGGAGCGCCGCCGTCGATCGCGCCTTCCGCTAGGAGGACCCGCATGCCCTCCTCCTGGCGAAGGGTGAACTGCATCGTCTTGTGAGCCGAGAAGTTGAGCGCCTTCGGGCAGGTCGGGTTGGCCGGGTCCACGGCCGCCTGAGCCCAGGTGGACGAAAGCAGGGCCGCCAGAGCGAGCGAGTGGATGCCCCTCCGCATCGCCTCAGGCCGCCAGCACGTAATTGCCGCCGCCGGGCTTGCGGCACATCTTCTTGTCGACCGTCGTCTCCTCGCCGTCGACGATGACGACGTCGGTGATCAGCATGCAGGTGCCGCCGTCGGCCGAAGCCCGCTGGTCGCGCACCGTCGAGGAACCTTTGACCCCGGGACGGGTGTCGCTCTCCCAGGTCGTGGTGGTTCCGACCCCGCCGCGGACGGCGTTGTCCGTCGCGGTGGCGGCCTGGACCTGCTCCTTGCAGTCGAGCTTGCGGATGATCGCGTCGGTGAGAAGCGAGGCGACTGGCAGCCCCGCGGCGATCAGCGCACCCGGAGCTCCGCCCCAGCCGCCGAGCGCGGTGCCGGCGATTCCGCCCGCTATGGCTCCGAACATTCCGCTCTTCTTTTTCTTCGCCTGGCAATTCTGGCTCGCCGAGTCGCCGCTTCGCTCCTTGGCGTAGACCGGCGGCTGGACCGAAATCAGAAGAAGCGGAACGCACGCGAACAGATACCGACGCATAAAATAACTCCCCGGGCCTGGCTGGCCTCTTGAAAGTTCGCTAGCCCGGCCTTGTTGCCGCTTCATGCCGCGAGGTTCGCGCCTGTGTGTCAATTGTCGCAGCCCCCGCTCCCGACCCCGCCGACATGACGCCTGACTCGCCTTCGAGCTTGCCAGAAGGGAGTTGAGGGGAAAAGGGGCGATCTCCCGGCCGCTGGCGGCCCAGGCGGTGGCGGACTCGGGGCCGGCCGCCAATCGCATTGATGACGGGCCACCGGTCCCCATATAGGTTGCAAGAAGGCCTCGGGGGCCTGAATGTGGAGTTTCGATGACCCAGAATTATCCCGTCCTGCCGCTTCGCGACATCGTGGTGTTCCCGCAGATGATCGTGCCGCTCTTCGTCGGCCGCGACAAATCGGTCGCGGCGCTCGAAAGCGCGATGGCGGCGGACAAGCAGATTTTCCTCGTCTCCCAGCTCGATCCGGCGGAGGACGATCCGGACCGCGACGCGCTCTACGACATGGGCGTGGTCGCGACCGTGCTCCAGCTCCTGAAGCTTCCGGACGGGACGGTCCGGGTGCTGGTCGAGGGCCAGCAGCGCGCCAACCTCGTCTCGATGGGGATGGAGGACCAGCATCTCGTCGCCGAGGTCGATCCGATCGAGGCGGAGGAGCCCGAGAGTGCCGAGGTCGCGGCGCTGATGCGCTCGGTGGTCGAGCAGTTCGAGAATTATTCCAAGCTCAACCGAAAGCTGCCGGCCGAGACGGCGGTGCAGCTCGGTCAGATCGACGAGGCCTCCAAGCTCGCCGATTCGGTGGCCGCCAACATCAACATCAAGGTGTCGGACAAGCAGGCCCTGCTCGCCGAGCTGAACCCGGTTCGGCGCCTCGAAATGGTGTTCGCCTTCATGGAGGGCGAGCTCGGAGTCCTGCAGGTCGAAAAGCGAATTCGGAGCCGGGTCAAGCGGCAGATGGAGAAGACCCAGCGCGAATATTATCTCAACGAGCAATTGAAGGCGATCCAGCGCGAGCTCGGCAACGAGGGCGAGGAAGGGGAGGGCGACGAGCTCGCCGAGCTGACCCGCAAGGTCGCCAAGACCAAACTCTCGAAGGAAGCCCGGGGCAAGGCGACCCAGGAGCTGAAGAAGCTCAAGGCGATGGCTCCGATGTCGGCCGAGGCGACCGTCAGCCGCAACTATCTCGACGTCCTGCTCGGCTTGCCGTGGGGGAAGAAGTCCAAGGTCAAGAAGGACATCGCGGAAGCTCAGGCCATCCTCGACGAGGACCATTACGGCCTCGAGAAGGTCAAGGACCGGATCGTCGAATATCTCGCCGTCCAGGCCCGAACCAACAAGCTCAAGGGGCCGATCCTGTGTCTGGTCGGCCCTCCGGGCGTCGGCAAGACCTCGCTCGGCCGCTCGATCGCCCGCGCCACCGGGCGCGAGTTCGTCCGCCAGTCGCTCGGCGGGGTCCGCGACGAGGCCGAGATCCGCGGCCATCGGCGGACCTATATCGGCTCGCTTCCGGGCAAGATCATCTCGAACCTCAAGAAGGCCGGGAGCTCGAACCCGCTCTTCCTGCTCGACGAGATCGACAAGCTCGGCCAGGATTTCCGCGGCGATCCGGCTTCGGCGCTGCTCGAGGTGCTCGATCCGGAGCAGAACTCCAAGTTCCAGGATCATTATCTCGAGATCGACTACGACCTCAGCGACGTCATGTTCGTCACCACGGCGAACACGATGGACATGCCGCAGCCCCTGCTCGACCGGATGGAGATCATCCGGCTCGAAGGCTATACGGAGGACGAGAAGGTCGAGATCGCCCGCCGCCACCTCATCCCCAAGCAGATCGAATCGCACGGCCTCAAGGACGGCGAGCTGGTCTTCGGGGAGGACGGCCTGAGGAGCCTCATCCAGCATTATACCCGCGAGGCGGGCGTCCGGACTCTCGAGCGTGAAATCGCGAAGGTGGCACGCAAGGTGCTTCGCCGGATACTTGAGGGCAAGACTGAACGAGTTGAGCTAACCGCCGAGAATATCGGTGAATATTCCGGAGTCCGACGCTTTCGCCACGGCATGGGCGAGGAAGAGGACCAGATCGGCGCAGTCACCGGCCTGGCCTGGACCGAGGTGGGCGGCGAGCTGCTCACCATCGAGGCGGTCACGGTGCCCGGCAAGGGCCAGATCAAATGGACCGGCAAGCTCGGCGACGTCATGCAGGAGTCGATCCAGGCCGCTTTCGCCTTCGTCAAGGCGAGGAGCCCCAGCTACGGGGTCAAGCCGAGCCTGTTCGGGCGCAAGGACATCCACGTTCACCTGCCCGAGGGCGCCACCCCGAAGGACGGCCCCTCGGCGGGAGTCGGGATGGTCACCGCGATCATCTCGACCCTGACCGGGATTCCGGTCCGCCGCGACGTCGCTATGACCGGCGAGGTCACCCTTCGAGGACGGGTGCTTCCGATCGGTGGCCTCAAGGAAAAGCTTCTCGCGGCGCTTCGGGGCGGGATCAAGAAGGTGCTTATCCCGGCCGAGAACGAGAAGGATCTGGCCGAGATCCCGGCGTCGATCACCGACGGGCTCGAGATCGTGCCCGTGAGCCATGTCGACGAGGTGCTCAGCCACGCTCTGGCGACCCCCGTCGCTCCGATCGACTGGACCGAGGCCGACGAGCTGGCCGCAGTCCCGGCGCCGGAGCTGGCTTCGGCCCCGGACGACGTCGCGGGGTCGATCAGGCATTGATCCTTTAATTCCTCCCCGCGATTTCGCGGGGAGGGGGACCAGCCGAAGGCTGGTGGAGGGGTTTCTCAGCGTCGGAAAGAACCCCTCCACCAGGCTTCGCCTGGTCCCCCTCCCCGGCAAATGCCGGGGAGGAATTGAAGACGGATTCTGCAACGCATCAACGAATTTGGATCAAGACGCGTCGATTTACCTCGGAAAGTCGCGCTTTCCTTTTGACTCCTCTTCCGCTCCTGCCGTTAGATGGAGGCAAGCGCGCCGGCTGCGACTCAATCGGAAAAAAGGGGGTTCGGGAGAGATGAACAAGCAGGAGCTTATCGGGGCGGTGGCCGACGCGACCGGGCTTAGTCGCGGAGACGCGACCCGGGCGGTCGAGGGGGTGTTCGACACGATCCAGGGCGCGCTGAAGCGCGGCGACGAGGTCAGGCTGGTGGGTTTCGGCACATTCTCCTGCTCCAAGCGCAAGGCATCCACGGGGCGCAACCCGAGGACCGGCGAGCCGATGCAGATCAAGGAATCGACCCAGCCCAAGTTCAAGGCGGGCAAGGTGCTGAAGGACAGCGTAGGACGGTAGTTAAAATCCTCCCCCGGATTTCCGGGGGAGGCGACCGCGCGTAGCGCGGTGGAGGGGTTCTCTTAGCTCGGAAAGGCCACTCCACCATGCTTCGCATGGTCCCCTCCCCTGCAAATGCAGGGGAGGATTTTCCAATCTCTGGACAGCCCGCTTGCGCCTTACTAAGTGGCCCGTTCCGAACGGCGTGGGCGCGTAGCTCAGTGGTAGAGCACACCCTTCACACGGGTGGGGTCGTAGGTTCAATCCCTACCGCGCCCACCACGCCCTTCCTCATCATCGTCATGCCGGACTTGATCCGGGATCCGTGAACACGGCGGAAATGAAATCGCGCGTCGCCGTTTTAATGGAATCCCGCGTCCGCCGGAATGACGGAGTCTCCACGGCTCCGGGCGCTATTGCCCGTCGAGCGGTTGCTCATCGCCGGAACCGGTCACTCCGAGCGCCTTCTTCGCCCGCTCCACGTCCTCGTCGCTCGGCGCTTCGGGAAGCTCCTCGCCGGGACCGCGCGCATCGTCGGGCACTCCCGGCCCGGTGCCCGCGATCGTCTCGTTGCGCGCGCGCTCGTTGGGTCCGGTGCTGATCTTCTCTTTGTCGTCCATGCCGAAGTCTCCTTCCTCGTGCTAATGACGGTGCGGCAAGGAGGTTCCGGCAATGAGCGAAGCGACCGACTCGATCCTTAAGGCTCTTCGTGGGTTCGGGCTCGCTTATCCGGGCGCCCACTCGAAGGCGCCCTGGCCCGAGCATGACGACCTCGCCGTCAACGACAAGACGTTCGCCTATCTCCCGGTCGCGGGCCAGCCGTTCACCCTGTCGGTAAAGCTGCCCTACACCGGCGAAATCGCGCTCCAACTGCCTTATGCGAAGCCGACCGCCTACGGTCTGGGCAAATCGGGCTGGGTAAGCTTCACTCCGGCGGAGGGGGAGATGCCCAGCCTCGAGCAGCTCAAGGACTGGGTCGACGAAAGCTACCGCGCCCAGGCGCCGAAGAGGCTGGTGAAGCAACTGGATTCGCAAGCCTGACGTCAGCCCATCGCCTCCGCCACGATCTCGTACGACCGAAGCCGGGCCCGATGATCGTATATCTGCGACGTGATCATCAGCTCGTCCGCCCCGGTCCGCTCGACGAAGCCCTCGATCTTCTCGCGCACCGTCGCGCCGTCGCCGACCGCCGAGCAGGTGAGCACCTGCCGAAGCAGCGCTCGGCCTTCGGGCGGCAATGTCTCGGCATAGCCCGGGACCGGCGGCTGGAGCTTGCCCGGATTGCCCGTGCGCAAATTGACGAACGCCTGCTGAACCGAAGTGGCGAGGAGCTCGGCTTCCTCCGCGCTGTCCGCGGCGAAGGCGTTGAAGCCCAGCATGACATAAGGCCGGTCTAGCTGAACCGACGCCTGGAAGCGCTCCCGATAGACCCGGATCGCCTCGATCATCTGGGCGGGCGCGAAATGGGAGGCGAAGGCGTAGGGAAGGCCCAGCATCGCCGCCAGCTGCGCTCCGAACAGGCTCGAGCCAAGGATCCAGACGGGGATGTCCAGGCCCTCGCCCGGGACGGCACGGACGGGCCGGGTTTCATGGGCTTCGAAATAGCCCAGCAGCTCCATGACGTCCTTCGGGAACTGGTTCTCGTCCGAGGCGAGGTTGCGCCGAAGGGCGAGGGCCGCCGCCCGGTCGGTTCCCGGGGCCCGGCCGAGGCCGAGATCGACCCGGCCAGGGAAGAGCGATTCGAGGGTCCCGAATTGCTCGGCGATGACCAGCGGGGCGTGGTTGGGGAGCATCACTCCGCCGGCTCCGATCCGGATCGTCGACGTGCCGGCCCCGACGAAGGCGAGCGCGACCGCCGTTGCGGCGCTTGCGATGCCGGGCATGGAATGATGCTCGGCCATCCAGAAGCGGCGATAGCCGAGCCGCTCCGCGGCCTGGGCGAGCTCGAGCGAGTTTCGGAGCGCGACTCCGGCGTCCGCGCCCTCCGGGACAGGGGCAAGATCGAGGACTGAAAGCGGTATCATGGTGGGGAGATAGGTACGACGTCATCCCGGCGAAAGCCGGGACCTCGGGGACACCCGCCGAGACTTCTCGTTACGAGGTCCGGCTTTCGGATTTCCATCAAAGTACTACCTTGATGGGGTCTTTCCCGGGATGACGGGGAGATGCGCAGCCGCTAGGGGCGTCGCCATGCTTCAGCGCAGCCCGGACAATCGCCGCCTCTGGCGCGAAGAGATTCGCGCGACGCTGGCGCTCGCCTGGCCGCTCATCCTCACCAACATCGCCCAGGCGCTGATCCACGTCACCGACGTCGTCCTACTCGGCTGGGCGGGGCCGTCGGTACTGGCCGCCGGCACGCTCGGCTTGAACATCTATTTCGCGTTCCTGGTATTCGGGATCGGGCTGGTCACCGCGACCGCTCCGATGATCGCAAAGGAGCTTGGGGAGCGAAGCCACAGCGTCGGCGACGTTCGCCGAACGGTCCGGCAAGGGATGTGGGCCGCGGTCGCTCTCACCATTCCGGTCTGGATCGTCCTTTGGTTCACCGGCCCGATCCTTGTCGCCATGGGCCAGGATCCGGCCCTTGCCTCGGACGCCCAGCTATTCGTTCGGGCGCTGCAATGGGGCTTCCTCCCCTATCTCTGGTACCTCGTCCTTCGCTCCTTCATCTCGGCGCTTGAAAAGCCGCTCTGGTCGTTCATCGTCGGAGTGGTCGCGGTGCTGTTCAACGGGATCGTCAATTACGGGCTGATCTTCGGCAATCTCGGACTTCCGAAGCTGGGCCTGACCGGGGCCGGCATCGGCAGCGCGATGGCGAACACCCTGATGTTCGTCGGAATGGCTCTGGTCGTGCTGCTTCACGGCCGCTTCCGCCGCTTTCGCTTGTTCGGCCATTTCTGGAGGGCCGACTGGCAGCGCTTCCGCGAGATTTGGCGGCTCGGCCTTCCGATCGCGGTGACCCTCGCGCTGGAGATCACCATCTTCAACGCCGCCGTCTTCCTGATGGGGCTGATCGGCGCCGAATCGATCGCCGCCCACGCCATCGCAATCCAGCTCGCGGCCCTGAGCTTCATGGTGCCGATGGGCCTGTCCCAGGCTGCGACGGTCCGGGTCGGGCTGGCCTTCGGGCGGCGCGACCGCGAAGCGATCGCCCGCGCCGGCTGGACGGCCTTCGCGCTGGGCACCGGCTTCATGTCGCTGACCGGCCTCGTCATGCTGGCGGTTCCCTACGCGCTGGTGACCATGTTCCTGGATCCCGCGCTCCCCGCCAACGACCGAGTGATCCCGCTCGCAGTCTCGTTCCTGGTCGTCGCCGCCTTCTTCCAGATATTCGACGGGGCCCAGGTCGTCGCCGCGGGGATGCTTCGCGGGCTTCAGGATACCAAGGTCCCGATGGTCTATGCCGGACTCGGCTATTGGGCGATCGGGCTGGCCACCGGGGTCGGCCTCGGCTTCGGCCTGGGCTGGGAGGGCATTGGGATCTGGATCGGGCTGGCGGTAGGCCTCGCCGCGGTCGCGGTCATGCTGCTCGTGCGCTGGATGAGACGCGAGCGGCTCGGTCTCGCCGACTGGCCATCCTAAGGGCAGACCCCGGCCTTGACGCTCGGGCTCCCCGGCCCCTATGTGCGCGCCGCACCTTGAAGGCGCAGTGGCGATCGTAGCTCAGTTGGTTAGAGCACCGGTTTGTGGTACCGGGGGTCGCGGGTTCAAGCCCCGTCGATCGCCCCACCGCGCCTGACCAGATCAGGACATTTTCATGCAGGCCCCGTGGGATTATCCCGACTTCGACGATCATGAGATCGTCCACTTCGTCACGGACACCGCCAGCGGCCTGTGCGCCGTCATCGCCGTCCATTCGAGCCATCTCGGCCCCGCCGCGGGCGGAGTGCGATTCTGGCATTATTCCGAGCCGGGCGAGGCGGTTCGCGACGCGCTCCGGCTGTCGCGCGGCATGAGCTTCAAGAACGCCATGGCGGGCCTCCCGCTCGGCGGCGGCAAGGCGGTGATCCTGGCCAATGAAAGCCGCTCCAAGACGCCCGAGATGCTGGCCGCCTACGGCCGAGCCGTGGAGGGCCTGGGCGGGCGCTACGTGACCGCCGAGGATGTCGGGATGAGCGTCGCCGACATGGTCGCCCTGTCGGAGCATACGAGCCACGTCGCCGGCCTGCCGGTCGCGCAAGGGAGCGTCGGCGGCGATCCCGGGCCGCACACCAGCTATGGAGTTTACCTCGGAGTCAAAGCCGCGGTGAAGCGGGCGCTCGGCAAGGACAGCCTGTCGAGCGTCCATATCGCCATCCAGGGCGCTGGAAGCGTCGCTTCGGGCCTTGCCCGCCGGGCCGCGGACGAAGGCGCCTGGATCACCCTCACCGACATCGACCGCGCCCGGGCCGAAGCGCTCGCGGCCGAGGTCGGCGGCCAGGCGGTCGCTCCGGACTCGATCATGACCCTGGAAGCGGACGTGCTCAGCCCCAACGCGCTCGGAGCGATCCTCACCCCCGAGTCGATCGCTTCGCTCAAGGTGCCGATCGTTGCGGGTGGAGCCAACAATCAGCTCGCCACCCCGGAGGACGGGCAGCTCATCCACCAGCGCGGGATCCTCTACGCCCCCGATTACGTCATCAACGCCGGCGGGATCATCAACGTTTCGACCGAATATCTGAAGGATGGCGACCAGGACAAGGTGAGAGGCCGGATCGAGCGGATCCCCGTCCGGCTCGATGAGATCTGGGCCGAGAGCGCCGCCACGGGCCGCAACCCGGCCGAGGTCGCCGACTCCATGGCGATGCGGCTGATCGGGCGCTGACCCGTCGAGATAGAAGAGGAGGGGGCTTCCGTTCGGCCGGAGCTTGTCGAAGCCCTCTCTCTTCTACGGGCGCAGCTGCAAGGGAAGCCCTTCGACAAGCTCAGGGTGAACGGTGGTCCGGCCATCGTCCGACCTCGGCCACCTTCAAAGGACCGGCTCCCGTGCGGCCTCGCGGCCCAGCCGGTGCTCGCGGTAGAGCGTGTAGAGCCCGCTCGCGATGATGATCGCGGCCCCGAGCCAGGTAGTGGACGCGGGCCGCTCGGCGAAGACCAGCCACCCGAGCAGCACCGCCCAGAGCAGCTGGCTATAGTCGAACGGCACCACTACCGGCACCGGCGCGTAGCGCAGCGAGGCGGTGAGCAGCAGCTGGGCAATTCCGCCAAAGCTGCCGAGAGCGAGCAGGATCAGCCATCCCCCGGAGTCATGGGCCCGGCCGTAAAAGGGCATCAGTGCGCCGACGGTGGCGAGCGACAGCACCGAGAACCAAAGCACGATTGTCTGAGTGCTCTCGGTCCGGCCGATCTGGCGGATGGTGATGGTGGTCACTCCGACGCCGAACGCCGCAAGCCCGGCGAGCAGCAGTCCCGTCGGCGGAAGGTGGCTTCCTTCGGGCTGCATCACCACGAGCACTCCGACGAAGCCCACCGCGACTGCGGTCCAGCGGTGCGGCCCCACCTTCTCGCCGAGGAGGAGGGCAGCCAGGATCACGGCGAACAGCGGGGCCGCGAAGCTCAAAGTCGTCGCTTCGGCCAGGGGCAGATATGCGAGGGCGCTGAACGCCAGAACCATGGTGGTGAGGCCCGCGACGGCGCGCCAGACGTGGGCGAGGGGCCGAGAGGTCCGCCAGATGGCGTAGTTGCCGCTCCAAGCGATCCACAGCAGCAGCGGCGGCAGACCGAAGGCGAAACGGTAGAATGTGAGCTCGACAGTCGAGATGCCGGCCGAATGGCCGAGCTTGATCATCGCCGCCATGACCGCGAAGCCGGCGACGGCGCCGACTCGAAGCCCGATCCCGGCGAGCCGATTCTGCTGGGGGCGGTCGGTGGACATGGACTGTCATTGCGAGGAGCGGAGCGACGAAGCAATCCAGCCGGTGCACGACAAGGGAAGCAGCGCTGGATTGCTTCGCTCCGCTCGCAATGACGGCCAGGGGACGCTACATACGCGCCGGGCAAATGCATATTCTCGCGAATCCGACACGCTTCCTGCGGCTGGCGCGGCCGCTTACCGCCTGGCTCGGCTGGAGCGGAGCCCTGCTCATCGCGGCGGGTCTCGGGATCGGCCTGTTCGCCGCGCCGCCCGATTACCTTCAGGGGGACACGGTCCGGATCATGTACGTCCATGTCCCCGCCGCCTGGCTTGGGATGGCCGGCTGGGCGGGGATCGCCGTTGCGAGCCTGATGCAGGTCGTCTGGCGCCACCCGCTCGCCGCCGTCGCCGCCCGGGCGCTCGCCGTGCCGGGCGCGGTCTTCACCTTCATCTGCCTCGCCACCGGCTCGCTGTGGGGCCGGCCGGCCTGGGGCACCTGGTGGGAATGGGACGGCCGGATGACGTCGATGCTCGTCCTCCTGTTCCTCTACGTCGGCTTCATCGCCCTGGCCGATGCGGAGCGCGAGCGGGGCGGGGAGGGCCGCCTCGCCGCGATCTTCGGCCTGGTCGGAGCGATCAACCTGCCGGTCATCCATTATTCGGTCTTGTGGTGGCGAACCCTTCACCAGGCGCAGAGCATCGGGCTCGGACGCTCGAGCATCGATTCGTCCATGCTATGGCCGCTGTTCGTCTCCGCCGCCGGATTCTCCCTTCTGTTCGGTGCGGTCGTCCTGATGCGGATGCGGACCGCGCTCGCCCGGCAGAAGGTCGAGGCCCGGCTTCGGAGGATGGCGGCATGAGCCACTGGCCCTTCATCCTCGGCGCCTATGGGGTCGCACTCGGCGGAACCATCGGCCTCACCGCCTGGAGCTTCGCCGCCCTGCGCCGGGCGGAACGCGCCGTCGACGCCTTGAAGGGTGAGCGGTGAAGGCGAAGAACCAGCGCCTGACACTGCTCGTCGTCGCCGTCGCCGCAATGTTCGGCGCGGTGATTCTCGCAATGTCGGCGTTGAAGGACCAGGCCGCCTATTTCTACGCTCCGGGCGACGTCGCGCGCGCACCGCCGCCCCTCGGGCGCGCCGTCCGGGTGGGCGGAATGGTGCAGGCCGGGTCGCTCAGGCGGGCGCCGGACGGAGTGACGATCCGGTTCACCGTCAAGGACGAGACTCCGCATACCATTCCGGTCCGCTTCACGGGGATCGTCCCCGATCTGTTCAAGGAGAATAGCGGAGTCGTCGCCGAGGGCCGCTTCGAGGCGGGCGGGCTTTTCGTCGCCGACGAGATCCTCGCCAAGCATGACGAAAACTACATGCCGCCCCAGCTCGATTCGAAAAAAGGCGAGCATAAGAGCGAGAGCCTGAAATGATCGCCGAGCTCGGCCTTGTGGCCTTGTGGCTGGCGGCGGCGCTGTCCTTGCTCCAGCTCGGCTTCGGGGTGGCGGCTTTGCTCAATTCCTCCCCTGCATTTGCAGGGGAGGGGGACCATGCGAAGCATGGTGGAGGGGCTCTTTCAGACTCCGAAGAACCCCTCCACCACGCTCCGCGCGGTCCCCCTCCCCGCGAAATCGCGGGGAGGAATTACGCCCGAGCCATCCGCCCGATCGCCGTCGTTCAGGGCCTCCTCGTCGGCCTGTCCTTCCTGGCCCTGATCCAGCTCTTCCTCCGCACCGACCTGTCCGTGAAGCTGGTCGCCGCGAACAGCCATTCGCTCAAGCCGTGGCTCTACAAATTCGCCGGAGCCTGGGGGAATCACGAAGGCTCGATGCTGCTTTGGGTGACGGTTCTCGCGCTTGCCGGCGCCGCCGTCGCCCTGCTCGAGCGGCGGCTCCCGGAACGGACGTCGATCGCGACCCTCGCCGCCCAGGCGGCGATCGGGCTCGGCTTCTACGCCTTCCTGCTCTTCTCCTCGAACCCGTTCGAGCGCCTTTTCCCGGTTCCGGCGGAAGGCAACGGCCTCAACCCCCTGCTTCAGGACCCAGGCCTCGCCTTCCATCCGCCGACGCTCTATTTCGGCTATGTCGGGATCTCGATCGCCTTCTCCTTCGCCGTCGGAGCACTCGTCACGCGCGACGTAGGGCCCGCTTTCGCCCGGGCGATGCGGCCGTGGGTGCTCGGCGCGTGGATCTTCCTCACCCTGGGCATCACGGCCGGCTCCTATTGGGCCTATTACGAGCTGGGCTGGGGCGGATGGTGGTTCTGGGACCCGGTCGAGAATGCCTCGCTCATGCCCTGGCTCGCGGCGACGGCATTGCTCCATTCGGTGACGGTGCTTGCCACCCGCGACGGCCTTCGCGCCTGGACGGTGATGCTCGCCGTGGTCGCTTTCTCGATGTCCATGGTCGGCACCTTCCTCGTCCGTTCGGGAATCCTGACCAGCGTCCACAGCTTCGCCGTCGATCCCCGGCGGGGAACCTTCATCCTCGTCCTTCTCGCTCTCTACATCGGCGGAGCGCTCACCCTGTTCGGCCTCCGGATCGGCACGGTGAAGGAAGGCTCGACATTCGAGCCGGTCAGCCGAGAGGGCGCCCTCGTCGTCAACAACCTGCTGCTGTGCGTCATCCTCGCGCTGGTGCTCATGGGCACCCTCTACCCGCTCGCCACGGAGGCGCTGGGCGTCAAGGTCTCGATCGGCGCTCCCTATTTCAACCTCGTGGCCGGGCCGTTCGCGCTGCTGCTGGTGATCGTCATGGCTCTGGGGCCGCTGATGCGCTGGCGGCGCGACCGGCTTCGTCAGCTAGTCCGGCGGATCGCGCTTCCCATCCTCCTTGCCGCCGCGGCGCTGCTCATCCTCGTTCTGCTTGCCCCCGGAATGCGCATACTGCCGCTGCTCGGCCTGGTGCTGGCCCTGGGAGTGGGGGCTGCCAGCGTCGCTCCGCTCTGGAAGCGCAACCTGCTCAGGACTCCGCTCTTCACCTGGGGAATGGTCATCTCCCATTTCGGGATCGCGGTCGCCTTGGCCGGGATGGCCAGCGAAAGCGCCTTCACGAAGGAGACGCTGGTCGCCGCTCGGCCCGGTGACCGGATGTCGGTCGGGCCCTTCGACCTTCGCTTCGACTCCGTCGATCCGGCGGCCGGTCCCAACTGGACCGCGGTCGAGGCGAAGCTGACGGTCCGGCGCGGCACCGGCGCGCCTTTCGTGCTTCGCCCGCAGGCCCGGATGTTCAGCACTCCGCCGACCGAGACCAGCGAGGCGGCGATCGCCACCCGGCTCGACGGGCAGCTCTACACCGTGATCGGCAAGCCGGACGGCGGCGGGCGCTGGCAGCTTCGCCTGTGGTGGAAGCCCTTCGTCAGCCTGATCTGGCTCGGCGGAGCCCTGGTGGCCCTGGGCGGGCTCCTCGCCCTGGTGGGGCGGGTGCTGCGCGAGCGCCGCTCGGCACGTCGGGAGGCCTTTGCGTGAAGCGCCTGCTGCTCTGGCTGCCGCTGGCGGTGTTCGTCGCCTTCCTGGTCACCGTGGCAATCGGCCTTCGAAAGCCGGCGGACACCGAAATCCGCTCGGCCATGATCGGCAAGGCGATGCCGGATTTCGAGCTCGAACCGGCGGTCGCGAACCACCCGCCGCTGGCCGCCGCGGACCTTCGCTCCGGAAAGCCGCGTCTCGTCAACGTCTTCGCCAGCTGGTGCGTGCCGTGCAAGGCCGAGGCGCCGCAGCTCATGGCGCTCAAGCGGCGAGGGGTGCCGATCGACGGAGTCGCGATCCGCGACCGGAGCGAGGACGTCGCCCGCTTCCTCGGCGAATCCGGCGATCCCTTCGATCGCATCGGCTCAGACCCGGCCAGCCGGGTGCAGTTCGCTTTGGGCTCCTCCGGCGTTCCGGAAACCTTCGTCGTCGACGGCAAGGGCGTGATCCGCCACCAGCATATCGGCGACATCAGGCCTGAGAATGTGCCGGAGATTTTCGCAGCCTGGGAGGCGGCGAAATGAGCCTTGCCCCGTCATTGCGAGGAGCGAAGCGACGAAGCAATCCAGGTTTCGGCCTCGGCGCCACTGGATTGCTTCGCTTCGCTCGCAATGACGGGCTTTGTGCAGTGCTCCTCTTGCTCGCCCCCGGCGCCGCATTGGCCCAGTCGGCGCTGCCCCCGGCACGCTATGCCTATACTCAGATCGAGAACCCCCGCCAGGAGGCCGAGGCCAGGGCGCTGATGGAGACCCTGCGCTGCCTCGTCTGCCAGGGCCAGTCGATCGCCGACAGCGACGCGGACATGGCCGGCGACATGCGCGCTCTGGTCCGCGAGCGGATCGCGGCCGGCGAGGACCCCGAGACGATCCGCCGCTGGCTGATCGAACGCTACGGCGCCTGGGTGAGCTACAAGCCGACCGTCGAGCCGCTCACCTGGCCGCTCTGGGCGGCCCCCGTCATTCTTCTCGCGCTCGGCCTCTGGCTGGCACGGGGCCGGTTCCGGAGGCGGAAATCCTGATGGGCCTGCTCATCCTCCTCGTCCTGACCCTGGCGTCGTTCGCGGCGATCTGGCGCTTGGCCGGCCTCGACCGCGCAGGCGCCCAGTTCCTCGCCGCCGGCCTGCTCCTCGCCTGCGCCGGCTATGCCTGGCAGGGCAGCCCCGGCCTTGCCGGAAGCCCGCAAGCCGCCGCTCAGCGGCCGCCCGCGGCGGAGACGGCGTTCGCGGCGCTCCGCGAGGACATGTTCGGAAGGTTCGACACCGCCGACAGGTGGCTCGGCATGTCGGAGCGATACCTCGCGCGCGGAGACAGCCGGCAGGCGGCGGGCCTGATCCGCTCCGCCATCCGCGCTCACCCGGACAACGCCATATTGTGGACCGGCTATGCCGATGCGCTCGTCCTGCACGGCGACGGGCTGCTCGGCCCGGCGGCGGACCTGGCTTTCCGCAGAGCCGTCTCGCTCGCCCCGAAGCATCCGGGACCGCGCCTTTTCTACGGGATCGCGCTCGCCCAGAACGGACGTCTAGAGGAAGCGGAGCTTGCCTGGCGGCAGGCCCTCGATCTCAGCCCCGCCGACTCGGCGTGGCGGGAGGGACTGGAGCGGCAGATCGAGATGGTGCGACAGGCGAGGGAGCAGGGGGCGCCTGCCCAGCGCTGAGCTGGGTGGGCCGCCTCATCGTCGTCCCGGGCTTGATCCCGGATCCATGAACACCGCTGGACGGTAATTAGGCTGTATCGACATTCAGTAGCGTTGCTTCAAACCCCCTCTCCCCGTGGGGGAGAGGGCCGGGGTGAGGGGGCTCGGCCGCCGAGAACAGGCGCTGCCGCCGAGCCCCCTCTCCCTACCCTCTCCCCGCCGGGGAGAGGGATGAATGCCCCTGAATGTCGATTCAGCCTGGCGCCGGCCGCGTTCATGGATTTCGGCTTTCGCCGGAATGACGGGCGGGCCGAGCGTCCCGCGCGCCGGCATCAATGGTCGACGCCGCGCCCGGTCTCCTTCTGAAGCTCGTCGATCCGCTTGGAGGCCTCCGCCTTGGTCAGTTCCGGGTCGAATTCCTCGCCCGCCTCCTGGCTGAGCGTCTTCAGATAGGAGGCCTGGGGGCCGGTCATCGACTCGTCGCCGGTCACCCAATCCTCCGGGTCCTTCTCGGGGGTCGGCTGCTGGTTCTGCTGGTCGGACATGGTTTCTTCCCTCGGTGTAGGATTTGCCTCACCAACGGCGATGTTCCAAATCTGTTCCACGGTTCGTCGTTGCGGGGAGCGAAGCGACGAAGCAATCCAGGCCCCGTCCAGGCCGCTGGATTGCTTCGCTTCGCTCGCAATGACGGCGGGGCGGCTCTACGCCGGCTCGAACGGAAGCCCGAGCGCCTCCGCCACCGCCTCGTGCCGGATCTTGCCTCCGGAAACGTTCAGGCCGTTGGCCAGGTGCGGGTCGGCTTTCATAGCCGCTTCAGCGCCTTGGCCTGCAAGCTTAAGAACGAACGGCAAGGTGGCGTTGTTGAGCGCGAACGCCGACGTCCGGGCGACCGCGCCCGGCATGTTGGCGACGCAATAATGGATGATTCCGTCGATTTCGTAGACGGGATTGTCGTGGGTGGTCGCCCGCGACGTCTCGAAGCAGCCGCCCTGGTCGATCGAGATGTCGACGAGGACGGAGCCGCGCTTCATCGTCCTGAGCATGTCGCGGGTGACCAGCTTCGGCGCAGCCGCGCCCGGCACGAGCACGGCGCCGATCACCAGCTCGGCCTTGGTCACCGCCTTGGCGATGGCCGCGCGCGAGGCATAGGCCGTCTTGATCTGGCTTCCGAAGAACATGTCGAGCTCGGCAAGCCGAGCGTTCGAGATGTCGTATATGGTGACGTCGGCGCGCATTCCGACCGCCATCTGCGCCGCGTTCACTCCGGAGACTCCGCCGCCCAGGATCGCGACCTTGGCCGGAGCCACTCCGGGGACTCCGCCGAGCAGGACTCCGCGGCCCCCTTGCTCCTTCTCGAGATAATGCGCTCCGACCTGGATCGACATCCGCCCGGCGACCTCGCTCATCGGCTTCAGCAGGGGCAATGAGCGGTCGTTGGCGGTCACCGTCTCGTAGGCGATGCAGGTCGCGCCGGACTGCATCAGGCCCCTGGCCTGCTCGGGATCGGGCGCGAGATGGAGATAGGTGAAGAGCAGGTGCCTCGCCTCGAGAAGGGCGATCTCCTGCGGCTGCGGCTCCTTCACCTTCACGATCATGTCGGACTGGGCGAAGGTCGAGGCCGCGTCGGGCGCGATCCGGGCGCCGGCGTCGATATAATCCTGGTCGCGGAAGTCGATTCCGAGGCCTGCCCTCGTCTCGACGATCACCTCGTGACCCGCGTCGACCAGCTCGGCGACCGAGGCCGGGGTCAGCCCGACCCGATATTCGTGGTTCTTGATCTCTTTGGGGACGCCGACGCGCATTTCCGACTCCTGATGCTATCGTTGGCCGGCCCTATAGCTGCGCGATCCGGCTTTGTCGCCGTTGCGAAGACGCACGTCCTCATGCTAGACGCCGCCGCCTTCCCGACATGACCGACGTCCCCATCGCCTCCGATTCCACCGCGGCCCCACCGCCCGCGCCCGACGCTCGCGGTCGCTCGCAGGCTAGGCTCGCTTTGGGAGCGATCGGGGTGGTCTTCGGCGATATCGGAACGAGCCCGATCTACGCCTTCCGCGAGGCGTTCACCGGGCACCACCCGTTGGAGGTCAATGCGCTCAACGTCTTCGGAGTGCTCAGCCTGATCTTCTGGGCGATGGTGATCGTGGTGACTTTGAAATATGTCGTCATCCTCATCCGCGCCGACAACAAGGGTGAAGGAGGAAGCCTCGCCCTGCTCGCGCTCATTTCGCGCAAGAGCGGCGGCAAGGCCCGCTGGAGCGGCGGAATCGTCCTCCTCGGAGTGCTCGCCTGCGCCCTGTTCTACGGCGATTCGATGGTGACCCCGGCCATTTCGGTTCTCGCCTCAGTCGAGGGGCTCGCCGTCGTCGACCCCCGGCTGGCGCCGCTGGTGCTTCCGCTCTCGGCGGGAATCATCGTCGGCCTGTTCGTCGGGCGCAAGAACGGGACTGCGAGGCTGGGCCGCTGGTTCGGGCCAGTCATCTCCATCTACCTGCTGACCATCGGCCTGCTCGGAGCGCTCTCGCTGGCGCAGCACCCCGAAGTCGCGGCGGCGGTCGACCCGCGCCACGCCTTCCGGTTCTTCGCCGGGCATCCCTGGCTGGCCTTCCTCGCACTGGGATCCGTCGTGCTCGCGGTGACCGGGGCGGAAGCGCTGTACGCCGAGATGGGTCGCTTCGGCCGCCGCCCGATCCGCTTCGGCTGGTTCTTCTTCGTGCTCCCGGCGCTGATGCTCAACTATCTGGGGCAGGGGGCCCTGATCCTGGCCGAGCCCAGGGCCGCCTCCGCGCCATTCTTCCTCCTCGCGCCCAGCGGGTTCGAGCTGCCTCTGGTCCTGCTCACGATCCTCGCCGCCACCATCGCCACCCAGGCCGTGGTGACCGGAGCCTTCTCGGTCACCCAGCAGGCGATCCAGCTCGGCTTCGTTCCTCGGCTCAGGATCGTCCACACCGCCGAGCATGGCGAAATCTACATTCCCGTCGTGAACTGGACCCTCATGGCCGCGGCGCTGGTCCTCGTCCTCACCTTCCACAGCTCCTCCGGGCTCGCCTCGGCCTATGGGGTGGCCGTGACCGGAGCCATGCTGATCGATACTTTCCTGCTGGCGGCGCTGATCTCGTCGCTCTGGACCTGGAAGCCGTCGCGCCGGGTGCCCCTGCTCCTCCTGCTCCTCGCTGTCGATCTCGCCTTCTTCAGCGCGACCTTGACCAAGGTTCCCGACGGCGGCTGGTTCCCGCTGCTGGTCGGAGTCGTCGCCTTCATCCTCCTGACCACCTGGGCGAAGGGCCGGCAGCTGATGCGCGCGCACCTCGCCGATTCGGCGATGCCGACCGAGATATTCATCAAGTCCGCGGCCGGCAGCGTGGTCCGGGTCCCCGGCACCGCCGTGTTCCTCACCACGTCCAACGAGGGCGTTCCGCCCTCCCTGCTCCACAACCTCAAGCACAATCGCTGTCTCCACGAACGGGTGATGCTCCTCACCGTCGTCATCGAGGACACCCCCTTCGTCGAGGCGCACCGCCGCTGCGACCTGACCGATCTGGGCGAAGGTTTCTTTCGGTTGATCCTGCGTTTCGGCTTCATGGAAGAAAGCGACCTCCCGGAAGCGCTCGGCAGGGTGAGCTGCGGGCGCGACATCAAGATGATGGAGACGAGCTTCTTCCTGTCGCGCCAGACTCTGATCGCGGCCCGCAAGAGGGGGATGCCGGTCTGGCGCGAGCATCTTTTCGGCTGGATGCTGCGCAATGCCGAGAGCGCCATGGAGTTCTTCAAGCTTCCGCCCAACCGGGTGGTCGAGCTCGGCAGCCTGGTGGAAATCTGAGCGACTCCGCGCCCCTCATCGTCACGGCCGCGTTCGGCGACGGCGACAACGGCTGGCTGCAGGAGATGCGGCGGAGCCATTATCCTTCGGAACGCAACCGAGTCCCGGCGCACCTGACCCTCTTCCACCACCTTCCGCCGAGCGTCCGCGGCGAGCTCGGCCGGCGCATGGCGGAATATGCCGCGGCTCCGGCGCCGAACGCGATGATCGCCGGAATAATGGACCTCGGGGGAGGGACCGCACTGCGAGTCGAGAGCGAAGGGCTCGAGGACATTCGCTACGACCTCGCCCTCGCCCTGCAAGGCCTTCTCACGCCCCAGGACAGGGCTCCGTGGCGCCCGCATGTGACGATCCAGAACAAGGTCGAGCCGAGGGAGGCCAGAGCGCTTCAGGCCCGCCTTCGGGCCGGTTTCGAACCGCGGCCGCTGGCGATCAAGGGCCTGGCGCTGTGGCGCTACCTGGACGGCCCCTGGGAGCCGGTGAAGAGCTGGACCTTCCGGGGCTGACCCGTCATCCCGGCGGAAGCCGGGACCTCAGGACGAAAAGTCTCGGCGGGTCTCCCCGAGGCCCCGGCTTTCGCCGGGGTGACGAAAAATCAGTCCAGCTGGCCCACCCCGTCGCAGCTGTAATCGAATGCCGCCAGGCCCGCTTCGAGGTGCGAGGCCAGCAAGGGCATGTCCATCAGCTCGTCGATCCCGCTCTCGGGATCGATGTCGTTCGCTTCGGCGCAGGCGTCGTCCCACTCGCTGACGTCGTAGGTGCCGCGTCCGACCCAGGCGAGCGCAAGGGTCTCGGCGAGCTGATCGTCGGCCAGGTCGTCGAGTATCGCCCTCAGCTCCTCCTCGACTCCGCTGTTGAGCTCGTCCTCGAGCACCGAGAGCGCTTCGCCGCCCTCGTCGTCGAAATCGTCGACATTGTCGGCATCCTCGTCCGGATCCTGGGCGGGGACCTGCGCCTCGTTCTCGCGGGCGCGGATGATGATCCTGCACAGGCTTTCTAGAGGGGTAAGCAGTTCCATGTCTTCTCTCCAGTCGGCCCGCAAACGACAGGAGGGGCAAGCGGGTTCCAGCGCCGCGCCGGCCGGGCCGGGGCCCGAAACGGAGCTGCGCCGCTCCGGTTGACCGGTCGCCTGCCCCTTCCTATAGCGCGCACGCCCGGCCGCCGCCGGAGCCCGATGGGGCGGAGTAGCTCAGCTGGTTAGAGCAGCGGAATCATAATCCGCGTGTCGGGGGTTCAAGTCCCTCCTCCGCTACCACCTTTTCGAAAATTTCCGGATCATCGGTTCGTGGCCGCGTCGCGCGCGCCGCGAGCGTTGCGAATCCGCTCCGCGTCGGGGAGGCGGGCGAGCGATAGCGCCAATATGGACCAGATAATCGGCGTCGACGCGGAACCCGCCGTTTCTTGGAATCCGGGCCGTCCGCGGGGGCGACACCATAGCATATTGTTCTGCCCGTCTTCGACGTTGGAGGGCCCAAGCGGTCGCCTCGATGAAAAATGCAGGAGACAGATTGAAATCGCCTGTGCAATGAACCGATTCGGATTAAATTCGTGGTAGGCTGTCGTACATCGGGGGCCAGTCGATTGGGGATCGTCAGTTCCAATGGGTTTCGGCGCTAGGCTTGCAGAGGAAAGGAAGCGGCTCGGCCTCAAGCAGGCAGAGTTCGCGTCGCTTGTTGGAACCGACGTTCCCAAGCAGAGCCTCTATGAAAACGACCGGCGCGAATTGCGTGCGGACTATCTGTCGCGCCTCGCCGCGGCGAAGGTGGACGTGGTCTACGTCCTGACCGCCAAGAGAAGCGAGGGCGCCTGGCTCGGCGAGGAGGCAAGCCAGCTTCTCTCCGCCTATCTCGCTTTGCCGGAGGATCTCCAGGAGGCGGTGCTCGGGCTGGTCGGCGATCTCAACCGTCATTTCGTCTCTGGCGCGCGCACCCTGCATTCGGGTCGGCAGGAATATCGCGCCGAGGAGCCGGACTGACCGCCCGCGCGTTCGCGGCGGATGCCAGAACCCAGATTTCGAATCGGAACCGCCGGCTGGACGATCCCCGCTTCGGCCGCGGACTCCTTCCCGCAGGAGGGCAGCAGCCTCGAGCGCTATTCGAAGCGCTTCGATTGCGCCGAGATCAATTCCTCCTTCCACCGGTCGCATCGCGCCGATACCTGGCGGCGCTGGGCCTCGGCGGTTCCGGACGACTTCCGCTTCGCCGCCAAGCTTTCCAAGGAGATCACTCACAAGAGACGCCTGGCGGACTGCGAGGCGCTCCTTGCCGGCGCTCTGGCGGAAATGGAGGAATTGGGCGAAGGGTTCGAGATACTGCTCGTCCAGCTGCCGCCCAGCCTCGCCTTCGACCCGGCCGTGGCCGAGCCGTTTCTCAGCACGCTTCGAAGCCGATGGGAAGGCGATGTCGCCTGCGAGCCTCGCCACCCGAGCTGGTTCGAGCCCGAAGCAAATTCGCTGCTGGCGGACCGGCGAGTCGCCCGGGTCGCGGCCGATCCGGCCCGGGTGCCGGCCGCGGCCGAGCCGGGCGGCTGGCCGGGACTGGTTTATTACCGGCTGCACGGCTCGCCCGCGACCTACCGTTCGAGCTATGACGACGGCCGGCTCGAAGCCTATGCGCAGCGCCTCGCCGAGTCGGCCGTCCCGGCCTGGTGCATCTTCGACAACACCGCCTCGTCCGCTGCGACGGGCGATGCGCTCAAGCTCAGGGGCTTGCTGGGGCTCTGACCGCGACGCGTCATTGCGAGCGAAGCGAAGCAATCCAGATCGGGCTTTGGAGTCCCATGGATTGCTTCGTCGCTTCGCTCCTCGCAATGACGGCTATGGCGGTCAGGCGTGCTCGCTGGCGGCTGGGATGACTCCCCGGCGGATCTGGTCGAGCTCGATCGATTCGAACAGCGCCTTGAAATTGCCCTCGCCGAAGCCTTCGTTGCCCTTGCGCTGGATGATCTCGAAGAAAATCGGGCCGATCATGTTCTCGGTGAAGATCTGGAGGAGCAGTCCCTCGCCGGTCTCCGGCGAGCCGTCGATGAGGATCCGGCGCTTGCGCATCTCGGCGATCGAGTGGCCGTGGCCGGGGACCCGGGCGTCGATCATGTCGTAATAGGTTTCCGGGCTGTCCTGGAAGGTCACGCCGTTGGCCCGCAGCCGGTCGACGGTGGCGAAGATGTCGTCGGTGGCCAGCGCGAGATGCTGGATTCCCTCGCCCTTATATTCCTTCAGGAACTCCTCGATCTGCGAGAACTCGTCCTGAGACTCGTTGAGGGGTATGCGGATCTTGTCGTCGGGAGCGGTCATGGCGCGGGAGAGGAGGGCGGTCTGCTGGCCCTCGATGTCGAAATAGCGGATCTGCCTGAAATTGAAGATTCTTTCGTAGAATTGGGCCCAGTGATCCATCCGGCCCCGGTGGACGTTGTGGGTGAGGTGGTCGAGCGTGTGGAGCCCCGACGGGTCGTCGGTTTGCGCGCCTTCGACCGGCGTGAAATCCCGGTCGTAGATGGTCTCCGCCCCGTAGCGGTCGACCAGATAGAGGTAGGAGCCGCCGATGCCCTCGATCGCCGGTAGGCCGTATTCGCCCTCGACCCGAGTCGCGCCCCGCTCCACCGCCATCGCGAGCGCGCGCTCGGCATCGGCGACCCGGAAGGCCATGGCGCTCGCCGACGGCCCATGCGCTCCGCGGAAATCCTCGGCGTGGCCGGAGGCTTCCATGTTGAGAAGGAAGTTGATGTCGCCCTGGGCGTAATGGCGGATCCGCTTTGCCTTGTGGTCGCTTCGATGGGCGAAGCCGAGGCGGCGGAAGAGGTCGCCCAGCGCCTCGGGATCGGGGCTTGTGAACTCGACGAACTCGAAGCCGTCGAGGCCGAGCGGATTTTCGTGGGGCATATTCAACTCCTGACGCTGGCGGCTCTCTATCAAGCCTCCCGCGGGGCGGCAAATGCGCCTTGCGCCGCTGACGTCCCAGCCATATCTCGCCCTCATGTCCGCAACCCACTTAACCCGGATGCTGATCCTCGGCTCAGGCCCCGCCGGCCTATCCGCAGCGATCTACGGCGCCCGCGCCGGCCTCGCTCCGATCGTCGTCCAGGGAATCCAGCCCGGCGGCCAGCTCACCACCACCACCGACGTCGAGAATTATCCCGGCTTCCGCGAGGTCGTCCAGGGCCCCTGGCTGATGGAGGAGATGCAGGCGCAGGCCGAGCATGTCGGCGCGCAGATGATGTGGGACCATATCGTCGAGGTCGATCTGACGCGCCGGCCGTTCCGCCTCGTCGGTGACGGAGGCACCGTCTACTCCGGCGACGTCTTGGTGATCGCCACCGGCGCCCAGGCCAAGTGGCTCAACCTGCCGAGCGAGGAGCATCTCAAGGGCAAGGGGGTCTCGGCCTGCGCGACCTGCGACGGCTTCTTCTACCGCGGCCGCAAGGTGGCGGTGATCGGCGGCGGCAACACCGCGGTCGAGGAAGCCCTCTACATGACCAACCACAGCCACGACGTCACCTTGATCCACCGCCGCGATTCGCTGCGCGCCGAGAAGATCCTGCAGGACCGGCTGTTCGCCAACCCGAAGATCAAGGTGCTGTGGAACAAGGCGGTCGACCGCTTCGTCGCCGGCGGAGAGCCGGAGGGGCTGGTCGGGCTCGACCTCAGGGATACGAAAACCGGCGAGATGTCGCATATCGATGTCGAGGGCGGCTTCGTCGCCATCGGCCATTCGCCGGCGACCGAGCTGTTCAAGGACAAGCTGACCCTGGACAAGGACGGCTATATCGAGGTCGAGCCTGGAAGCACCCGGACCAGCGTCGAGGGAGTCTTCGCCTGCGGCGACGTCATGGACAAGATCTACCGCCAGGCGGTCACCGCTGCGGGGACGGGCTGCATGGCCGCCCTGGATGCCGAGCGCTTCCTGGCGGAAATGGAGTTCGAGGCGGTCGCTGCGACCGTCCACGAGGTCGCCTGAACTTCCGTCATCCCGGCGAAAGCCGGGACCTCAGGACGAGAAGTCTCGGCGGGCCTCCCGGATGTCCCGGCTTTGTGGGATGACGGGTCAAAGGCGCTCCAGCGCCTCGCGCACCGCCTTCAACAGCGCCTCCTCATCCCCCGGCCTCGAGAAGGTGTGCGAATCGCTCTCGATCCTGATCGGCGCCGGATTGGCCTGGCGGAGGCTCTTGAAGGCGGGCGAAGTCCATTCGGCCTGGGCTGCGATCGCGGTTCCGTCTCGGCTGGCAAGGATGAGCTGGGCGGGAACCCGCGCCTTGCCCAGCGCCGCGGCGATCTCGCCGGCAAGGCTCGACGGCTTGCTCCCGACTATCTTCAACACGCCTTTCAGGACCTTGCGATAAGATATCGAGCCGGAAAGCAAACGCTTCCAACCCTCGAGGCTTAGCAACTGGTCCTTGTAGCGCGATTTGATCGCGGCCGCGGCGGGCTCGCCGGCTTGGGCCTCCACGAACCAGGGGTTGGCGAGGATGAAGCCTTGGAGACCCGCCGCTCCGCCGTGCAGTGCGAGGGTGGAAGCTCCGTCGCACAGGCCGAATCCGATCAGCCGCTTGAGCTGCGGCTGCTCGCGGCGGAAGGCGGCTGCTGCGGCCGAGAGGTCGGGGCCGCTTTCCTTGAAGTCGGGATCCTCGCCCTCGCTGTCGCCCACCCCCCGGCGGTCGTAGCGCAAGCAAGGCCACCCGGCCGCGGCAAGGCTCGCCGCCAGCCGCTCGTACATCCGGTGCGATCCGATCCGGGTCTGCGTGCCCCCGGTGACGAGCAGCAGGCCGGTTTCGCCGCCGGCGGAATCGAGGCTGGCGCCGAGCGCCGAACCGTTGCAGTCGAAGCTCAGCAGAGTCCGCATGAGCGCACCCATTGCGAGATATCGCAAGCCATTGCCTCGGCCAGCTCAGAGGAATTCTGAGGTTCGGCTCGCCGCCACAAGGGCGGCCCGTCCAGCTTGAGATCGGCCTCGGCGCGGTCGGTCGAAAGGCGAAGGGTCCGAACCGTGCCGCCTTGCGTCGGCTCCGCCCCGGCCAGCCCCGCGAGCAGGGGCTCGGACGGCGCGTAGCCGCCTCCACCTTCCGTCATCAGCCCCGCGCGGGCCAGGTCGCGTGCGAGCGACGCGCCCGTCGCAGGGGCAAATCTCCAGCGCGCCGGCGCCGCCCCGTCGAGCAGCGCGCCGCCGCGAAGGCTGACCGACGCCAACGCTCCGGCGGCCCGGAAGGCGGAAAGGCCCGCATCGCGCCAGTCGTCCCAGGAAACGTCCTCCAGAGCCCGCTCGCTCTCGCCCGTTCCGGGAAGGTCCGGCAGCCAGCATTCGAAGCCTTGCGAGGCGAGGGCGCGCATCGCGCTCGCGAGCAGCGCCCGAGTGCGGTTCATCTCCTCGAACAAGGGGGGCAGGAACAGGAGTGCGGGGCCGCTCCCGATCCGCATCGTCCATTCGTCCCGGTCTCCAACCCGGTAGCGGGAATAGCGGAGACCGGCGCTGCTCACTGGAGGGTTTTGGAGCGGGCGAAGACGAGAAGCGAGCCAAAGCTTTCAAGCATGTCGGCGTCGACTTCATGGTCCTCGATGAGGATCCCGAGCCGCTCCTCGAGTTCGGTGAGAAGGCCGGCGACGGCCATGGAGTCGAATTCCGGAAGGGCTCCGAAGAGCGGGCTCGATTCGTCGAGCGCGGCGACCTGGGCCTCGGGCAGGCCCAGCACGTCGCGAAGGACGGCCCTCAGCGTCGCGTCGACTTCCTGTTCGTCGTTCAAGGCGGCGGTCATGAAAGGGCTCCCCTCGTAGCGCGCCGCGCCTAACGGCTTCGGGCTCGGTGGACAAGCGCGGATAATCCGGCCCTCGCAGCGCCAGCCAGGCCGCGGGGGGAGGCGAGATTGAACGCCTCGAGGCGCCAGAGCGTCGCGCGCTCGCCCATCCAGTCCCGCTTGTAGCCGTCGTCGCCGGTGCCGTAGTCGATCCGCGAGACCCGGTCTTCGTCGAGCGCGGCCCGGAACATCGCCATGCTCAGCACCGTACCGGGGGACAGGGCCTTGGAATCCTCGCGATAGGCGAGCTTGTGGATCCAGGCTGTGCAGTTCTCGATCGTCCACAGCTGGGCGGCGAGCGGGCGGCCCTCCTTTCGCGCTACTCCGAGCCGAAGCCGGCCGGCCTCGCCTTCCTGCTCGGCGAGCGCTCGAAGGAAAGACGGCGACCCCTCCTCGGGCTTCCAGCTGGCGGCATAGACTTCCTCGTAAGCGGCCCAGGCCGACGGATCGAAAGCGCGGTGGATCTCGATGTCCAGCCCGGCGGCCTTGGCCTTGCGCTGGGCGGTGTTTCGCAATTTCCCGGGCCGAGTCGCCCAATAGGTCTCGAAATCCTGACCCGCGGTGTCGATCCGCCAGGAAATGGTGGCGGGGGCGACGAAGGTCGCCCAGCCGGAGCGGCGGAAGGCTTCGGCCAAAGGCTCCGGATCCTCCAGTGGAGCGATTTCCAACCGGCTCAAGCGCTTGCCCAGCGACCTTGCAATCGCTTCCGCGCCCTCGCTCCTGCCGACGAGGCCGAAACGCAGGCTGTACCAGCAGCGCAGGGCTTGGGCCCTTCCCCCTTGCTCGGCGAGGAACAGCCAGGCGGCCGAGCCGTCGCCGTCCCGGGCCCGGGCGATAAGCGGCCGCCCCGGCGGCGGACAATGCGCCGCAACCAGGCGGAACCACTCGATCCGGTCGAAGAGCGAAGGCTGACGTCCGAGCGCGACGCCCGAATCCGCCGCCAGGGCGTCGAGGTCATCGAACAGTTTCACCTCGAAGCCCAACGCGCTATCCCCCGGCCCAAGCCCAGCCTCTCCGCTGTGGCGCACACAGGAGCCACGGTGCAAGCCCCAGATCCGACCCCCCGCCCGCTGGACCATCTCGCTTCGATGGGCGATCCGGGCGCTCCGGCGCTTCTCACCAAGGAAGGTCTGCTCGATTATGCGGGACTCGAGGCCGCGGTCGGAACGCTCGCCGCGGCGCTGAAGGCGAGGGGCTTCGCTCCGGGCGACCGGGTGGCGAGCTGGCTACCCAAGACCCGGATGACCAGCCTCCTGCCGCTCGCCGGCGCCCGCGCCGGACTGGTCCAGGTGCCGATCAATCCGCTCCTGAAACGGGGCCAGGTCGGGCACATCCTCGCCGACAGCGGCGCGCGCCTCCTGATCACCGGCAAGGCGCGCCTCGCAACCCTGGGGGAAGGGGACCTGCCCGCCGGCTGCGCCGCCGCCGTGGAGGAGGAAGGCGCGGCCATGCTCGCCGGCGGCGACCGGCTGCCCCCGTCGAGCGCCGATCCCGACGATCTCGCCGCCTTGCTCTACACCTCGGGCTCAACGGGGCGGCCCAAGGGCGTGATGCTCAGCAACGCCAATATGTGGCTCGGAGCGGTCAGCGTCGCGCACTACCTCCGCCTCGAGCCCCGGGACCGGGTGCTCGGCGTTCTCCCGCTCAGCTTCGACTACGGCCAGAACCAGCTCCTCTCCAGCTGGGCGGCGGGGGCCTGCGTGGTCCCGATCGAATATCTCGCGGCCCGCGACGTCATCAAGGCCGTCGAGGCGCACTCCATCACCACCCTGGCGGGAGTGCCGCCGCTCTGGGTCCAGCTGGTCGAGGCGCCCTGGCCGCCCAAGGCCGCCTTCTCGCTCCGGCGCCTCACCAACAGCGGCGGCCGGCTTCCGGTCTCGATCGTCCGCCGCCTTCGCGAACTCTTTCCCGCCGCCGAGCTCTATCTGATGTACGGCCTCACCGAAGCCTTCCGTTCGACCTTCCTCGAGCCGGCCCTGCTCGACGAGCATCCGGATTCGATCGGCACGGCCATCCCCTTCGCTGAAGTCATGGCGTCGAAGCCCGACGGAACTCTCTGCCGGCCGGGCGAGGACGGCGAGCTGGTCCATGCCGGCCCGCTGGTCGCGAAGGGCTATTGGAACGATCCCGAGCGGACCGCCGTCCGCTTCAAGCCGGCCCCGCCCGGATCGACTTACGGGGGAACCGCCGTCTGGTCGGGCGACCGGGTCCGAATGGACGATCAGGGCCTGCTCTATTTCGTCGGCCGCGAGGATTCGATGATCAAGACCAGCGGCAACCGAGTCAGCCCGACCGAGGTCGAAGAGGCCGCGGTGGCGAGCGGAGTGGTCACCGAGGCGGTTGCGCTCGGAGTGCCGGACGACCGGCTCGGCGAAGCGATCGCGCTGGTCGTGCGCGGCAACGGCCGGGAAGCGGATTTGGACCTGCGAAACTTTCTTCGCCGCGAGTTACCGAATTTTATGCAGCCCGCGCATATCGTCTGGCGCGACGAGCTGCCGCGCTCTCCCAACGGCAAGCTCGACCGCGAAGTCATCAAGAGCGAGCTGATTCAATGAGCAAGCCCATGGGGGCGGTCCCCGCCGGCTTCGAGGCCGAGCACTCCATGCTGCTGATCGGCGGGCGCCGCGCCGACTCGCTCGTCGAGGAAGCGGGGGATACGCCCTTGTTCGTCTACGATCTGTCCCGGGTGACGGCGCAGGTCGAGCGATTCCGATCCGCCTGCCCGGGCGTGAACCTGCATTACGCCATCAAAGCAAATACTTATGCGCCGCTCCTCAGTCATATCAGCAAGCTCGTCGATGGTCTCGACGTCGCCTCGGCGGGCGAAATGCAGGCGGCGCTCGGATCGGGCACGGGTTCGGACGAAATCTCCTTCGCCGGCCCCGGCAAGCGCGACGTCGAGCTCGCCGCCGCGATTCAAGCGGGTGTGACCCTGAACGTCGAATCCGAAGGCGAGGCGGAGCGCGCCCTGGCGATCGGCCGAGCCCAGGGCCGGACCGCGAGGATCGCGATCCGGGTCAACCCCGACTTCGAGATCAAGGGTTCTGGGATGCGCATGGGCGGCGGCGCCAAGCCGTTCGGTGTCGACTCGGCGCGGGTACCGGCCCTGATCCGGCATGTGGTCGAAAGTGGCGGAATGTGGCGGGGGCTGCATATCTTCGCAGGGTCTCAGGCTTTATCCGCCGAAGCCCTGATCGAAGCGCAGCGGGCGACCGTGGCGCTTGCCGCCGAGCTGGCCGAGGCGGTCGGAGCGACTCCGCCGCTGGTCAATCTCGGCGGCGGCTTCGGAATCCCCTATTTCGCGACCGAGGCGCCGCTCGACGTCGAGGCGGTCGGAGCGGCCCTTGCGCAGACCCTGGCGGAGCGGCCGGCGAGCCTTGCCGACAGCGGCTTCGCCATCGAGCTCGGCCGCTGGCTGGTCGGGGAATCGGGAGTCTATCTGACCCGAATCGTCGACCGCAAGGAAAGCCACGGCAAGACCTTCCTCGTCACCGACGGCGGGATGCATCACCAGCTCGCCGCGTCAGGCAATTTCGGCCAGGTCGTCCGCCGCAATTATCCGGTCGCGATCGCAAGCCGCTTCCAGGCCCCGCCCGAGGAGGAAGCGAGCATCGTCGGCTGCCTTTGCACTCCGCTCGACCGGCTTGCCGACGACGTCATGATCCCAAGAGCGCAAGTGGGCGATCTCGTCGCGGTCTTCCTCGCCGGAGCCTATGGGCTTTCGGCGAGCCCGGCGGCGTTCCTGGGACATCCGGCGGCAAGGGAAATGGCGGTCAGCTAAACCGTCAGCCGTCATTGCGAGGAGCGAAGCGACGAAGCAATCCAGCGGCGTCGAACGTGGGACTGGATTGTTTCGCTACGCTCGCAATGACGGCTGAGCCCAGCGATTAACCCCTCCGCCCGGCCAGTCCCAGAACGGGACGCCCCTCTAAAGGCCATTGTTCCTAACGGTAATTTTACCTCTTCACGCCATAGCGGACCCAAATTTCGCGTGCCTGACGTCAGGAACGCGATCCGCGGCGACCAGAAGAGGATCAGTTCGATGCGTCCAAGCCCCAAGCTCGCTCTCGCCCTCAGCCTCGGCGCGCTCGCCCTCGCGGGCTGCGGAACGGCCGGCGCCAAGTCCGGCAACCGTCTTCCGTCGGCCAGCTTCGTCGGAGCCGACGACACCGCCGCCAGCGAAAGATATATGATCGGAGCGCTCGACCAGCTCAACGTCTTCGTCTGGCGCAATGCCGACCTTGGCGGCAAGGTGCAGGTCCGCCCCGACGGGATGATCACCACTCCGCTGATTCCGGACCTCCAGGCGGCGGGCAAGACCCCTGCGCAGCTCGCCGAGGACATCCGCCTCGCCCTGACCAAATATGTCGACGACCCCCGGGTGACGGTGATGGTCGAGACCTTCCAGGGCAGCTTCAGCCAGCAGATCCGGGTGGTCGGAGCGACCGACAAGCCCGCTTCGCTTCCGTACCGAGCCAACATGACCCTGCTCGACGCGATGATCGCGGTCGGCGGCCTGTCCGAATTTGCGGCGGGCGACCGCGCCCGGCTGATCCGCCACGACAAGTCGACCGGCACTCAGACCGAATACGACCTGAAGATCGCCCGCCTGCTCAAGAAGGGCGACAGCAAGGCGAACGTCCGGCTCGAGCCCGGCGACGTCATCATCATCCCCGAAAGCATGTTCTGAGCC